>JAISNI010000192.1 GCA_031276295.1 Treponema sp.
TTGTTTGAAGTATCGGGGGATATTCAGGAAGTGGCCAGGGATTCCGAGGGGCTCTTGGAAATAAACGCGGTCATTCAAACCATAGCAAGCCAAACAAACCTGCTTTCCATGAACGCCGCCATAGAAGCGGCCCACGCGGGAGAATCCGGCAAGGGATTCGCCGTGGTGGCCGGCGAAATCCGCAAGCTGGCGGAGTCTTCGTCCGCCCAGGCCCAGAATGTTGCCGGGGCCCTTAAAAAAATGCAGCAATCCCTGGCAAAAATAAATGTTTCCACCGGGATAGTAATCGAAAATTTTACGGCCATTGACGAGGCGGTGCAGACCGTGGCGGCCCAGGAAAAAAACATCCAGGAAGCCATGAAAAAACAGGAAGCCGGCAGCCGGTCCTTGACAACGATAACCGAAACCCTTACGTCAAGCGCGGGGGATGTAAAGACGGGCTCGGCGCAAATACTCGAAGAAAGCCGAAAAGTTATGGAAGGCGGAACAAACCTGGAAGCCGCGGCCGGAAGGATCCGAAGCGGCATGGATGGAATTGTCGAAGGGATGGGCCGAATCGGGGCCGCCATCGCACAGATACAGGAGATAACCTTGAACAATAAAAAAAGTATCGATACGCTGGCAGAGGATATCGCGAAATTTAAAATAGGGTAAAATTACGAGCAAACTGCTAAAGCGGCTGCTAGCGCAGCGGGTCGGCAATCAGCCGGGAGCAGGTTTTGTCCAACCGTATCCGCACCCTCCGCAGGGGTTCCTCCGTGTAGAGAGACGCCTGGCAAATTTCCAGGTGCACCCCCTCCCCTATGGCGCCGTTCACCTCGATACAGGCATCCGTGTCGGCGTAGATTCGGGACGACAGTTCGGCGATGCGGGCCGTTGTTTTCTTCCCTTCATTGTGAAGGCGTATCCATAGTTTGATCATGGGGGGACGTTTACCGGCCTCGGCTTCGGGGATAAGGATTTTCAGTTTACCAAGCCTGTCTTTGATGATACGCATACGGTGTTCCAGCCGGGCCTTTTCCTGCAAGGCGGCCTCGTCGATACCGCAGCGGATCCGCGTTCCCGCGCCGGACCTACTGCCTATGCTGCCGGCCCGTATACCGTGAATTGCGCTGTACTCTCCGCCGATAAGCCGGCCCCAGGAGCCGAGATCGATACGATCCATAGAAAAGACCCTGGAATTGAGTATGCCCGACTCCACGGCTACCCTCTTTCTGCACGCTATACGGCAGTTCTCAATAAACCGGGCCTTCAGTTCACCGCCGACCTTGACAAGCCCCCGTCCGCGTCCCTTGATGCCCCCTTCTACAATAAGATCCTTCCTGGTGATCACGTCGCTAATGTCGAAGGTTTCCCTGGTTCTGATGCTTCCCCCCGAATAAACGGTAAATCCGTCCGCGACCGGACCGTCAAGGACCACGTCGCCGGGAAAGACTATGTTCCCGGTGGCATAACCCACAGGCCCGCGTATCTCAAGGGAATCCCTAACGTTGAGTACCCTTCCCGCCTGTTCAAGCAGGCCCGCGGTCTGTGCGGTTATGCAGCCGTTTTCGGTCCGCGTATTCCTCCCGCCCCTGAGGTCATGAGGCCCTACCGTCTTGTAGGGTACGGCCTTTCCGTGAAGGTCGGTTCCCTCCGAACCCGGCGAGCGGGCATTGAACCGCGCCAGAATTTCACCTTTTTCCACCACAATAAAGGTGGAACGGGACCGGTGATCTATCCTCCCCTTTTTGGAGAGCGGCGCCTTTATTTCGGCAAGCGCGGGATTCAGCGCGTAATGTTCCTCAATCTCGTTTACCGGCGGGATTCCCCTGGCAATAAGCACGTTCCTAACGGCCTTCCCCCCCTGCTTGCACTGTTCAAGGGCTTGCAGTATGACTTCTTCTCTGATACCGGTAACTATCTTCAAACCTTGAAGGATGCGCTTTACATAGTCCAGGTCCAGAGCCTTCCCCCCCGCTCCGGGAGGGATAAAATCCGCCCAGGCTTCAAGGCGGTTTCTTGAGAAGCTGATCATTAAATGTCCGTCTTTTCTGTCGGGAGTGTTACTCACCAGTATATAATAACCATAAAGAGCTTTTAGGGGGAGGGGGCCTCCATACAAAAACATACGATTGCAGGACAAAGCCCCGCACCTTCCGGCCTCAGGCGTCCCCGGCGTCAAGTAAACCATCAAGCAGAGCGATGGCCTCCTCGAATTCGGATACCAGTACGGAGCCGGAAATTTTTGACAGGATCTGTTTTTCATGGTTAAGCAGCCCCGCAGACAGTTCGTTCAGGAGCAACTCAACGTTCCATATATCCCGCTGGTCCAGGGCCGACCTCAGCCGAAGAACCGTTTCCTTATTGAGGGCCGAAGCGGTTTTATCCGGTTCTTCCTCCGGTTTTTCATCCAGGTGCAAAGCCGCCCTGATTCGCGTGGCCAGCGTGGAAATATTCTGCCTGAAGACCGGCAGATGTTCCGCTATTACCCCCAGATCGTCCGCCCTGCCGGCATTTTCCAGGAGCTGCGCTTTGGTGGACAGGGCTTCCGCGCCGATACTGGCGGAAGCGCTTTTGAGGGCATGCACCTGGATAACAAAGGACGGCATATCCTCAAGGGAAGGCAGGCCGCGCAGAGCGGGCAAACGTTCTTCCACATCCCGGCAATACCGTTCCAGTACCTCGCGGTATGCCGCCTCGGTCCCGCCGGTCATGGCAAGCCCTTTCTCCGTATCCAGCCCCTCGATTTCAAGCCCCATTACAGGGGCGGACTCGGGTACGACCTCGGCTTCACTCACCAGCCGGCGTTTTTCCTGGGGCACCCATCGTTCTATAAGCGCGTTCAGTTTGGTAATCTCAATAGGCTTGGCAAGGTAATCGTTAAAGCCCTTGGATAAAAACATTTCCTGCATTCCCGATAGAGCGTTTGCGGTGAGGGCTATGATAGGAAGCCGCTTGAAATACTCACCCTCACCCTCCAAGGCTCTGATCCGCGTCATTGCCTCGATGCCGTCCATACCGGGCATCATGTGATCCATAAAAACCATATCATACCGCTTGGCCTGGACCATAGTGATGGAGTGGCTGCCGTTATCGCAAATATCAACCTGCATCCGGTAGACCGAAAGAAGTCCCTGGGCAACCTTGAGGTTGGTGATAATATCATCCACAATGAGCACTTTGATGTCAGGAGCGGTAAAGTGTACCGAGGATTTCCTGCCGCCTTGTTCTGTCCTTACGCCGTTCAGGAGGTTTGCCACCGGAACGGCATAAGCGGGCATAAGAATAACCGGGATACCCTGAAAGGAAGAAGTCTCCTCCAGATCCGCCAGAAGTGCCAGGCTGGTACGCCTTTCTTTTGTTTCACGAACAAGCGCGAGGGCCCGTTCCATAAGGCCGGAAGACACAAAGGCAAAGGGATACCTCCCCGTTCCCAGGGCCGTCAAAAATTCCTCCGCATCCTCCATCCTGGTTACGGCTATCCCAAGATTTTCCAGGGTCGCGGTAACGGAATCGGCGTACAGGGATCGTTCGTCGTACAACACCACATCTTTTTCCTGGGGGTTCTCCACAACCGCCACTTCGGTAGCCACGGTATATTCCTGGGGAATAGTAATGGTAAAGGTGGAGCCTTTGCCATAAACGCTCGATACGGTAATATCGCCCCCCATTTCATAGCACAGCCTTTTGGTAATTGCCAATCCGAGGCCCGTTCCCTCGATACCCCGGTTGCGTTCCAGATCAAGGCGGGTAAAATTACCGAACAGTTCCCCCACGTCCGCTTCCTTGATACCGATACCGCTGTCGGCCACTTCAAATTGCAAGGTAATACGGTTGACATCCGTCAGGGTTCCCGTTACCGTCAATTTTATATACCCCTCCTCGGTATATTTAACCGCGTTGCTCAGTACATTGAGCAGGATTTGACGGACCCGCACTTCGTCGCCCAAGAGGTCGTTGGGTATACGGGCGTCGACATTGGTAAGGAACAGGATGGGTTTTTCCTGAAAGCGCACACGGATAACGTTGATGACATTGTTGAGGAGGGATGAAAACCGATAGGAAATTATTACAAGCTGAAAACCGCCGGATTCGATCTTCGACAGGTCCAGAATATCGTTGATGATGGAGAGCAAATTCGAACCGGCCTGTCTGATATTGGCAAGATATTCCGGCAAGGCCGGCGCAGCCGTGTCCTGGATGGCAAGTTCGCTCATACCAATGATCGCGTTGAGGGGGGTGCGTATCTCGTGGCTCATATTGGCCAGAAAATCCGACTTGGACCTGTTTTCTTCATCGGCCTGTATGCTCCTTGCGTTGATCCTGATCATAATGGCACCCAGGAGCAGGGCCAGTACGGTCGCCAGGAAGCTCAGGTTTATGGCTATCTTATACAGATCCTGGAAATAGACATGCTCCGGCATAAGTTGGATGACATACCAGCCGTTAAACATACGCAGGGTAATGACAATTACCGGCCGGCCTTCGGTGTTAATGATCCGCTCGCTATTGATATCCTCTCCGTATAAGAGGGTGTCCGCCAGGCTTACAAATCCGCCGCCGAGTTCCCGGATATCCAGGGCCGCATACTTGTCCTCCGAGTGGGCAATTATCCTCATGTCCTGATTGATCACCATTCCCGAACTGCCCCTGACCGTGGTACGGGAACGGAGGTAATTGTTCAGCCAGGCAATATCCATGTCAAGAACGATGACGCCGTAATATTCTCCGTCAAGGCTATAGATATTCTTCGTCATGGACAGGACCGTCTTGCGGATATCTCCGTTCCAGTACGGCCAGGTATAGCCCACATCCTGTCCGCCGCCGCTCTCCGCCGTCTGCAACCAGGGTGTCAACCGGGGGTTGTAATTACCGTCGGGGGGATTCCCCTGAATATCAAAATACTCTCCCCTGATATATCCGTAGATTCCGTAAAATCCAAGGTACCCTTCGAGACGGCTTACCCAGTTATTGGTATCCCTCAAATAGCTCCAAATCTCCTGTTGGGATGCCCCTTTGCCGATCATCCCCCGGATACGATGAAACGCATTGTTGAGCATCAGACTCGATTGGGCAAAACCTATTTTGATATTCTCCTCGGCGACATGGAGAGACACCTCAGAATTTTCAACCAACTGTTTCCTCATAATTCCGGAAGCAGAAAAATACCCCAGCACGACCATCATCAACAGTGCCAACAGAACCACCGCCAAATAGGGGGCGGACTGTTTAAATACTCGTATCCATTCCATAATATACCTATCTTGGGATCCTCAAATCCCTATCATTTTCTATACCCTCATACGGATATAAATCGGCGCGGAAGAAGATCATTTTGATATAAGAGGAGAAGGAATCAGTTTTTCGCGTATAATAAGATACACTATAATTGTAACAATGATGCCGTTAAGAGGCGGAATAAAAAAAGGAATTACCCTCGCGGTAAGCCAGGCGGCCAGCGCCCCCAAGCCGTATGCGATGATCCCGGGAATATGAAACCCCGGATTCATGGTAAATACCCCCCCCCCCCCCCCCGATAGGTTTACTAGGAATTAACTTTTTATCATCATATTTTCCTGCCGCCCTACGCCCCATGAATCTCGCTATATTAACGGCGATGTGCACCCCGATAAGTGGAGGTACCAGGAAGGAGAGGAGGCTGAGGAATTCAGGAAGCCGGGACGAAATACCCAGAACGCCCGGGATCGCGCCCAGAATACCGATAAGGGCGGCGCTTGCCTTCAACCTATCTTCCCCAAACCCCAGCAGAACCGAAACCGCTATTCCGCCGCAATACATATTTATCATATTGGTTGTCCAGGAAGCAAAGATAAGGAAGATAAGGGCCATCGCCGGAAACCCCTCGTCGTTAAGAATAACGGTTATATCCGGGCTTCCCCTCAGGATACGGAAGACGGCGCCGCTGAGAAACACGGCAAGTATCACCGGGAACAGGCCGACGGAAAGGCCCAGCACTACATCTCGGCGCCTTTTCATATAACGGCAGTAATCCCCGGCAATAAATGCCCCCATAGCCCAGGCCCCCACAGTTATCGTGATCCCCTTGCTATACGACATAGATTCCGCCGGCCGCCGGGCAAGCAGGAAAGCGGCCGCGGAACCGGTTTCCGAAAAAAACACCGTACGGACGACCGTATACACAAGGACTACAAGCAGTACCGGCGCCATAATGTGGTTAAGATATTTCCATATCTGGTACCCATATATGGAAGAAACAATCATAACGGCGCTCCAAAAGAGTGTGATGCACCAGGCGGGAATGGAGAACCCTACGGCCTCCGCCGCCATGACGCTCAAGGACTCCCCGCATACCGCGGTCTGTACCCCGAACCAGCCCGCGCTCGTAATCGTTATCAATAAGGCGGGGATAAACCGGGCGCCCAGAACCCCGAATCCGTCCGCGCTGATAAGCGTTGAAGGCAAACCCAAATCGCAGCTCCGTATCCCTACAAAACACGCGCAAATCCACAGGATGAGGCCGCCGACCGTTACACAGAAGACAATCCCGCCCAGGGACAAGCCTTCACTCAGTATACCTCCCACCATAAGAGCAGGTATACAGAGCAATAGACCCGCGGTTACCAAGGCCAAACTTCCCCAGCCCTCCCGGTCATGTTTTTTTACCTTAAATGTGGAGATTGCGTTCATGATCTTCCTTTTTCTGCAACCAAGCGACTGTATTCCGTATTGTATTCGGTAAAGGCAATAATTTCAATAACGATGATCATATTTCGTTCTAAAATACCGGAAAATTCGTACAGCGCACCCGGTGTTCGGCCTTGCCCAGCCCCGCAATATTGACCAATTCCGGCGTCTTTCTACCGCAGATCGAAGTACGGAAAGGGCAGCGTTCCGCGAAACGGCATCCCCCCTCCGGCAGACGGAGAGAGGACGCCCCGCCCGTTTCCGGCTCTCCGCCGCGGACGCCGGAAACGTCAGCCCTTCCCCCGTATTTCTCCGCCGGACCGCCCGCAGCCGGATTAAAGCCCCGTCCGCGTATATCCGGTATGCTGTCAAGCAAAAAACGGGTGTAGGGATGGGCCGGCATGGCATAGATATCCTCGGCGCCGCCCAGTTCTACAATCTGCCCCTTATACATGACGGCGATGCGGGAACAGAGATAGTAGACCACATTGAGGTTGTGCGAGATGAAGAGTATGGCAAGCCCCAGACTACGATGGAGTTCGCGGAAAAGGTTGAGAATCTGAGCGGCCACCGAAACGTCAAGGGAACTGACCGCTTCGTCGGCTATGATAAGACGCGGCCTTAACATGAGGGCGGCCCCTATTGCGATCCTCTGCTTCTGCCCGCCCGAAAGCTCGCTAACCCTGCGGCTCTTGTAGGAAGGGTCCAGGCCGACCAGGGCAAGCGTATGGTCAACCAGCGCGCTTCGTTCCTTTGCCGAACCCGTGCGGTGTATGACGAGGGGCTCTTCCAGAATAGCCCCTATACGCCGTACAGGATTAAGACTTTCCGCCGGGTCCTGAAACACCGCCTGTACCATTCCGGCCATCTCCAGCCTCCCCCGCCCTCCCCCTTGCCGCAGGCCACCTATGCGTATCTCGCCGGTAAAATCAATAAGACCCAGTACCGCCCTCCCCAGCGTCGTCTTGCCGCAGCCCGATTCCCCGACCAGCCCGAGAATTTCAGCCTCGCCTATTTCAAGATTGATACGATCAAGCACAGCCTTCTTTTCCCTTCTGCCGAACAAACCGAGAGACCGCGTTATATACACATTTGAAACATCCTTTATTTCTAAAAGACCGCGGAACGTTTTATCCAGAATGATCGCTCCCCGCGGCCTTAAAACCCGCATGGCCCTCGCGTCGCTCCTCTCTCCGTAAAGGGCTCACATTGGGAAGATTACAGCAAACCCAGTGGTTCTCGTTGAGCTGTTTTCTTTCAGGGAAGACCCGATAGCAGCTTTCATGGGACAGGGCGCAACGCGGGGCAAAGGGACAACCCGGCACAAACTCCTCAATGGACGGCACCCTTCCGGGGATATTGGCCAGGGCCGCGCCCTTGTGTTCACGGCTTGGGATAGAGAACAGAAGCCCGCGGGTATACTCGTGCGCGGGACGGCTAAAGACCTCCCCGACACGCCCCTCTTCCACGATCTTTCCCGCATACATAATAAGAATACGGCTGCAAAGTTGGCTTATCAAAGCCAGATCGTGGGAAATAAAGAGAATGGAAGTCCCCAGTTCCCGGTTAATGTTCTTCATCAGGCTGATGATCTGAGCCTGGATAGTTACGTCAAGGGCCGTGGTAGGCTCATCGGCGATGAGCAGGGCGGGGCGGCAGATGATGGAAAGCGCTATCATCACACGCTGGCGCATACCGCCGGATAGTTCGTGGGGATAGGCCCTGTAGATACGCTCCGCATCGGGAAGGCCGGTTTTTCTCATTATATCGAGGGTCTCTTTCCGGCAGAGGGCGGAAAAATCCCCGCGATGGTAGGGGACGTTCCCCCGGTGCAGTTCCATAACCTCGCTTATCTGCCTGCCGGTTTTCATAAGCGGATTGAGGGAGGTCATAGGCTCCTGGAATATCATCGAAAGGGATTGGCCCCGTATACGGCAGAGTTCTCTTTCGGAGAGGACGCCGAGGTTGCGTCCCTGAAAGACGATCTCCCCTCCGGCAATCTCGACGCCCCGGGGAAGCAACCGCGGAATTGCAAGGGCGCCCAGCGTTTTGCCGCAGCCGGATTCCCCCGCTATACCGACAATCTCGCCGCCTGAAATCCCGTAGCTTATATCCCGTACCGCATAGAGGCGCTTCCGGCCCCGCCGTACCGCAACGGAGAGGTTCCTCACTTCGAGGAGCTTTGCCATCAGCAGTACCTCCGGCGTATACCTTCGCCCAGGAAGTGAAAGCTGATAACGGTTACCATGATCATCACACCGGGGGCTACCGCGCACCAGGGCGCGGCAAAGAGAAAGTTCTGCGATTCCGAGAGCATACGGCCCCAGCTTGGAATAGGCGGCGGTATACCCAGCCCCAGGTAACTCATGGCCGCTTCGGCAAGGATGGCGTTGGATAGACCGATGACGGTTGCGGAAAGTAGGCTGGGAGCGAGGTTCGGCAGTATCTGGACAAAGATAATGCGGAAGGAGGAACTTCCCATAATGCGGGCGGCCAGGACAAAGTCCCGTGTTTTGTACTGGAGCATACCGCTGCGCATAATCCGGACATAGCTGGGGATAAAGAGGACAAAGAGGGCGCATACAAGACTGAACGCGCCCGTACCCATAAGGGATATCATGACCAGCGCCAGGAGTATCCCCGGGAAGGAACTGAGGGCATCCATCAGCCGCATGATAATCTCGTCGGCAATACCGCCCGCATAGCCTGAGATAAGGCCGAGGGAAGAACCGGCCGCCGCGCTCAGGACCACCGTCGAGAGGGCCGCAAGGATGGTGTACTTACAACCCGCCATAATGCGGGAAAAGATATCCCTGCCGAAATTATCCGTTCCCATAAGATGCGCCCCCTGGGGGGGAAGGAAACGTTCAGCGCTCACTATTTTGCTGTAATCGTAAGGCGTCCAGAAATGGCTAACCAGCGCCATCCCCGCGATAAGGACGGCAAGCATTGCGCCGCATACAAGATCGATATTCCATCCAGGCTTTATCATTCAACTGTATTAAAGGATTATACGCCTTTAAAGCATCCCGTCCTTCCGTAATTTTTGTTCCAGTTCCTCGCTCCGCATCTCATTCTCACGCGCCTTCAACTCCCATTTTTTCCTCTGCATCACGAGGCTCTCAAACATATCAAATGTCTCCGCATTGTACATCATCTCTCCATCCTCTTTTATTCATTGTGTTGAGCATAGCATAAGGCTTGGCGGCAGGGAAAGGGGGCGTGCAATGAACCGGCTTCATGGACGGATTTCATGAACGCCGGTCTCTTCCGTTTTTTTTCGTAAACCGCCCTATTCCCCATTGTTTATCCTGATCCTGGGATCAATTATCTGTATGGCTATATCCACCAGGGTATTTGCCAGCACAACGATACATGCGATATACACGACCAGGGTCTGTACCAGGGGGTAATCGCGGGAACCGATGGAGGCGATAAGGAGGCGGCCTATACCGGGGATGGTGAAGACTTGCTCTATGACGATACTGCCGGAAAATATATCGCCAATGATCATGCCCAGAAGGGTAAGGGCCGGTATAAGCGCATTTCTAAGGGCGTGGCGGTAGAGCACGCGGCGCCGGCGTCCGCCTTTGCTGTAAGCGGTACGGACATAGGCCTTGTCCAATTCCTGGGACAGGGAGCCGCGGAGGAATTTAACGACCATAGCGGCGTTCGGTATAGCGATAGCCAGGCTGGGGAAGATAAGGCAGCAGATGAAGCCGCCGAAATTCTCGTTGTAGGGGATGTAGACGCCCGGGGTAAAGAGTCTGAGCGTTACACCGAAGATCCAGATAAAAATAACGGCAAGGAAGAAATTCGGCGCGGAGATGGTCAGCGTGGTATAGGTATTCATCAAAAAATGGGTAACGTAATTGTCCTTACCCATGCCGAAAAGGGCCAGGGGCAGCGAGATGAGGATGATGAAGATGAAGGAAAGGCCGGCCAGAAAAAAAGTAACGGGCAGCCTTTCCAGAACCATACCGGAAATAGAGGCCCCCCGGAAGCGTATCGAATTTCCCAAGCTGCCGGTCAGGAATTTTATGAGCCAGGAAACATACTGTTCAGGGAGGCTGCGATCCAAGCCCATCTTTGAACGGAGGGCCGCGACCTGTTCATCCGTCGCGTCGGTACCCAGCATCAGACTCGCGGGATCTCCGCTGATGACGTTAAATGCCGCAAAGGTAATAAGGGAAACCAGGAACAGGGTGATTACCGTTATTACAAGCCTCTTGCAGATAAAGTTCATTGCATACGGTATACGGGCGCGAAGTCGAAAACATAGAGCGGATAGTTTACGATGCCGCCGTAACGGCCTTTGGCCAAGGCACTGAAATTATAGATGTCCTGGATATAAACTGCCGCCGCGTTATCCGAAATGATGCGCTGGGCTCTCCTGTAAAGGCTTATCCGTTTGTCATCGTCCGGTTCCGCCGTAATCTCATCGTACACCCGGTCAAATTCCCCGTTCTTAAAGTTGAGAAAATTGCTTCCGGCATTGGAACGGTAACGCGAGAGGAAGGCCCGCGGGGAAATAGTGGAAGCATCCAGGGAGATGATAGTTGCCTCATACTTGCGGCCGCGGTACACATCGGCCAACCAGGTGGCCCAGTCAACCGGCTTGATCCTGGCGTCAATGTGAACCTTCCTGAGTTGATTGACTATCACCTGGGCCGTATCGACGTGCATCGTGTAGTTTGAAGGCACGGTGATCTCCAGGGGGAAGCCGTCCGCATAGCCGGCCTCGGCAAGCAGCGCCCGCGCTTTCTCCGTATCCACAGGATAGGGGTTTGCCAGGGCCGTTTCATAGTAGCGGGAAAGGGCCGGTATGACAGGGCTGCCCGAAGGTTCCCCCCTGCCGTAGAAGGCGGCGTCAATTATTTCCGGTATATCCACCGCATAGTTGATGGCAAGGCGTACCTTGAGATTGTCGAGCGGCTTAACACCGTTGTTAAGGGCCATAAGCTGTACCGCGTTGGAAGGACTCGACACTATATCGAACCTTGCGGGATCAAGCTGGTCCACGATGGAACCGGTAATATTGGCGGCGTCAATACTGCCCGCCTGTAACGCCAGGAGCAGCGCTTCGGAATCGGCGGTAAAGATATAGGTTACCCTGTCGAGATGCGGCAGACCCGGCTGCCGGTAACCGGGGTTTTTAACCAGGGTGAGGGAACGCTGAACCGCATAGCTTTCAATGGCAAAGGGGCCTGTCCCTATGGGGTTCTTCTCGCGGTCAGGATTGTCCGCCGGCACTATTCCCAAGGTCAAATATGGAAGAAAATCATTTTCCGGCGCTTTAAGGCTGACGGCAATGCTCCCGTCCGGCCTGGCTTCTACCTTTGAAATCTGGGTAAAACCGGTAAAACCCTCCCTGACGGCACTGTTCAGGGTAAACACAACATCTTCCGGTTTCAGATCCGCGCCGTTGTGAAATTTGATGCCCTTGCGGAGGCGGAAAACATACACAAGCCCGTTCTGTTCAATGGTATAACTTTCCGCAACCGCCGGTTTAAGGCTGCCGTCGGTATCGGGCTTTACCAGACCCTCGTACACATTGAAGAGGATGCTCCGCCCGTCCGCCGTGTTGGAGGGGCTTAAAGGATCCAGCGTTGCGGGTTCCGTGGATATCCCAAAGCGTATGGTCCCGCCTCCGCTCCTGCCGCCTGAGCCCTGCGTGCTTCCCGCTCCGCCCTCTTCCCTTCTGCCGACAGAAGTCAAAAGTACCCCCAGCATAAAGACGGTTATAACACCCGCGATAGTCCTCTTTCTCATATTGCCTCCTTATTCCAGCCTCATCCTTCCGGTATAATATAATACATAGTATACCGATAGGAAAGTCCAACTTCAAGCCCCGGAAGATACCATAATAGAGCATAGCGGGGACGCCGATTTTCATCTATACCCCCTCCCCTTCCTATCCGCCGTCCCGCCCTCTTGCGGCACGGGGCGCATCCTGGTATGCTTGGGCCATGTTACACGCGGTATTTCCCGGATCATTTGATCCGCCGACCCTGGGCCATCTCAATATCATAGAGCGGGGCTCCTCCATTTTTGATAAACTGCTGGTAGTGGTGGCGGTAAACCCCCGGAAAAAGTATTTCTTCAGCGATGAGGAGCGGAAGGCCATGATGCTGGAACTCATCAAGCCCTGGAAGAATGTCTCGGTGGAGATATGCGATACCCTTATTGTCGATTTTATGCGGCGGCGGAATATCCGCATACTTCTGCGCGGGGTGCGAGGCGTGGATGATTTTTCCTATGAATTTGAACTATCCATGATGAATAAATCCCTCGATTCCAATATTGAGACGGTGTTTATGACCACCGATCCTGAATACTTCGTGCTCCGTTCCTCGACGATTAAGGAATTGGCCTCGTTCCACGGAAACGTCTCCGGCATGGTGCCGCCCCTGGTTGTGGAGGCGCTTAAAGCGCGCTTCGCATAAAAGCCGGGCGGCGCTCACGGCAATTCCCCCGTGGCGGTTCAGGCAACCGAATCCGCATTGCTCTCGAACTGAGAGATATAGCCTGTTTTAAGGCATATCTCAAAGAGATGCCGGGTCAAAAACGAATCTAAAATTTTCTCATTTCCATCGGAAATTCGTGTAAGACGCACCAGGTAACCGTCTTCAATTTCCTTAATAATATCAAAATATTCTATTTTTCCCGTTTGATTCTTAATGTTATACCGTTTCACGATCATTCCTCCAAAACACAAACGCCGGTTTGAAAACTTATGGTTTAAAAACGGCCCGCCGGCTCTATAGCAGCCTGTTGCGCTTCAACGCAACAGGCTGCTGGACATCCAAAACCGAAGTCTTGGAAACGCTTATAGAGATTATCGGAAAAACCAGACCGGCCGCTTTAGAAAAACCGGATCACGAGGTGCCTGCGGGATTTTGATATAGTTTCGCAAACTCCCCTGAATCCGCTTCCCGTCCTTGCTTGTTTACGCTACACTCTACCTATGACCGGACAAAATAAAAGCCCTCATCAGGAACGGCCCCAGGAATGGTTTAATGACGAAAGTTTTTGGAATTACTATGCGCCTATCATGTTTGATGATGCCCATTGGGCGGAAGTACCGGCGGTTGCCGACGGCCTCACCAGGCTTGCCCGCCTTAAACTCTACGGCGCATCTCCGGCCCGGCCGCGGGAAGGCGCTCAAGCCTCCGATTGCGTCCAGGCTCCCGGCCCGCGTATCCTGGACCTTTGCTGCGGCATGGGACGCATCAGCCTGGAACTGGCCCGCCGGGGGTTTGCCGTAACCGGCGTTGACATTACAAGGAGCTTCCTCGAAGCTGCCCGCGATGACAGCGGCTATGAAAAACTCAACACGGAGTTCATTCTGGAAGACGCCCGTTCCTTTAAACGGCCCCTCTACTTTGATACGGCGGTCAACCTCTACATTTCCTTCGGTTACTTTGAAAACCCCGACGACGACTTCCTGGTACTCCGCAACGTCTGCGAATCTCTCAAGCCCGGCGGCGCCTTTATCATCGAAACCCTCGGCAAGGAAATTGCCGTGCGGGATTTTACCCAGGGTGAATGGTTTGAACGCTCAGGCTATACCGTTCTGACCGAATACCACGCGGTCGATTCCTGGGCCGGCCTGCATAACCGCTGGATACTCATCAAAGGCGGTGAACGTATAGAACGGACCTTTACCCAGCGCCTCTACGCCGCCTCGGAACTGCGCGCGCTGCTCCTCAAGGCGGGCTTTGCATCGGTGGAACTGTACGGCGGCTGGGATGAATCGCCATATGACCAGAATGCCGCCCAACTTATCGCGGTAGGAAGAAAAGGCGTATAGGAAGAGGAGCCGGGGCGCTTTCAAAACTGAAACCGTGAAAGAGCTTCATGCTTTTAAGTTCGGCTTTAATATTGATTCGATTATTTTTTCGTACTATACTTGCTTTTACAAGGCGGAAGAGGGCGTATGTATAAGGCGCGGCATTTCCGCCTTACAGGAAAACCCGGAAGCGCCGGCTGTATGGACGGCGCTTCCCGTAACCTTGATACCGTTCCGGTACGGCCCCGGTGGCCTGCCGCGCTTGAGCGCAACAGGCCGTTCGGAGTCTGCGGGCATTCAATTTCCGGCTAGCAGTTTGTTGCGCTTCAGCGCAAAATTGTATAAAAATTCACGCATGTAAATTTTTATACCTTGCAAACTGTATAAGCAGCCCCGATAATCGGGATTTTTTGCATAAAGCGGACCAAAGGTCCGCTTTATGCAAAAAATCCACAAGTGCAATAGGCTGCTAGGAGTGCTATGTCGACAAAATCATCGGGCGCCAGAAAAGGAATCCTCGGCATTTTTCTCCTCACCGTATTGTTGAGTGGCGTATTTTCGTTGACCGGTGTATTTTCATCGTTAGACAGGCTCCTGTACGATCTTTTTTTAAATATACGGATAGCCTGGAACCCTATGCCGATTAATCCCCGTATCATACTGGTCGATATTAACGATTCTTCCCGGAATGAGATGGAAGACGCAATCAATTCGGGGCGGGCTTTTGCGGACCTGCTGAGTGTGCTTGGCGATTGCGATTCCGCGGGCGCGGTGGACATTATCTTTAAAAATCCGCTTCCCGACGGCGGCGGGCTGGTAAAATCTACGGCCAATATGAGGAATCTCATCTTGGCCGTTATGCCCGTACCGGAAGTCCTTACCGATTTTGCCCATAACGAGATGGACGGCCGCTCACGGGAGATTCTGGCGAAAAACGTATGGCATATTAAAGAAACCGGAAAAGGCAGTATTCCCCCCGCGCGTTCCTTTATCATGTCCAATCCTGAAATTGCGGGATTGGCTTCCCAATTGGGGCACATAGGGGTGGAGCATGACGCAGACGGCATTTACCGGAAAACGCCCCTCTTTTACCGCTGGGACGACGGGGTAATCCCGTCCCTGGCTCTGGCGGCTGCCGTTACGGAATTGCGGATCGATCCTTCTATGATAGAATTCCATCCGGGAAAGGCGGTAATTTTACCGGTAAGCCGGGGAAACAATCCGGTCAGGATACCTGTTGACGAATCGGGCTATGTCCGTATTCCGTATACGTCCCGGTGGAAGGACAACCGGTATCGGGTGCCTTTCTCCCAAGTAGTTAAGGCAAAAAACGATGAGGTTCTTTTTGAAAAGCTGTTCAACGAATTAACCGGCAGCATCACGCTGGTTGCGGATACCGGCGCCGGCACGAAGGATTTCGGCGTTACCCCTATCGAAGCCGTGTACCCCCTTTCGGGAATCTCCCAGGCCGTGATGAGCGGCATCCTCAATAATTTTTTCTATGACGATCTCGACGCCGGCAGCAAGCTCCTGCTGCTGATCGTTTTTGCGGCGGCATCCCTGGTACTGGGTATGCTGAAAAAGGACACGCCCTTTCATATCGGTTTTCTCGTTTTGTTTCTGGTTTACAGCTTCCTTACATACGCGCTCTGGCAATGGGCCTATACGGCCCCCTGGTTTGGAATCGTTTTTTTCTTTATGGCATTTTACTGGTTAAGCGGATTCGTGTTCCGCCTTTTTTTCCGGTACCGCCGGCGGCTTCTCTTTACAAACGCGCTGACCCGCTATTTCCCCCGTGCGCTGGCAGAACGTATCGGCGCACAAGGCAAAACCGATGTGCTTCCCGCCTACAAGGAGTTGAGCGTTTTATTTTCAAACATCTCAGGTTTTACAAGATGGAGCGCCAACAGGGAACCTAAGACGGTCCACGCCTTTTTAAGCGATTACCTTGAATCCATGACCGCTCTTATCTTTGAGCATGGGGGGACCGTTGATAAATTCATGGGGGACGGCATCCTGGCATTTTTCGGCGATCCTGTTAAACAGGAGGACCATGCCGAACGGGCCGTGCGGACGGCCGTCGCCATGCAGAAAAAAATCGCCGAATTACGCAACGCGTGGATGCCCAGCATCAATATCAACCTCCGCGTTCGTATAGGCATCAACAGCGGAAGCGTCCTGGTCGGAAACCTCGGTACAAAAACGCGGATTGAATACACCGTCATAGGCTCGCCGGTAAATCTGGGGAAGCGGATGGAAAGTAACGCCCCGCCGGGCGGCATCCTGGTTACCGCCGATACTCGGCAGCGGGCCGGCGCGTATTTCTCGTTCGGCAATAAAAAACTCGTCATGGTAGAGGGCTGCGATGAACCTATAGAATGTTACGAGGTGATCTTTTAAGCCCCGGCTTGGTGCGGCCGTACCTGCGGTACGCACCAACCGAGTATTGGAACCGGTTCAGCTTGCAGCCGCGGCCCCGCCGCATTTTAAAAACTCCCTCAGTTTTGCGAGTACGTCTTCAAACTCCAAAGGTTTTCCGACATGGGCGTTCATACCGGCATTAAGACATTTTTCTATATCCTCACGGAACACATTGGCGGTCATGGCGATGATGGGTACGGTTTTCGCGGTGGGCAGGCCGGACTGCCGTATGGCCCTGGTTGCATCGTAACCGTCCATTTCCGGCATTTGGACATCCATAAGGATCGCGTTATACCTATCGGGCGCTTTGCGGTAAAGATCGAGGGCCGCCTTACCATTCTCGGCACAATCAACGGCAAGATGGGTAGGCTCAAGGAGGGAAAGCACTATCTCGCGGTTGATCTCCACATCTTCGGCCAGAAGGATGGTATAACCTTCAAAATTATCCGTTTCTTCCCGCAAATCAGATGTATCCTGCCCGCCCAGGCCCAGACATTCGTTTATACAATCGGCAATAGCCGAAGGAAAAAGGGGTTTGGGAAGAAACTTGTCGACGCCGGCTTCTTTTGCCTGGCTACTTATAAGGCTCCATTCCGTTGCCGAGATCATGATAACCACATTTTTATTGCCGAATCCTTTTGACGCTTTATTTTTAATTTGCCTGGTCAGTTCTATACCGTCCATTACCGGCATTTTCCAGTCGATAAAATAGATGTCATAGGGGCCGTTACGGGTTATACTTGCAAGGGCCTCTTCACCGTTAGCGGCAGTATCGCAATGTATATCGAAAAAATCGGCAAGCTCCCTGAAAAATTCCCGTATGTCCTCGGCGTCGTCAACCGCAAGGATACGCAGATTAGTCCGGTTTACCCTGGCCCCCAAAAGCGACCGGCTCTGTACCTGACCCCTGTCAAGTTTAACGGTAAAACTGAAGGTAGAACCTTTGCCCTCCTCGGATTCCAGCCATATTTTACCTCTCATCATTTCAACTATGCGCTTCGATATGGCAAGCCCAAGGCCCGTGCCGCCGAACTTACGGGAAGTAGAGGAATCGGCCTGTTCAAACGAAGAAAACAGTTTTATCTGGCGTTCGGGGCTTATGCCTACACCGGTATCACGGATGCTCATTCTGATCGTACAGACACCGGACTCTTCCCCTTCAAAACAGGTATCAAGATGAATGGACCCTCCATTGGGGGTGAATTTTACCGCATTGGAAAGGAGGTTGGTGATTACCTGGGAAAGCCGCTGATCATCGCCGAACAGAAACTGCGGAATGTTTTTATCAATATGAACGGTAAAATTCTGCATTTTTTCTTCAATGCGGAAGTTGATCACATTTACCGTTTTCTGGAGCATTTTTTCAAAGTTAAATTCCACCGGCGAAAGTTCAAACTTGTTGGCCTCAATTTTTGACATGTCAAGGATGTCGTTGATAACACCCAAAAGGTGGGTTGAAGCATCCTCGATCTTTTTTAGACAGTAATCTTTTTTTTCTATTTCGGAAGAGAATTTCGCAATGGCGGTCATGCCGATGATGGCGTTCATGGGGGTACGCATCTCATGGCTCATATTGGCAAGGAAATCGCCCTTGGCCTTACTTGCCCGCTCGCTCTCTTTCAATGCCGCGTCCCGTTCCCGCTCGCGCAGGTCCCGCGCCACGGCCCCCGCGATAACACTGCTTACAAGGTTTACAAGCTGCCTGTCGCTGTCCGTCCATTTGCGCGGTTTATAGCATTCTTCTATACAGAGAACCGCCCAGAATCGGGAATCCACATAGAGCGGGGACATAATGATGGCTTTAACCCCTACGGTTTCAAATATACGGTACCTTTCATCCGACAAAGTATTGTTACAATAAATCGGCGAAATTCCATCCTTAGGCTGCTCCGGCGGGAAACTGTTTATGATACCGTTAAGCCCCGCAACCCGAGGAGCGGTAACTATATCATTGTTTGCCGTCCAGACATAAGCCGCCCGGCTCATGTCAGAATCCGGTTCGGCAACGCCTATGAGCAAACGGGAAACATTTAAAAAATCGCCGGTTATATGGAGCGCGTTGGTAATTAACGAGGTGATATTCTCTTCAGAGATGAAACTCTGCCCCAGTAAGGACATCAATTCCTGCTGTTTATAGCGCTTAATGTAATGATCTTCTTTCTTTTTATAAATAAAAAAACTTACACAACCAAACGTAATAACAAAAATAATAGGAACGATAAGCATAATAAGGAGGACGGATATCCTGTTCCGCATCCCGCTTACCTGCTCATCGCTTCGATCAACCCCCGCCAGCGCTCGTATATTCCCGTGAATATCGAATACGGGCGCATACGCGGTAAGAATATTCTTCTCCCTGGAATTGCCCGTGCCGTTTACCACCCTTACCGCATCGCGTGTAGTTATAACCTTTTGAACGGCTTCTCTTATCTGAACGGGTTCTTCCGCGAGAGGGATAGGGCTTAAAAGTTCGGCCTTTCTTCCGGCAGGGTCGTTATCAACAATGAACTGTAGGCCGCGGCCGCCGGAAACTATGCGGAAAAAATAGACGTAAGGTATTTCGTTTTCCCTGCCGTAAGTCGTCAGCCTTTGCTGAATATCCTTGAAGACGGGCTTTTCCCTGTCGGCGGAAACGGCGATCTGCGCAAGTTCGTCCGCGCCGATTAGTGCCGCGGCCTGACGGACATCGGCCAGAAGACGCTTGTCTATGGCGTCATTGAGAAATAAATATATATTTTCAATAAAATTATTGGCATATATTGATATTACCAGTACCATTATTACGGCGGCAGGGAAAAATATTACTGCAAGGTTATCATAGAGGAATCTTTTCAACCTGTCTGCCACAATCTTTCCTGTTAATTGCAAGCCCCCGGGAAAACGGAGTTTCCACAGGAGCCCCGGCAATCACTATTTTTTGCATCGAACCTTTGGTCCGCTTTATGCAAAAATCACCACAGTCCCGCAGTATTAATAATTTCCTCTCCATCGACAGATTTTTTATAGAAAAATCTGACGGGGGCGTAAATCAAGCTGCGTAAAGACAAACACCAGCAACCGCACCGAATCGTTTTTGGGGATCAATACGCCGACATCTATCGGCAGGTTCAGTTGATGTAGTGAATACAGTCCGCTCTAATCTTTGTTGGGTAGTGTGTTCATATACCCATTATACCAGCCGGGCGGTTCCGTTGGAATTCCGTCCGGCTCTTTTTTTGCGTTTTTGCGCGTCCTTCGGGCTGTTTTTTATGGCTTCTTCCCGGTTCGTCCTTGCCCATGCAGCCTCTTTTTAAGGCTTAACAAAACAGAGGGCCTTCAAAAATCACCATTCCTGAACCTTAAAGCCTTCCGGCCTATCCGCAAGGGCGATGGATTTTCCAGACTGTACCAGAACATAGAGCCCTCGCTTAAAAGCATAGTTCAGCACATTTTCAGGAACTATCGCCCCGGCCACCGCTCCCACCAGTTTCCGTTTGTCA
>JAISNI010000211.1 GCA_031276295.1 Treponema sp.
AAAACCCTAAATTTTTTTCCTGTTTTTTTTTTTTTTATTTTTTAAAACCGCGCGGGCGTAAAATTTTTTTTTATTAATTTTAATATAATATAATAACCCCCCCCCCCCCCCCCCCCGATAGGTTTACTAGGAATTACCCGTATCTTCGCGTACTTCTAATACCGTTTCCTTTTGACGATAAGCGTTTCAATTTATTTTTCGCTTCCTCCGTCTTTTTTTCCTCTGTTACACAACTATTTCTTTTTATTCTCTGCTCCGGTGAATTAAGGCGTCCGTCCGTCCTAAAGGCGGGCGTATGCCTTTTTTATAGCACAGAGGGGCACGGCGGACGTTGTCCGCTTCCCTCGTACAATATTCTCAAGGAGGATATATGAAAAGGTTTTTTGCTTTTTCTATAGTATTCGCCATTTTAAGTGGAGCCGTATTTGCGGAAATCACGGTAACCGGCGGGGCAACCGCAACGTTTATACCGTTGGGGATTGTTGATCCAAAGGATGATGGTAAGCATGATCCTGAGACATTGCTGCCGGTAGCCGGGCTTGGAAAGACGGACGGCGACAGAGACTCGGGTATTGAGATGCAGGTGAACGTTGCGGGCGAAACGGAGGGCGGTAAAGCTGGCTTTCTGTTTCAATGGCGGCCACACTACCGGGGAGGGGATGCCCTTTCCGTGAACGGGATAGGCGATAACGCGGGCCTGTGGGTTAAACCCATCGACCTCCTGCGGATCGACGTGGGCCGCTTTACGAACAACGATATCCGCGGACGCGTGGGCAGCGGCGCATGGTTTGGGGATTTTACCATTCCCCGCGGCGGTGAAGGCGATATCTTCAGTAACTTTGGCGCCAAGATGGGCGTGATGGTATCTGCAAAGGATATAGTGGAAGGCTTGGGCGTCTATGTGTTGGTTAATAACATGCTGATCAGTTCTCACACTGAGAAAGATGAAGATAATTACATACCGGCATCCGACTCAACTACCGCTTCCTTATTTCGGATCAATGGCAATCTAACGTGGGCTGCCGGCAGAAGGGCTGAATACATCTATGAGAACACCCAGGCCGCGGTAAGCTATGCCATACCGAATATCGGCCTTGCCCGTGTTCAGTATATCGGCGCCGCTCCGAGTGCAACTTACCGTTCCGGCTCTGATAGATTCCTTCCAACTTCTATCTGGAGCATATCCGCACCGCGGTTTGAAGCAGCCTTTGCCTATACAGGTATGGAGGGGCTTATCGTTGATGTGGGTGGCAAATTCTATCTGCCGTTTGATGATGTTTCTTATCCGCATGAGAGCTTCTTGGCTCCTACTTCTAATATTGATTGGCCGGGATCAGGAGCAAAATTTGGCTGGGGGAATAGTATAGAGAAGAATGGCAAATACCAGGCGCCTTTTATGGTAGCTCTGGGAGCTTCGTACAACCTGAGCGCCTTAACCCTTTACCTCCGGTTTGACGCCAAATTTGGAAGTTCTGGGGAATATAAAAACTCTGGTATAACGCATAAACTGGAATTAGGCCCGGAAATCAAGGGCTGGCTTACCGCAAACTACAAGCTCAGCGATACCCTCTCCGCTCAGGCGGAAGGCGGCCTTATCTATGCCGGTGAAAGTATAGCGTCGAAGACTGGAGCCTCTGATATAGTAAGAGGTTCCGATGCCCTTCTCTATGGGTTCGGGGCTGGCGTGCAGGCCACGCTTGCCGAAAACTGCACAATCAAGGTCGGTGCAACCTTTACCGGAGGTAAAGGTGTGGAGGTTTCGTCCGACAGCTCTGATGCGGAGAGCGTAACGTTGCCCTTCGCCAGTTCTTTTACCGTACCCGTTATCTTCTCGGTTTCCTTCTAGGAAGCGGAGAATGGGCGGGCAGGGGCTGTGCGTCAACATAGCTCCCTGCCCTGGTTCGGAAGCGCGGGCTAAACAGTTCAGCCCTGAGCCTGCGCTTCCCTTAGTTCTGAAAAATAGTCCGGTTCCTTTTACCAAGCAAGAGAAATTGAAATCCTCGCTTGCCGCGGTATCAACGAGGGGGGCCGGACTTTCTTTTAAGATACTCCCCTTTTCTATTACAGGCAAGTACAAGCAAGAGCATCTCAAGCGTCCTCCTGCGCGGCAGGAGGGTAAATTTTTAAGGACAGCGGTTGACCAGACCGAGAATATTATATATTATATATAGGCATTTATGTATATATACGGAGGGTGCTATGGATAACGCTTTAATACACAGAGGGCTTTCAAAAGAAGACAGCGCACGGTTTGCCGCAGTCCGCAGCAAGGCTGAAAGGCTGGGAGTTCACGATATTAATTTCAGCGGGGAATCTGCCGACAGCCTCGAATGTTACGAACGTACTTTGGACATCATCGAAAAAAACAAAGAGCGTTTTGACCGGAACGCAGGTGAGGCTGGAGTATAGCGGTCATGGAAGTGAGCTTTACCCTGTGGTCATTGAAAGAAGTTTTGGAAAAAATCCCTTTTGATTCACCGGCCAAAGGGCCGGTGGATTTAAATTTTGCTGACATTGCCGCTCCTCATTATATAAAAGATGTTTTTAGGGTTTCAATTTTAAAACACAATTTTTGGTCTTAACCGCGGCTATAGTTTATGCCTGGACACCAGTTCTCCCATGAGGGCGCAAAGGGTGTCGATGTCGATCTCGTCTGCAACATCTTCCAGCGTTTCCCGTATATCTTCCCAATCCCCGGTACCCAGAGTCATAGATTCATCATCGTATTCACCCAGAAAAAACGCGGCTAAGGAGCCGATTTTATCAAGCGTAACGCTTTGAACTTCATAACGTTTCACGGTTCTGTAATAGATAGCTTCGGCCGCAAGCCGGCCGATAACAGGCCCTACCAGCGCAAAAAAATCCCCGGCCAGACGCTTCATGTTTTCAGAATATTCGATAGACGAGGACGGTATCTGCCTGTACTTATCCAGCTGCGAAAAGAATCGTTCGATTCGCCGCACTTACAAATCCTGGAGAGCGCGGGGCGGGCCCAGAATCTCCGCCCAGACAACCGCCTTTTTTAAATACGAAACCTGCCCGGAGATTCCCGTAAAACCGGATGCCGGCTCAGGATAAGGCGCCGCCCCGGCGGAATTAGGCTGGATATTCTCCGCCTTCTGTCTATCAAGGGCGCCCCACCGGCCTTTTTCCGTTTCTTCTATATCAGTCAAAACAGAATGCCCCAGCGGCAAAGGCCCGCCCTTTACCGCGCTGTTATCCGCGGCGGAATGCCCGATACCCTGGGGGAAGGGGACGTAATCCTCCTCCTGCACCGTTCTTTTCCCTTCGCCTTCATTCTTTCTTACAACCGCTTCAATCGCTTCAACCGCCTCTCTCCGAAGATCCGGCCCGGCGGCTTTCCAATCGTCCGTGTCCTCAAAAGTTTCGGCAGTCTCCTCCGGAACATCATGAGGAGGCTGGGCAGGCCGCTTGTTCTTTGAATTTTCATGCAGGGCGTTAAAAATCCTTGTAACAATGAAAACGATAAAGGCAATAATTATAAAAGGATTATCGAATAAACCTTCCATGACGGATCCTTAATGCAACGGCGCGGATGATTCGCCGTTATTGCCGGGACGCGCCGTACCCGCCCCGGAACCGCTTATAGCGGAACGCATGTCCGTGTCGGCCTGTATATTTTTAAGCCGGTAATAGTCCATAATCCCCAGATTGCCTTTGCGGAATGCTTCGGCAATGGCAAGGGGAATTTCTGCCTCCGCCAGGACGACCTTTGCCCTGTTTTCCTGGACAAGGGCTATCATTTCCTGCTCCCGCGCGTGGGCCGCCGCGCGGCGCTTTTCGGCCTCGGCCTGGAAACGGCGCTTGTCCGCTTCCGCCTGATCCGCCTGGAGCTTTGCCCCTACATTGGCCCCTACGTCAATATCCGCAATGTCAATGGAAAGTATCTCAAAGGCGGTCCCCGCGTCCAAGCCTTTTTCAAGAACACGCTTGGAGATGGTATCGGGGTTTTCCAGTACCGATTTGTAACTTTCGGACGAACCTATTGTCGTAACAATCCCCTCGCCTACCCTGGCGATGATCGTTTCCTCGGTAGCGCCGCCTACCAGCCGTTCAATATTAGCGCGGACGGTTACCCGGGCCTTTACCTGAAGCTGAATGCCGTCCTTTGCGACCGCATCAATGGTATGCTTGCCTTTCGCCGTATCCGGGCAGTCTATCACCTTGGGGTTCACGCTCGTTCGTACCGCTTCCAACACATCCCGGCCCGCAAGGTCTATGGCGGCGGCCCGCTGGAACGGCAGGGGGATATTGGCCTTGTTGGCCGCTACCAGGGCGCGGCTTACCTTCATAACATCGCCCCGGGCAAGGAAGTGCGTTTCAAGCATATCGGAATCAACCTCTATGCCCGCTTTGGAAAGCATGATCCGCGAATCCACAATAACACCGGGATTCACATGCCGCAGCCACATGCCGATGAGCTTCCCCATGCCTACATAGGCGCCGGAAAGGAGCGCCCGGAACCAAAGCCCGAAGAAACGGAAAAAGAGCAGCAAAAAACCGAGGGCTACAATGCCCGCGATCACCAGTAAAATTAGAGTCATACATCCCTCACAATTATTCTATTTCCAAAAACCCGTATCACTTTAACGGATTTTCCTTTCTCAATAAAGATACCTTCCGCCTCTACCGGATAGACCTGACCGTCGATTTCAGCCTTTCCCGACGGACGCAGAACCGTTACCGCACGGCCCTGCCTTCCGAGTATCTCGTTTAAATTTTCTTCCCGCGGGTAGTCTGCGTCCGCCTTTTCCAAGACGGGGCCGTCATAGGCAACAAGTTGGGAATACGGTACATCCGCCTCTCCTGGATTTAAGGGACCGCCAGCGGTACCGGTTATCCGCGTTTTTAAGGTAAGCCGGTCAAAGATTTTAATTTTGGGGCCCAGCAGGGCAATGGCGGCTATCCCGCATATAGCGGCGATAAGACCGACCGTTACAACCAGCGTATTCCTGCCCAGAATATCCCATTCCCAGCTAAAACGGGGTACGACAAAATCCTGCATGGACAATACCAGCGATATGCCTATAATGAGCAGGCCCGCGATGCCCGTTATACCGAAGCCGGGAAGCAGGAATATCTCAACCGCCAGCAGGCCAATACCCGCAAGGAATAGGATAAGTTCCAGGGAGCCTACCTTGCCCAGCAGCAGGCCCGAGCCAAAGACCAGCGCAAAGGCAACGATAGCCCCCACACCCGGAATGCCGAAGCCGGGGGTATTGATTTCCAGAAAGATCAGCACGATACCCGCGACAATAAGAACGGCCTGAACCACGCCCGACGTAAGGAAGGAGATGACGCCGTCGGCTATACCGGGAACGCTCCCGCCTACCTCTTCGCCGCCGAGCGCCGCAAGCAGTTCCGTCCGGTCATCGGCAAGCGCGCGGACAAGCCCGTAACGGAGGGCTTCTCCGGCGGTCAGGGAGAGCAACTTCCCCCTGGGGCAGATCACGGTCCGCCGTTCCACCTGCGGGCGCGGCGTTCCCGGTGTTTCTCCGTCCGGCGCTTGAGCTTCCCGCTCAAACTGTTCAAGCTCCCCCAGCGTAAGGGCTTCGGGCTTTCCGTCTACCATAACCTCCCAAAGCTCCACATCATAATCAACCATCGCAAGGGCAATACCCGCCGGATGATTATTCCGCTCGGCAATAGCCGCCATCTGGGAACGTACCGCAGAAACGGTCTTTTCGCCCGAAGCGGCAACGCCTTCAGCCCCTATTTCCACCGGCGCCGCGGCCCCCATCGAGGTACCGTTAGCCATGTATATCTCCGCACAGGAAAAGGCGATAAGGGCGCCCGCAGACCAGCTTACGCCCATAGAATCGGCACTGTTCTGTACCCAGGCCGCCGTCCGTATGTTCCTAAGGGACATGATAAAAGAAGTGATCTGCAAGGCGGAGTCTACCCTGCCGCCGAAAGTGTCTATCTCAAACACAATACAATCGGCGCCCTCCGCCAGAGCCTTCCGCCCTTCCCGCCGGACAAAGGCGGTGGTTGAAGGGCTAATCTCGCCCGTGATGGGTATGATCCACACCTTTGCCGCCGGACCGTCCCCCCGGCTGTTCTGGGCCGCAAGGGGAAGAGCCGCACACACAAGCAAAGCGCAGAGCAGCCGAAGCCAGTATTCTGTTAAAGCATTCATATTGTTTTTATTATAATCAATAATATCAATTTTGTAACTATAATTTTCTATTATCTTTTCTTATTCTTGATTCTTGTATTTCCGGCCCCAGGCTTGTATAATTTTAGGATATGGCAGACGCATTCAGGGAAGAAGACCTCTATACCTACGCGGATATCGTCGAAATGGATGAAGATACCAGGGCGGAGATCATTGACGGCGAATTGTTTATGATGGCCACGCCGACCACCGCTCATCAGATTATCAGCAGGGAACTTCTTGCGCAGTTGTGGCAATTCTTACGGGGAAAATCCTGCCAGGTATTTTCCGCGCCCTATGGGGTCAGGCTTTTCCCCCGGGACGATCTCAGCGATGATACCTTTGTGGAGCCGGATCTGGTGGTTATATGCGACCGTTCAAAAATCAAGAAGTCCGGCTGCGAAGGCGCGCCGGATATGATCATTGAAATCCTTTCCCCCTTACATATCCGCCATGATAAGGTTTTGAAGTTCAGAAAGTACCTTGCCGCAGGGGTAAAGGAATACTGGGTGGTGGACGGCGATGAAAGAATGGTAGAGGTTCATCTTCTTGACAACGGGCGGTACGTAACCGGTGTCGCGGGCGGGGATGATGAAGTGCCGGTCTCGGTGCTGCCGGGCTGCACGATTAAGTTGCGGGATGTATGGCCGGAGGAATGAACGAGGGCTTGGAACGCCGTTTCCTCCCGGCGGGCAGGGGAAGCGGTAATTCTCTCTTATCTTTCTTTTCCTCATTCTTGTATTTCCGGCTCCAGGCTTATATAATTTTAGGATATGGCAGACGCATTCAGGGAAGAAGACCTGTATACCTACGCGGACATCGTCGAAATGGACGAAGATACCAGGGCGGAGATCATTGACGGCGAATTGTTTATGATGGCCGCGCCGACCACCGCTCATCAGATTATTGCCATGCAGCTTGCCGGGATGTTATGGCAATTTCTACAGGGAAAGCCGTGCAAAGTTTTTCCCGCGCCCTATGGGGTCAGGCTTTTCCCCCGGGACGATCTCAGCGATGATACCTTTGTGGAGCCGGACCTGGTGGTTATATGCGACCGTTCAAAAATCAAGAAGTCCGGCTGCGAAGGCGCGCCGGATATGATCATTGAAATCCTTTCCCCTTCACATATCCGCCATGATAAGGTTTTGAAGTTCAGAAAGTACCTGGCCGCGGGGGTAAAGGAATACTGGGTGGTGGACGGCGATGAAAGAATGGTAGAGGTTCATATTCTTGACAAGGGACGGTATGTAACCGGTGTCGCGGGCGGGGACGATGAAGTGCCGGTCTCGGTGCTGCCGGGTTGCACGATTAAGCTGCGGGACGTATGGCCGGAGGAATGAACGAGGGTTTGGAACGCCGTTTCCTCCCCGAGGGCAGGGGGAAGCGGTAACTTTATGCGGATTAAATACTCCTGTTGTGCGTTCATTCTGCTCATAGTCTTCTCGCTCGGCTCTTGTTACGGGAAAGACAAACCGGACGCGGTACCGGATCCCCCGCTGCAACCGCCGGACGAGGCCCCGCTTGAGCCGATACCGGAACCGTCGCCTGATTATCTCAGCCTGATTGCCGTGGGGGATAATCTCTACCACGATGTGATGGTACGTCCCGGCCGTGTTAAAACAGACGAGGGCAAGGAAGCGCTTGTCTACGATTTCAGCGCCAACTATGAGCCGGTACGGGCCCTTGTCGAAAAGGCGGATATAGCCTTTGTGAACCAGGAGACGGTATTCGGCGCCGGAGATTCAGGCTACTCAGGGTATCCCCTGTTCAACACCCCGCCGGAGGTTGGCGAGGCTCTTATCGGCGCGGGCTTTGACGTGGTAAACCACGCCACCAATCATATTATGGATAAGGGCGAAAAGGGGCTGCTCTTCACACTGGATTTCTGGGATGCGCGGCCCGGCATGGTCTGCCTGGGTATACACCGGTCCCGGGAAGCGCGGGTCGGGCTGCATATAGTCGAAAAGAATAATATAAAAGTCGGCTTTCTTGCGTACACGTATGGAACCAACGGTATGCCCATTCCAAAGGATAAGCCCTACGCCGTTTCCCTTATCAATACCGCCGTGATGGCGGAGGAAATTGCCGCAATCCGCCCGCTCTGCGATTTCCTTGTTGTGTCTATGCACTGGGGCGTTGAATACGAAAACGAACCTTCCCGTGAGCAGGAACGTATAGCGCGTTTCCTTGCCGACAGACAAGTTGATCTGATCATCGGACATCATCCCCATGTACTGCAAAAACTTGCCGTGCTTCCCCGTGAAGACGGCGGATCAAGCCTCTGCGCCTATTCTTTGGGGAATTTTATTTCGGCGCAGAATTCTTTTCCGGCCCGCACCCTCTTGGGCGGGATGCTGTATCTTAAAATAAAAAAAGACAAAACCGCTGTTGATACGGAGGAATTTGGAATAGTCCCGCTTGTTACCCACTACGAAAAGAACTATACGGTTATGCGGGTCTACCCCCTCTACGATTACACGGAAGAGCTTGTCAAAAATCATGGGATAAAAAATAAATATAAGGACATAGGGCTTGACAGTTTTAAGGCGCAGGCGCTCAAGGCCCTGGGCGGTACGTTGCTGGATCATGATCCCTTTGATGCCGCTCCTCCCCGGTTGTAATTCCCGCCCGGAAGGGGCGGCCCCTCAATGATCCGATTGGAATCGAAAGAGGGCGGCAACCCCTTTTATTAATACGGAGGAGAACAAGAAAAGTTCTGACATTACGCAGCGGCTGAATGGTTACAAAATTACATTTTCATCTTTTTCAGTAAGAAAAATTTAAACTTCTTAAAAGATTCCTTTTCCGTATCAAGCCTGACGGCGGCCTCGGCATCCGAAAGGGCGGCAGAATAATCGCCGATATGGTAGTAAGCCTGCCCCCGCCGGTACAGGCAGAACGCATGATACGGATGAATAATCAGCGATTGGGTAAAATCGTCTATCGCTTCGGAATAGCGCTGGAGTACGGCCTTAACTACACCCCGGTAATAAAAGGCTTTGTTTGAAGCGGTATCCAGTTCCAAAGATTTAGAAAAATCATCAATGGCCCTTTCGTACCGGGACTGCGCAAAAAAAGCCATGCCCCGGTGTTTATAGATAAGGGAAGCGGTATTTTCACCAGGATTCATTTCCAGGATGCGGCTATAAAAGGCAATCGCGTCACCGAACTGGTTCTTGTTGTGGGCATAGAGGGCGTTAAGGAGAAGGCCGTCAATGGAATCGTCTCCCGGTTGAAAGGGCGGAAGAATAAGGGGCTTATCGTCAAGGCTTGCTTCCCCCGTAAAAGAATCATCTTCAAAGAGACGGCCGTCTATTGATTCTTCAATTTTTTTAAAAAAAGACGCCCGGCGTTTATCTATCTGCCCGTTAAGCTGCCGTTGAAGTATCCTGATTTCCTGAAAAACAAGATCCGCCAGGGAAAGACTCGCATTTAACGCGGCCAATTTTCGTTTTATACGGGCATCAAACGGGGTAAATTCGGCCTTATAGACCAACTCGTGCTCAACTTCGGCCCAGGCATCCTGTAATATGGTGCGTATCTGTATTTCCGCTATTTCGCAGCCGCAGTCTCCGCGTTTCTTATTGATTTCTTCAGGAATCTTCACCAAAAGGTGTATCGATTCATAGCCGAATTCCTTAAAACTGTACTGGGCCCCCTTCCTTTCATCTTCAATTACCTCAAAATGCTTTTTAATCAGAGCGGTAACGCCGGAGGTATCTTCAAGAAAAGGGCACACTATCCGAAGGCCGATAATATCGGTAATAAAAGGCGAGCCGGTATAACCGTTTTTTAAGAGCTTGATATACTTTTTAAAATAACTATTGAAATCTTTATGTCTTGTTTTTATGCTCGGCTTGCTCTCCAACAAAGTCAATTTTTCTTCAATAAGGGCCGCAAGATCCATGATAACCCAGTTCCTTATTTCAGCAAATTCTTCATACTCCTTGCGGAGGCTTGTTCTATCGGGGAATTTTATATTTTTCATCACTTATATTGTATTTATATGTATTAAAAAAAAAGCCATCCGAAAAGTATTCGGACAGCTTTTCTCTCGATAAATCCATCATAACTTAGCTTCATAATAGATATTTGAAGCTAAGTTCCCAAAAACCCTGCTAAATAGACTTATTCAGTGGCCTGCGCAGCGGACTCATCGGCATTGAAGGATTCAGTCGCCTGCCTTCTCCCTTCCAGGTAGCGCAATACTTGCTTCTTACCCAGTTCCTTCATCTGGTTCTTCTCACGGGCAGCCTCACGGTCTTTCGTGATGTCCCAGACATCTTCATCAACAATGTCGGCTCCATCCTTGGCGGTGGGCTGGACGGCCAAATCGTAGATGATCTGAACGTCTTTGAAATAGGTAATAAAATCACCGCCTACCTGTTCCCCGTTACGGCTGATCTGGAACCCGCCGAACTTTACCAGGTTCACGTCCGACTGCGGGTATATGGGATACAAACGCAAGGCCCTGGTCCGGACTTCCTGCTGGTAGGCAGGATTATTCCAAATGATCTTTCCCCAACCTTCAAAATCCATATAACCCAGGAATATTTTCTTTTCGTTGCCATTGGCGTCAAGCAACAGGATAGAAAGCCCGTGGGGGAAGTTAAGGCCGTAAGCCTGAACCTGAATGGATTTGATAGCCCCGACATTCTTTACCACACCCAAGCCGCCTTCGAATTTTGAAGAACCGTCTTCCGAGTCTTCCTTGGGCTCAAACGCGGGAATCTCAAACGGGGGCTTTACAACCGCCCAGGAATTATAGGACTCTACCGGGAAATGAACACGGACGCCCATTACCGTAGTGTACTGTTTGGAAGCCGCTTCCTTGGTATAACTGAGGCGGTTATTGGTAACATTCCGGGAGGAAGAAGCAAGGCTTACATCCCAGTTCTCGATTGCAAGAGAAGTGATCATTATCTTGCGTTGCGCTTCGGTATAACTGCTGTCAGCCTTTGCCGAATAGTCCATACGAGTGGCGGTATTCATCGGTATGGCTGCCGTGCCTACCGCTTCATCACCAACCTCCTCGTCCTCGTCTTTTGCGAGAAGAGAAAAATCAATCAATGTTGCCTGTTCAGCGAACACTGATCCCACGGCCAGAATTGTAATAATGGCAAAAAGGAAGATACGTTTCATTAAAAACTCCTTTCATTCTGATTAATCTTAGTAGATTAAGATATCTAATTTAAATTATATAAAAAGCTATGGGTTTGTCAACTTCTTTTTTAATTTTTTTCATTTTGCTTCAAAACATTTCCGCTCCTTGCCCCCAGCCTGCCGGACTGAACCCGCAAGGCCGGTAAATCTGTGAATAGGGCATAGCACGGCGTTCCCATACGGCGGGTAAACATTCTTAACGCGCCGGCGGGCTTACAGGCTCCTGTTTGCCAAACAATCCGCTCAAGATAAAATCGTCATCGTATCCGTGTATATCGTCAAGCAGGACCTTGTTCCCCATGATAAAGAGCTTGACGGCGCCTGTGGAGGGGAAATTCCGCTTGATTCCCGCATACAGGGTGAAAAGACTCCTCATAACATCACCGTTTCCCTCCGGCAGGGCGGCGCTTTCGGAGAGATCCGCGTATACATCGCCGTCCCGGTACATAAAGGAACACAGCCGCGTCTCACGGGGAAAAAGTGGCGCCAGATCCGGCGAAACCGGGCCAAGCAGGGCCTCCTCAATGTAGAATTTAATGTCGTCTTCCGGCGTTTCCGCGTGGGGGTGCATACGGTCCTCAACCACCGTATTGTTCTGCAATGCGGTGTAGAAAACAAAGGTACGGCGTACCAGGGTAATATTCTGATACTGGCGCCATGCAAAAACACCCAGGAAAACAAGGTACAGAAAACGGCGGTTCTGTTTTTTGGTGAAAATTCCGGCAAAGCCGGTCAAACCATTACTCTTATGAGCGCTCATTGAATAGCGGTGAATCCTCCGGACCGTTCAAACTGGACGACAAAATCATCGATTCCCTTATACAACGCTTCCGAGAAGATATTCAAGTATTCATCGCTTATAAGCAGTTTTGCATCGTCCGGGTTGGTAACAAAGCCCAGTTCCACCAGCACCGACGGCATACGGGCATTCCGCACCACAAACCATTCCTCCGCCTTGATACCGCGGGAGGGGATAAGGGAACCCAGGCTTTCGTCAAAACTTTTCAGGAGAGACCGGGCCATAATGATACTCTCCGTCGTAAACTCTTCCTCAAGCATATCGTTGTAGATAGACATAACCTCGGCGGAGGCCGGATAGTCCGCCTTGTTGATGACATCACGGCGGTATTCGGGGGAAAGGAACCAGAATTCGTAGCCGCGGGCCTTCGTGTTGAACGAAGCGTTGGCATGAAGCGAAATAAAGATAATCGCCTCGTTTTCACGGAGCGGTACCGAATTGGCCAGAGCTACACGGGCCTCCAGGCTGGGGTAAGTATCGCCCTGACGGGTAAGGAGTACCCTTTTGTCGGGATAGGCCGCGGAAAGACGGGTGTAGAGCGCACGCGAGACCTGTAACGTGATCTCTTTTTCCACAACCGCCGTCTGCTTGCCATCTATTACCACCTTGCCCACGGCTCCGCTGTCCTTTCCCCCGTGGCCGGGGTCTATGATAATAGCGGCTATACGGAAACGGGATTTATCCTCCTCAACGGCCCGCAGGAACAGACTGCGAACCGGCGTAATAAAAGCCTCGGGGAAATAAAAACCGCCCTTTTCACGGTAGGGCTGTTCAATTTCAAGAATCTCCCTGCCGTCCAGCATCACAAGGCCGGTTTCCCCCTTCACCCCGCTCTGGAAAACCACCCGGTGCCCGGCCAGAACAAAGGTTCCGGTCTGGGTAAGGGGTTCCCAGCGGAATTCTATCTCTTCGGACTGGCCCAGGGCTTTGAGGGTTTCCTCAAGGGGAAAGAACCTGCCGGAGGCACCCGTATCCGGGGATTTTTTTCGTTCTACGGCGCCGTCCGACGCCGCGGCTATCTGCGATGTTAAAGGCAGTACCGGAGGCTTTTCCTGCGCGGACAGAACGGAGGCGTTCATAAGAGCGATGAGAATAATAACCGTATATCGTCCGCCGAGTCTTTTCACCCTACCCTTCAAATGTATGTTCCTGCGGCGCTTCAGCCTATATAATAATCGACCAGATACGCCGCTCCCTGATACCCGCCCCTGATAAATGCGTTCCAGAAGAGGCTGCCGAGGAAAACCGTCGGCCGTCTGAGCGACATAGGTTTGCCGCTTACGGGAAGGGACAGGCCGGTGAGGTTCCGTACCGCGTTGAGGCTTTCCTCCACGCTTCTGCCCACATAATCCCGCAGATCAGACTGGGTAAATTCAGGAAAGGGAAGTACGGCGATGTCCGTGCCCGGGTCCTTGAGCATAGCGATAAGTTCCCCGTCGTCGGCGTTTTCTTCCCCATCCTGCGCCGGCTGGGAATTCGGCAGGAAACGCCTCATGCCGGGAAGCCCTGAAAGCAGGGCGTAAAATTCCGCGGGAAGGGAAAAAGCATCGGGCGGAAAGCTCTGGCTGGCGGAGGGAAGCTCCGCGAGGAAGGCTTCTGTTTGAGGATTCGGCGATTCAAGACGTATAAGCACGGCGCGGGCGGCTTTTTCGGCGGATTCGATTGCCTCGTTCCGTTCGGGCGCCGCGCTGATGACATTCCCGCATTTGCTTACATTATTTTCGGGAAAGGCTGCCGTCGAGCCTTCCCCGACCCGGAGGAACAGATCCTTGACATACGGTACATTCCGGGCCGCGTCAAGGCCGTGTATGGAGCGGATCTTTCCCGGAATGGAGATAAAGGCCCGTTCCGCGCAGGTCCAGAATTTACGGGGCTTGAGCCCTTCGGGTTTTTTCCCCAGGGCGGCGAAAATGGCGCCGCGGGTAACTTCCACGCCCGAGGCATAGGGATAGGTCCAGCCCGACATATAACCGCCCGAAAGCCGCGCGGCTATCTCCCCAATCATGGGGCCGCGGGAACTCAGCTTGATGTCCCCCTTGGCGGCGCCGTTCGTGATGCCGAGGGCCCTGACGCCGTCTTTAAACACCCTGAGTATATTCTCCGTTTCGGGGGAACCGTAGGTAGGCATGGTATGGCCCATCTCGATAAAGTAAGGGGGAAAAAATATATGCCTGTCCGCCAGGCCGCAGATGGTGATTTCGCCCTGGTAGACAATGGCATCCACGGAAAATTCAGGGCCGTCCATGTATTCCTCAACGATAACCCTGCCGGATCGGGAAAATTTAAGCGCTTCGGGGAGGGCGCTCATAAAATCCGACGAGTTGTCCACCCTGCGGCAGCCGCGGGACCCCATATTGTCCACGGGTTTAACCACCACGGGATAGGGGAAGGGCAGCTTGGGCGGCGCCTTACCGTCAAAATCCTTTATCACCAGGAAGTTCGGCGAGGGAACGCCCGCTTCCCGGAAACGCCGCCGCATACGCTCCTTGTCCGAAGCATCCAGGCTCACCTCGTAGGGTATGCCCGGAAGCCCAAGCTTTTCGGCAACCCAGGCTACGGAGGACGAAAAATCCGTACCCGCGGTCATCACGCCGGAAAGGCCGCCCTCAGCTTGCAGCTTACGGGCCAGCGCCTCTATACCCTCCTTGTCTTTGAGATCTATAGGTTCAAAACGATCCGCCAGGGATACACAGGGCGCGTGGGGATCGCCGTCCACCACCACCGTTTCAAGACCCATCTCCTTCGCAATCCTGATAGACGGCCCCTGCATGATTCCCGCGCCTAAAATTAAAATCCGCCCTTTTATCTGCTTATTTTCCATAATCATTTTCTCCGTTATTTATTTCTTAACCGCATATACTTCAAAGGTATCTCCCAACCTGAAGATACGGCTTATCAACATAAAACACGTATACGCCATTCCCTTTTTATCAGATAAGAATGTACCGAACAAGGGGAAGCGTTCAGGGTGGCAGCCTGAAACCACCGTTTTTTTTTGTAAAAAACCGTATTTTTTTAAAAAAGCGCCTGAACGGCCCGGGCTCCAGATCGTATAGTGATCCGAAGGGCTGTTGTAGAGGAACTGTTTGAGGGATTTACGGCCCGAGATTCCGCTGAAAGACGGGGTGGAAAACGCCAGAACACCGCCCGGTTTAAGGAGTTTGTGCAGCTCCTCCAGAACCCGGGCGGGATTCTCGAAATGCTCAATGACATACCAGAGCGTTACCGCATCAAAACCGCCGCCCGCGTAAAGCGCAGGAGGAACCTTATCGGGGAAGGAGCCCTGAAACGCGGGAATGTGCAGTTCGTCCCGGACATACCGTACCGCGTCGGCGGCAGGATCAAGCCCTAGCGCGTCAAAACCTGCTTTCCGGGACGCGGCGAGGAAGGGGCCGTAGGCGCAGCCTATGTCAAGTATCCGCGGCGCACGGGCCTCCGCGTTTTTTTTAGCGCTTTTTAACCCGGAAGGAACCGCCGCCGCCGCCTGATTCAAAAAAAAGGCTATGCGGCTTACACGCTTTTCGGCCGTCCGCATCAGATTGGGGAAATCCTCAAGGTAGGTTTTTCCGTACTGCTTCCTGTAAAGATCAAAAAAATAGTCCCGTTCGTATTCAAAAGGAGGGGGGGAGAGACGGCTCATAGATATCATGCCGCAGTTTTTACAGAGCCGGTAGGTCCGGTGCGGAAAACGTGCGATAACGGGGCGCCTCGCTATGCGGAAGCTGTCCTCCCCGCAGAAGGGGCAGGCCGCCGGAAGCCGCGGTATGCCGCCTTCAAGAAAATCCGCAAGATCCCCCCGCGGCTCTTTATCCAAGCCGTAACGCTCCGCAAGCCCCCCGCATATACCAGAAAGCCCCCGGAGGAAGCCCCGGTTGAGCACGGGCCTTCCTCCGCGCTTCTTTTCAAAGAGAAGCCTGACCAGGCGGGAGCAGGCCCCCCCGCCTACTCCCGCGGAAACAAACCCCGCCTGCCGCGAGAGCTTTTCGTGATACCCGCTCGGATTGGCCAGGAGTACGGGGACGCCGGCATGGAGGGCTTCAAACGCCCCAAGTCCGTAGTGGGTGATGAAGAGATCGTAATCGGCAAGTTTCTCCCTGAGAAGCGGTATGGAAGGTACAATTCTCAGGTTTTCCTGTCCCGAAACCGTATTGCTGTTTCCGTTGGGCATGATGACGGTCAATATAATACTTGAAGATACCGGAAAGACCGCCCCGGCGGCAAGAAAAGCCTCAAGGACTGCGGCGGCAAGGCCCGCGGCGTCTTCGGCGCCGAATCCGACAAGGACGCGGACCTGTTTCTCGGGGCGTTTTTCATCCGGCGCCGCGGCGGGGAGAAAAGACGGAAAGGCGGCCCTGCGTTTCCGCGGCAGCGGAAGAAACGCGGGCGCGGCGATATTAGGAAGAACAAATTGCTTGGGGCCGGGCAGCAGGTCGATGAGAAAATCAAAGGAATCCCGGCAGGGCCCCCCTTCGTCTATGCCGATAAGGGGAATACGGTATTTCCCCGGCTCCCCGCAAAAACGAGCCCACCGGTTAAAATCTTCCCTTGGCGTCCTGAAAAAGTCGAGAATGAGGGCTTCCCATTCACCCGGTCCGGGCCGCACGGTTTTGATCCAGGATCGGTCGAAAGTTCCGTTAATATCGATAAGCCCGATAATATCACTAAGTCCGTTTACGCCGCCCGGTTCAGACAAGGCCGGCGCTACATTTTCAGGGAGAAGGAGAAAGGCTTCCCTGCCTTTTGAACGGAAAGATCCGACCAGATTCATCGAGCGGACCAGGTGGCCTCCCCCCCTGCCGTCTTCTACCGCCGGAACCACCAGGACGGCGCCTTTTTTCACGGGAAGAGCGCCCTTGCGCTGCGGATTACGGCCTCTCCCCGGTAACGCTCCCCGGCGGAAGCCCCCGCCGGCAGGCCGGTATAAAGAAGCTCCGCCTGTTTATAGTCCTCCGGCGTGTCGACGGTAAGGCGTATGTCCGGCCCCTGCCAGATAAGCGGGGCAAGGGGGCGGTGGAGGAGAAAGACTTCGGGGTGGTTGTAGAGATAGGGGCAGACGTGTTCCCTTTCCGTTGGGGAGCGGGCTTCCCGCTCGGCCCGGAGCAGGGCTTCCGATTTTACGGATTCCACACCCGCGCCGTAGGGCATACCACTGTAACCGGCATAATCGGCATTGAGGGCGCCGGCTTCTTCATTCAGCCTGATAGCGGCGTCGGCAAAAACAAAGGGGTTGTCCCCCGTGGCCCGGATTATCCTATCGGGGGCAAACCGGCGGATAGCAAGGCAGTAACGGGCAAGCACGTCCTCTTTGGGCCCGACCGCCAGCTTGAAACCCGCCTCCTCAGCCAATGCTGCAAACGCGGAGGCGCAGTCGGGAGGACACGCAAGGATACGGCAGCCGCAGGGCACGGTTTTCAGCGCCTCCATAACCCGGAGGATGAGCGGCCTTCCCCCCAAGGGAAGGAGGGCTTTCCCGTAAAGACGGCTTGAATCTAACCGTGCCTGAACTATCAGAGCTGTCACGGCTCACGGGACCTTGTGCCCGGCTTCCTGCATACCTGCCATATCCTGAAAGGATGTTCCCGCGGCGGCGCCGTTGTCAAGATGCGGCGCGGTATACACGGTAAAAGGCTCCTCGCCAATCTCCGGCAGGACTTCCCCCTTAACCTGAGCGTCCGTCCCGCGCGTTTTCCCGTTGAGATCAACCGGCCTTGGTTCCGGTTCAGGAGGATTCTCCTCCGGAGCAAGCCCGTAATCTTCCCATAATTCGGTAATGCTCTGCGCATCGCCGCGAAAACGGAAACGGTTAATTTTAATCCAGCGCCGGCTTTCCATGAATTCTTCCCATGCGCCGAACGGATCACCGCCGGAACTCATGAGGTACGAGGGGAAACGCCGGAACGGAAGATCCGCATAATCCCCCCTGAAAATCGGCGCGATACTCTTGAGATAGAAGCGGCGGTAACTTTCATCCACGGTGCTATCCTCTTCGGGGGGATCCTCGTCGTAGGAAAGTTTGATAAATTGAGTGGAACATATCTCCTCCCCCCAGAGGTGGGCGCGGAAGCCGAAATCCATAAGCTGCCAGTAGGGACTTTTCAGGGTACCGTCAAAACCGCCCAGACTTATAAAACGTTTTCTGTCATAAATACCTATCCCATCGTAAGGGTAAAGCGAGGGGGAACCTTCCTTAACCGGAATAAAGGGGATGGTATTCACCACATTCTTTATTATGACAGGAGCCATCAGGGTAGGCTGAGGCTCAAAGCGGGAATTCTGGATAAGGGGTACGGTACAGAGCCGTTTGTAGCCGTTCCGGGGTTCTTCATTCTTGCCTATCTCGTTTTTACCGTTTATACCGCCAATATCGTCCTGGCTTGAGATGAGCCGTTCGGCCATTCTGACGGCGCCTCCACTGTGGATAATGCGGAGATCGTTCCAAAGCACAAAGAAGAGGGGGCTGGATAATTCGCCTGCCGCAAGGTTGATCTGCTCTCCCGCCGTTAGCTCTTCTTTAAGCAGAACAAAGCGTACAAAGGGGAAACGGCTGGATAGATCCTCAAGATCATAGCGTTCCTGCGGGCCTTCCACGGATATAATATAATCAAACCCGACTTTCTCTAATTCCTGAAAGAGGGTACGCCGAGGATACCGTCCGCCCCGGTTGAGGAGTACGGCGGAAAGACCGGTAAAACCGGCTCTGATAGTACCCCCCACCACGGTATAGGCGGAAACGGTACTGTTAAAAGTTATAGGTATAGTATTCATCACACTCCGCACATAGCAACCCGTATTCACCCCTGCAATGTTCACGGTACGGCTCCCCGCCCTGTTCCCAGATGGCTTCAAGGCTTTGGCTGAAAACATTGCCCCAAACAGGTTTTACACTCCTGCCCTGCAAGGCGCCAAGATCCTCCCTACAGCACGGAACCTGCCCGTCCAGCAGTACCGTCATATCCCGCAGCAGGTGCCAGCACGGGCGGCGTTTAACCGGAGAGAGGTCGGACGCCGTCTTTGCCGGGAGTATACGGCAGAAATGATCGTACTTCTGGATGATCACCTGGCCCCCCGCCTCTTTCCATGAACGGTAAAACTGTTCTATTTCATCCTCAAAGCCCTTCATCCGTACCGCCTGTACATAGGTATCGGCGGGGCAAAGCTCCATAAGTTTCTTTACACAGGCATGGGCTTCCGCATAGCCCGGCCCCCGAACCTGCCGGTAATAATCAGGGGTCTTTGCGTCCAGCGAAACGATCCACGACAGGGGCGCAATCGTCCTTTCCCCTTTACAGGCCTCCGCCGCCAGGGCTGCCGCCGCGCTCAGTTCCTCGTCCTTCCAGCTTATACCGGAGGTTTCGATAACGAGGGATAAGGACGGCCTGTCGAGCACAGCCCCGATAAGGTCCAGCTTCCGCGGATGGAGGCCGACTTCCCCCCAAAGAGAGAGGCTGATCACCGCATCGCCTGAAAACGCGGCTATCTTATCGAGCAATTCCCCAAAAAGCCCCGCATCCATAAAACCTGCCGGATCCGCAGCCGGTTTTTCACCCGCTCCGCCGAACCGGGGGTAAGGACAGAACGTACAGGTTTGGGCGCAGGGGCCTGCAACCTGAATATTATAATAGGCGGGCAGGGTACGGAGCAGTTCCTGATTGTCCTTGATAAGGGCCTCGGCATCGGCGGCCCGCGGAATACCCACATCCGAACCCGCGTTGTCATTTCCGGCACGGTTTCGCGCGGCCTGGGCAAAACGGGTGCAGAGCAGGAGATTCCGCTTGGTATCGGCGGTAAGGCTTAAACGGTAACTGCGGAGATCCACCGGGGAAATTTCCATTTCTATGTCAAAGGCATTGATATCCTTTTGAAGTACCTGAAACAGCGAATCCCGTTCAACCGGCCCGTCGCTTCCCGCGATTTTAGAGAGTATGCCGGCGGTTCCCGGGGAAAGCACTTCGGGCGCAAAACCGTAGGGCCAGCCTTCGGCATAGGAATACTCGGCGGCATACCTGCAATGCCGCGCGGCTATGGCATCCGCCAGCGCCGTATCCAGAAAGGGCGCGTCGGCCCAGGCAAAATAGGTAAGATCGTAGCCCCCGGACAGGGAAGCAAGCGCATCCAGCAGACTTTTCCGTGTCCAGTTTTTTGCCTTGACAACGGCAAATTGTTCAGGCCCGCCGTTAAAGAGGGCCCCCTGCCCGTTCAAAAAGGGATCATCTTCCCCCGCAAGGAGAACGGTTCTTGTTACCCCGCGAAATGAGGATGCCCGTTCCAGGGCCAGAGACAGGGCATTTCTGCCTTCAAAAAAAGCCTCATAAGCCGCCCCTGTCAGGCCGCCCCCATACAAAACCGCCAAGGCATTCATACGTTAAGAATATCGGCATTTATACCGGCATTTATCATAGATAAAGATGAAGATGAAAGGTAACGGACGAAAAAAACGTTATGCGTAATGCGGTAATCTGTATAAAAAATCATACGGGGATTTCAGAGATATGCAAAGAATCCGCAAGTGCAACAGGCTGCCGGCACTAATCCGCTTTGTACACATAAATCGTGTAAATACTATTTTCGTCATCATACCGATTTACCAGGAGTAGTCCCAGTTCACCGGCGTTTGTAGAGGTCAGTATGAACATCACATAAAAAAGCCGCAAATCAACGAGAATATACCCAAGGGCGAGAAGAAAGAAACCGGCAATTAAATTGGGGTTGAGTTTTTTGTTTTTTACACAAACACTAATGGCGCCGACAAACCAAAGTCCGAGTATAAATATTCCGATAGTCGCAAAAAAAGAAAAGACGGGATAAAACACCAGTAATAATGTTTTCCATGAAAATGTATTCTTTTCATAATCCGACTGTAACGCGAAATGAAAAAAGACGAATATGATAAAAGGCAATGTGCCAACCGCTATATTCCACCCCTGATATACTGGCAGAATAGCATAGTAGGCAGAAACAGCCAGGGATATGAGCGGGTCAATCTTGAGCAGTTTATGTAATAACAGGTACATTGACAGTATTCCCAATAAGACCGCAACGGTATAATTCAACGCATAGGCCGGGAAGGTATCGAAAACGCTGTACAGCAGCGCCTGGAAGGTAAATCCCAACTGGCCGTAGTATAAAGTTGACATCCCGCTGAAACCTTTAGTTGGGGCGTCAAACTTGAAAAACAAATCATTGTCGTGAAACATTTTGTACCATGGTATAAGAGAATCCAGGTTATCATGGACCGTTATGACGGTATTAGCGCCGAATAAAATAAACGGCGTCAACATGAAAAATAAGATTATCCCTAAAAATACATACGTGATTTTCTTGTTCATGTTATTACGCCTCGTTAAAAACTATTTCTCTACCGCCGCATAATATTGGAATCCCAACGGCGATCAACGCAAACCTTGTTTCCCGGATTACCTTTTTGGGTCATTCCCCGGCGTATTTATACACATAAACATCAAAGAAATTCACATCCAATTTGAAGCCGCGATCCCTTAGTATCATAAGCACATCCTCCGGAACAGGCTGATAATACCTGTTTGCCCTTGGATAAAGAAGTATATCGTTTTTGTCTAAATGCCCTATGTCCTTTTCGACAGCCAAATAATCCCGGTCTGTTTTTGTAACATACGACATAAAGGCATTTATAACGTGTTTTTGCCAATTTCTCGCGGTTATATAAAAAGTGTTTTTTGCATCCGGATCGTCCTGTTCATGCCACAGCAATTTTTTCCCGTTTTCATAATTTGTTATCAGGTTATTGATAAAGGGCATGGTGTTTTTCCTTTGGAGTATAATATCTCTTGCCAGCAGCGTTTCATCCCCTAAATTCAATGTGCCAATCATGAGTAAAGGCGCCAGGAACAGGGCTAGGTAGATTTTATTGTTATTCAGGCAAAGATATTTACTCCAATATACAAAGCCCGGCAAGGATAAAATGACCGCGGGAAAGAAATAATACGATGCGTTTAAACGTAAAATGATGTAGGCGCCGATATAGCCCGCGCCTGCGAAAAGAAGACTGTCGTAATACAGACGGGTCAGGTCTTTTCTCACCAGCACAAAAAACAAACGGATGATACAAAGCGGTATCATGAAAAGGAAGAATTTGTTTTGTATGAGAATTATCACGAAGGATTTTATGATATTCTGTTCGACCCTTCCTTCATTATAAAGGCCTTCCGCCTTCGAGTATGATACCAGATAGTATAAAACAATAAACACCAGCGCGTTCACCAGCAATGCGATGTGAAACACCCGGCCCCTTTTTAGCTGCTGTTTATGTCCGTATATAAGATTAGTCAGCGCGATAATAACAAACATACCGAAAACCGGTTCTTTGCAATAGGTGCTGTATAGCGCGGCAAGAAAAGCGATAATATAATAGGCCGTCTTGTTTGTCTTGAACGCCCGGTAATAACAAAACATAAAGGCGGATAACAGTGCCGTAAGTATCGTTTCCGGAAAAATACACTGCATAAATATCATAACACACGAAGATGAAAAAAACGGGAGGAAGCACAAAAAGAAGGCATGGATATAGGGATGGTTTTTGCTTTTTGCCGGTTCTATATCCCTGAATAAAAGATAAAGGAGTAAAGACGAAACTATGTATATTGCCGTGTTTAACCAAAAATGGGCGGCCGCCGGTATGCTTTCCCATTGCAGCAGATGAGAAAGAACGAGTAAAACATTATAATGAAAATGCCCCAGGGGGAAAAACCTGCCGCCGTTATAAATATCCAGAGGAAGATATTTATTAACGGCCGTTGTGCTTAAGAACATATGGTCATCGCTTAATATCCATTGCGCGTGATACATAATAAACCATATCATGATTATGGTTATAAGCGTTATGCCGCCGCCGCAAATGATCTTTATATTTCTTTTGTTTTTAAAAAAGTCATTATGACGTATATAAAGGGCGGCGAGGGATAAAAACAATACCGGGGTACTTATTCCAATCAGTCCGTATGCCAAAAGCGTCTGATGCCAGCGCAGCGGATTCTCAAAGGGGCGGTTAAGGAGTATTTGTTCAAGGAAAAAGAGAATTCCCGAACGAACCCCCGGAATTACCAAGAGAAGGCATACCGTCATCCAAAGCGCCGAAAAACCCGCCAACACACTGCGGTATTTCCTGAAATTTTCCGGCAGCCACACATACTCTTTCATAAATCGAAACATTTCACTTACCTCCAACATTTATATATTTTTCAACCTTTCCGGAAGGCCGCCGGTTGAATGTCAAAAAACGCTGTCCTGTGTAATTGCAGCAAACAAATAAACACATACCAAAAAACAGCGATATATTGTCGCAAACATTTTTAGGATAAGACCGTAAAATGGCATATACAATCGGTTTTGCGACGCCATACGCCACGAGATATGATGCCATGACAACAAAAGCAAACGAGAATATCATAAAGATGGACCATTCTTTTTTCCGAAAGGTAAAATATTTATTCAGGAAGAAACTCAAAATGCTGGTAAGCACATAATTTGCCGCTGATGAAATCCAATAGCCTAATCCCGCAAAATTATACAGACCGAACATTATCGCGGTGCCAACACCCGTGTTGATGATACCAACGATAATAAATCTGAGAAATGTTTTATCGAAAACGACCTTGATAATATTCATTTAAACATTTGACCGCCTTTTCCATTTTTCCACTTTCGCATATATCTATAGAACGTCTTTGTTGTCGTATGTATTTTTCTACGCAACATAGCCCAATGACGCCTGCTGCCAGGGACACAGTTCCAACAAAAAGGATGCATACTATTATATTTAAATCACTGTGGCGCACCGGCGTCTTCGTATAGCATTTTCTCTATGATGAAACGCGGCCGATGTTTCGTTTCCAGATATATTTTCCCGATATATTCTCCGACTATACCCAGTCCTAACAATATTAAGCCGCCTATGCACCAAACAGAACAAATCAAACTTGTCCATCCTGATATGGTATTTCCGCAAAAATATTGAACTACTGAATAAAATATCATCGCAAGGCTGATTGTAAATATAAATATTCCCAGTATCGCAATCAGCCTTATTGGTTTGATAGAAAGCGAGGTAATGCCATCAAGGGCTAGTTTTAGTATTTTTTTCACCGTATATTTGCTTTTTCCCGCGAATCGTTCTTTTATATTATAATGTACAGCATCGGTTTTATATCCTAACATAGGAACAATGCCGCGGAGAAACAAATTAACTTCCTGATATTCAGCAAGGGCAGAAAGCGCATTCTTGCCCAGCAGACGGAAATCGGCATGATTATAAACAATTTCCACGCCAAGAAAATGCATGAATCGATAAAACCCCTGGGCAGTTATCTTTTTAAGAAATTTGTCAGTGTCCCGGTTTTCTTTAACGCCGTATACAATTTCGCAGCCGGCAAGATATTTTTCTATCATTTTTCTGATAACATTCAGATCGTCCTGTAAATCCGCGTCAATAGATATGGCTATATCAACACTGTCTTTCATCTTCAATAGACCGCAGAGCAGCGCGTTCTGATGGCCCATGTTTTTCGCCATTTTAATGCCGGAAAAATGCCGGGGGTTTTCCAAATGATATTTTTCAATCAGATTCCATGTCGCGTCATTTGAACCGTCGTCCACAAATACTATTTTTGATTTAACAGAAACGATATTATCTGAAATGAGGTTATGTATTCTATCGAGTAGTTGTCGTGAGGTTTCTGGCAACACCTCTTGTTCATTGTAACAGGGAACAATAATTGCCAATACGGGCTTATTGGCCTCATCTGATAATGAAGATGGAGATGCCGAACTGCAAACCGTCTCGTGCGTCATCATGAAACCTAAACCTCCTTTGTATGTACGCCGTTTATGCGCGTACCGCAATCCGTATATTGTTCCGGTAAAGCCGCCTGAACATCCCGCTGGACGTAAGCGTTTCGTTCACCGATTCGGTCGTAATGGGATAGGGTGTAATAAAATAATGATGAATAGTGGGTAACGGGTAATAAGATAATACTTAGTGAATAATTGGAAATAAATAATAAAGAAGCAGGATGCCGGGAGGGGATTAAAACTAAATCAGTAAAAAGTGTGCGGGGGGGGGGGGGGGGGGTAATAAATTGCAAGCTTACGGTTCAAAATCACCAAAACCGCTGTAAAAAAAGTATACTAAAACCAGACCCATGGGGGAGGGACGAAA
>JAISNI010000051.1 GCA_031276295.1 Treponema sp.
GGCCGCCACAAAGGTCCCGGCTTCCCCGCAGATCAAATCGCTCAAGGCGGCGGTCCCGGAGACCTCGTAGCGGTTTACCCGGAGACCCTTGGCCATGTTCTGTTCCCCCCGGGCCAGTACCCGGGATGGCTTTTGATAACTGTGTTCAAAGGTACTGCCCGCCGTACCGCTGGGCCAGGCGTATTCATCGTATATCCAGGGGGAAAAGCCGATCTCCCGGCTCCGTTCCACGCAGGCGCCCACCGCCTCCCACCATTCCTGTTCCAGATAGGGCGTCTTTAAATATGCCCGGGGATGCATAAAGGCCCCGTGAACCCCCTTGGAGGACATTTCATCTATCTGCCGTACCAGTTCCCCCGTTTCCAGGGTCCCGTTCCAGAACCAAAACGCCAAAGGGCTGTATTCCTTCGGGGGCGATTTAAACCGGGCGATAACATTGTTCATAAAATGCCTCCGCCTTCATTCTTCATTTAGATTAACCGAAAACAATAGAACCTTATACAGGGATGTTACCATGGTTCATAAAAAAACGCAAGAAAATATATTGTTCCAGCAGCAATTTCAAATTCAACCATCAGGGCATTCCCGAAGATGGTTAAGAGGAGATGAAGATGAGTCCTCATGGAGATACCGATTTATCTCGTACCGCAAGGCCCAGAAAAAGGCGTCCCGTAGGCCAGGCCTTTCGCGCGTTCCGGTAATCCTTTATAAACAAGTCTTTAAGAACAGGGACGGTTCGGCAGGGGTTCGGTATTTGGTAACGAATGATAAAACGATGGACGGTCCAATTAAAGCGATCCGTTCTACCCGTCCGTTTCCTGGGATCTCCTGGCGGCCCGGTATTGTCCCGGCGTTATTCCCTCAAAGGATTTGAAGATCTTGATAAAATAGTAGGAATATTTATAGCCCGCGGCCCGGGCGATCTCGTCAATGGTCATGTCATTGTTCAGTAAAAGCTCTTTGGCATGGGCGATTCTTTTTTGATTGACATATTCGGGAAAGTCCAGGCCGGTGGCTTCTTTTACAATGCCGCTTACATGGTTTTTACTGATCCGAAAGTCGTCCGCCACCGAGGTAAGGCTTATCAGATGATCCTTCAGGCAATTTTTTTCAATGTGTTCCAAAACGGCCATGAACAGATGGCGCTCCTGGTTTTCCCTTAACGCATTTACCTCGTCGCAAATTTTTTCATAAAAGGAAAGAAGGGAAGCCTTTATATCACTGAGGCTCTGCCTGCCAAAGTTTTCCGCGTTTATGGCAGCACCGGTATCAATTTTTACGAGGCCGGGTATATCGGAAACGGCATTGAAGGCTCCGTTTTGCAGGAAGATGACGAGATTAACGATCTGTTCATCGCTGACAATAACGTTTTTTCTCTCTATGGGGCCGAATATTTTCTCAAGATATACGGCGCAGCCCGATTTACTGCCGGCGGCAATATTATTGTTGAGATACCGCGCAAGTTCCGCCGGAAATTCATATTCCCTTCCGGCATCGCGGATAAGGGAATGATCCAGAATATGGGATTCAAGACATAGTTTATATTTGAAGGTGTCCTCACACTGCCTGAAACAGAGAGGCAGGAGGGCAAAGTTCTTCTGCAGGCCGCTTATGGCGAAAAAGACAACTTGCTGTTCTTCAGGGGACAAATATTCCAGGAGCCCCTGGGCGGTATTCCGTTGAATGTCCGGAGAAGCATCCCCTGTCCGGTATTTAATAACCAAAGCGACGGTGGTTTTCGATATGGGAATGATTTTAAAGACCCGGTTTTCTCCGGCCAATTTTAGGCTGATTTTTTCACAGACCGGTTTTAACAGGGAGGAAGCCGTGTAATCTCCGCAGATGCCTATAACGCCGTATACCCCTCCCCCATCTATTAAAAAGCCTCCGCCGCTTAACTGTTGTTGTACCTCCTCATCTATCTGTACCCTGTCGATCAGGACTTCTTTCCAGAGGGCCTCCGAAACGGCCAGGGCCACCTGGCTTACCTGCCCGGCCTTTACAAAAACGACAAAAGAGATTATTCCCAGGACTATGAAAATGATAAAAAGGTTGATGACGATATAGCCAGGTAAGTCATGGATAACCGGTTTTGCCTGCATCGCAAGCACAAAGGTCCAGTCAAGGTAGGAGGACGCATAAGCCGCGGCAATCGGGCGATCCCGGTAAAAATAGTAGAAAAGATCCGATTCCCGTGCCAGCAGAGTTTCCATGTCAAGGATGGAATAAAGCCTGTTTTTGTTCCCGCTGTGGATAATCACCGTATTGTCAGCGTTGTAGGCATAAAAGGTAAAGTCTCTGTCCATATTAAAATTCTTGAATATGGTATTATACAGAGTATCGGCATTGATGTTGACCGCAAGGTAGGCATTGCTGCTGTTTCTGAAAAAGATGGGAACCACCAGGGTAATAACCGAATGTGCGTTCTTTGGATAACTTCCGTCGCCAAGGATACGGGGGCCTGAAAACCGCTTGTAATGGGATTGGACATCCGTAAAAATATCCCGGTCCGAAAAATTCTTTAAAGAAGTTATCCTGAAGGGGGATGATGGCCGGGAATCGAAAACCCTGTCCGGTTCCACCAAATAAATATAGGCTGAAATGATATAACTGTTCATGGAAACGATAGACGAGAGTTCCCGGTTCATGGAAATCTGGAACTCGTAGAGTTTTTCAGATTCGGTAACAATATCGTAATTGATAAAATCAAAGATCGCTATTTTGTTTACCGTTTCTACCATATAAGAAAGGGTGGCCTCGTATGAAATCCCTATCTGGCGGCAGGCCAGATCGACCGATTCCTTGATTCTGCGGATAGAGTTTAGTTCTGCCAGGGTATTGTATACCAGAACATTGACCACTCCCAGAATGATCAGAAGGATCATTACCATCTTGATAATCTGGGAGCGGAGGGTAAATATCTTTTTCAGGTTGAAGGCCATATTTATCAGGAATTATACATTATAAATTCCGTGGTGACAATAAAAATATTGACATCTTTCCGGTTGCTGATATACTTTATCCATCTTAATTTGAAAACAGGTGGTTTATTATGCCCAAAATGCTTCCCGAATTACATTCAAGCCCGGCGGTGAGACGCTGGAATAACGGAGCCCCGGTACTCAGCAAGGAACATATACCCTACGAGGCGGAATGTATCTTCAACGCCGGGGTTGCCAAATATCAGGGCCGGTACGTAATGATCTTCCGTAATGATTACCGCTACGATGCTGCCCGGCATGGTTTTGGTTTTTGTAATTTGGGCATCGCTTTCAGCAGGGACGGAATCCACTGGGAAGTGGAAAAGCGGCCCTTTTTTTCGGCGGAAAGGCTGGGAGATCCGGAGATAACCCGGATATACGACCCCCGGGTTACCGTGATTGACGGGATCTGTTATGTCTGCTTTGCGGTGGACACGAAACACGGAGTCCGGGGAGGTATTGCCATGACCGATGATTTCGAGCATATCCGGTTTTTGTCCCTCTCCGCTCCGGATAACAGGAACATGGTTCTATTCCCGGAAAAGATCGGCGGCCGTTATTGGCGGCTGGAGCGTCCCTTCCCGGTATATTCCCGGGGCGGGGTGGACCGTTTTGATATGTGGATTTCGGCGTCCCCGGATCTCCGGTACTGGGGGGATACGGACCTGGTTCTGGCGGTAGAGGACGTCCCCTGGGCCAATGACAAGATCGGTCCAGGGGCGCCTCCGGTTAAGACCGGGAAAGGCTGGCTCGTCCTCTTTCATGCTGTGGACCGGGATCGGAGCCGTGGAAAAAATGGATGGGAACCGGTATGGCAGAAACGGTATTGCGCCGGGGTAATGCTGCTGGATCTGGAGAATCCCGCCAAAACTATCGGCCTTTCCCGGGAGCCCCTTTTAGCCCCCGAAACAGCCTGGGAATGTGATGAAGGTTTCCGTACCAACACTATTTTCCCGGGGGGGCTTATTGCGGAAGATTCCGGGGAATTGAAGATTTACTACGGCGCCTCAGACACGGTAGAGTGTTTGGCCTTTGCCGATATCAACGAACTTGTGGAACTATGTAAACCGCTGTAGTCCCGTACCGGTGCTGCCTGTTTGAAACCTGTTCGTTTGAGATCGCCTCAACCGATAATACTTTTCAGACAGGATAATAAAAATCCCGTTTCCGGAAAATCTATTACAATTCCGCAACATTATTATAGATTTTCGCCAAAGACACGGGTACGATTGTTCCATGAGCGAGAACCTCTTAACTCACAAAAAATCCGGCCTTGGGAAGTACCTTTGGCGGATGAAGTATCTGTACCTCCTGCTCTTACCGGGGATTGTCTATTATATCCTGTTCAAGTATGTCCCCATGTACGGGGTTATTATCGCCTTTAAGGACTTTAGTTTTTCAAAGGGTATTTTGGGGAGCCGGTGGATAGGATTGGAAAACTTCAAATACCTTTTCGACCTCAACGATTTTTATAAGATCTTTTTTAATTCTATCTATTTGAGTTTTTTGCGCCTCTTCTGGGGTTTTCCCATTCCAATTGTTCTAGCCCTTATGCTGAACGAGATGAGAAGTTTGGGATACAAGAAGGTGATACAGACTATCGTATATCTGCCCCACTTTATTTCTTGGGTAGTTATTGGCGGGATTATCATTAGTTTTCTTTCTCCCACCTGGGGTATCGTCAATTATATTATAAAGGCTCTTGGAAGGGAGCCGGTATTTTTTATGGCCAAAGATGAGTATTTCCGCAGTATTATTGTTATCTCCGATATATGGAAGGGCGCCGGCTGGGGTACCATCATTTACCTGGCCGCCATAACCGGCATAAACCCGGAACTTTATGAGGCGGCCATCGTGGACGGGGCGAATAAATTCCAGCGCCTTTGGTATATAACCCTGCCTTGTATTAGGACGACCATTGTACTCTGCCTCATCCTCAGGATGGGGGGAATTATGAGCAATGGTTTTGAGCAGATCTTCGTACTCCAGAATTCCCAGAACATGGGGGTTTCGGAAGTTTTTGAAACCTGGGTATACCGCCTGGGGCTTTTGAGCGGGCGGTTCTCCTTTGCCACCACCGTGGGTCTCTTTACCTCCCTGGTGGGTATGATTTTCCTTATCACCGCAGACCAGATCGCAAAAAGACTGGGAGAAGAAGGTATTTTTTAAAGGGGGCAGAGTTGACAAAAGGAATCAGTACACGGACCGGCCAGTCAAAAATCAGGCGGACAGCGGGAGAAACTGTTTTTGATGTGATTAATTACGGCATTATCACTCTTTTTGCCCTGGCCTGTATATTTCCCTTTTTTTATGTCCTGGCCTTTTCGTTCACCCCCTATAATGACTATCTGGCTAATCCCCTGCGTTTTATACCGGAACATCCCTCTGCCCAGGCTTATTCCCAGATGTTGAGTATGAGCCTCCTCCAAACCGGTTACCGGAATACCATTTTTATAACTGTTTTTGGAACCGCCATTAATGTATTTCTTCTTTGTATTTCGGCTTATCCCCTCTCCAAAAAGAACCTCAAGGGCAGGAGCCTGGTGATGAGCCTTATTATTTTTACCATGTTTTTTTCCGGAGGCATGATCCCGAATTATGCCCTTGTCCGGAACCTCAAACTGATCAACACTTACTGGGCCCTGATCCTGCCCGGGGCCATCAGTACCTATAATCTGATCCTCATGCGGAATTTTATCGCCGCCATACCGGACAGCCTGGAAGAATCGGCTATCATAGACGGGGCTAACGAAATTGTTGTGTTGTTCAAGATTATTCTCCCCCTGTCCCTGCCGGCGATATTTACCTTCCTGCTCTTCCACGCTGTGGGTCACTGGAATGCGTATTTCGATTCTGTCCTCTATATTACCAAAAGGAATCTCTGGCCCCTGATGCTGGTACTCAGGGAACTGGTAATAGAAGGAGGCCAAATGGCCAGGGAAGGAATGGGGGGAGATCCGGATAAACTCGCCCAGCCTTTCACCCTCCAGATGGCGGCCATCATTATTACCGTGGTACCTATTCTGCTGGTTTATCCCTTTATTCAAAAATATTTTATGAAAGGTATGCTTCTGGGTTCGGTTAAGGGATAACGGCGCAGCCGTTACATTATATATCAGATCACAAGGAGTAAGAAAGATGAAAAAGACAGTAGTT
>JAISNI010000070.1 GCA_031276295.1 Treponema sp.
CACGGACAGACACGGATGAATTAACGAATAACTCTGAAATCAGCCCTGTATGCCTGTTTGAGCGGTTTGCCGTCATAGATTATGAAGAGCGGTTTTTACCTCGTACATACACCCCCGGATACGAAAGCTTTCGTTTTCATACCGTAGTTTTTCTCCCTTTGTATCTTCTTGCATACTTTCATATCAGTTTAGTCCGTTCTGTCCGTAAGGGTCCGCGGTTAAATTCGGAATTCCTGTGTTGCGACGACTACTTACACACTGTGATAAATTGAGTATAATGGGATTTATGATGTATCCCTCCGAATCATTTAGTTGGAAATTAGATTCCTCCGGTGCGCTGGAGGTGGTTTTGAACCCCCAAAAAACGGACCGGAATTTACCTTCCTCTGTCTTATCAGATCCGGCGATAGACGATTTGCCTTTTTCCGGCAAAACGGTACGTTTAGACGGGAATGCGCCGGTCTGGATGTTTGCGAATTTTGCCCTTCACGCTGTGCGGGGCGGAGCGGCGGAGGTTTCCGTATATCAGCCCCAGTCCGGCGATACCGCAGTCTGGCGGCATAAGCCGGTAATTAAGGCCGGTGATGCCGGTTCTCCGGTTCCGGAATGGTGCAGACTCACCGGGGAGAAGGATTCAGGCGGCTTGCAGCTTGAATTCCTCCCCGCGCCCGCCGGGGGCTGGACTTTGGCTGATTTTGAAAAAACGCCCCTTTATTTCGCCGGGGGGACGGAAATGCTGATCATCGGCGGCAGGGGGGCAAACTGGATGTACGCCGCCGCGGTTGTCGCGGCCGGCAATGCGGGCATAGCACACATTTTATACGACTCGCCCCGGGAAGAAAGCCTTATCAGTATCGGGCTGCAAAATCCCGGCGTCCGCCTGCCCCGCAAAAATCATGTTGAAAACAGCACGGTGGTAGGGATTGTAGGGGATCCCAATTCGGGAAAATCGGTACTGTCCCGGTGGCTCGAAAGGGCAATCAAAAAAGAATGGCCCAATAGCTGGCGCGTCGATGCCGACGCCGCCTCTCCCACGCCGAACTGGTACCTTGATATGCTCAGATCGAATTTCAGAGACGATGCTGACGGCATTCGGCAGGCAATAAAAAATGACTGGTCCCATGAACTGGAGGAACGGGTTAAAGATCATATCCGTAATGCCCGTCAATGCCTCAAGGTCATACTGGTAGATCTTCCCGGAGGCATACACCCGAAAGAGAAATATCGACCATCGCAGCGTATTCCACCAGGACGCGAAGTGATCATGCGGGAGATAGACCTTTTCGTCGTCCTGTGGAAGGATGAGACGAGTCTTGAAGGCTGGCGCGAGGCATTGCGCGAACACGGGCTTGAAAACCGTATTTTCGCGGAGATTCAATCCACCGATCACACCGGAGCCCCTTTTTTTGAAACCCACAGGGAAGGCCCGGTGATCCGGGGAATTGTGCGCGGCGCGGACCGTTATAATGCCAATTACGATTCCGGCCCGGGTACGGCGGAACTTGTCCGCCATATACGGGTCTGGCCCCTTGCCCAGGAGGCAAAGGCGGCGGTATCAAAGGCATTTTTGACCGGGCCCGGCGGCGTTCGTTACGGCGCGGCGGTTCTTTGTGCGGACGGCCATATTTACACGGCCGGACAGTACTCGTCTTTTAATCACTCGACCAATATCCACGCCGAACAGGGGGCGCTCTTGCAGGCCGCTATGGGCGGTTCCTTTCCCGTCCGCGTCCTGGCCCTGGCCTCCACCGACGCTTCCGCTGTGCCGCGCCCCTGCGGCGTCTGCCGCCAGGTGATGATGGAACATGTCAGCCGGACGGCAATGGATTTTGACGTGGCTATGGTTGGCCATGACGGGCGTATCGAAATTGAAACTGCCTCCGGACTTCTGCCCTTTTTCTGGGAATCCCACAAAAGCCGGAAAAGCGGCTCTGCCTCAAGCCGTTCAGGAACGCCGGATTTTAAAACCCCCTCTCAGGATACGGCGTATCGCACCGGCGATTGTGTTATTTGGAAGAACGGGACGGCTATCGGTATTGTATGGGAAAGCGCCTTCTCGCCGGGACTCATGCTGGTAAAACTCAAGTACGAAAAAGACAGCGGCGGTAACTGGATTAAGCTGCCCCATTCGTTAACCGAATCCTTTGAGTATATGGCGGCGCTGCAAGACAAAGAATTTTTCCGGGAGACCGGCTTTGGCCCCTCTGCCTGTTTGGTAAAAAAGCAGGAAATTGAAGGCATCTCCCCCGGTATAATCGAAGATACCCGGATACTGCCCAGGGGTTTATTGCGGCTTTTCACCGGGGCGGAAATGGATATTTCCCGCCTGCGCTTTACCGCGTCCCGCGCCTACGGTTTACAGCAGCCCGATTCGGATTTTGATCTTGTGATGGAAGCAACGCCGGAACAGATTGAGGCTTTCAGGAATGAGGCAAAATGTATGCTGGACCGGGGTGAAGCCGCCATTCCCCGGGAATCCGGCACGTGGCGGCTTTTCGGAAAAGTCTTCCCCGGCGGTACGGATCGCGTCATCGGGGAAAAGCGTTTTTTTGAATCCCTTGAATTGGCTGGCCAAAAAGTTTCAATACTGTTTATCCGGCTATGTACCCAAAAAGAAAAAAGAAGCCTTTTGTATGATCCTGATGAATGGGAAGCGGCAGGCCGCCGTACTGTCTGCGGCGTTGCAGCCGGCGCGTCGGATGCTCCGTTTAAACGGGCCGGATTTTCGCTTGTTACGCCATTTCATGAAGAAATCGAGGTGGCATCCTACTGTAAACTGGCCAACCTGGTAAAACCAGGGGATCATCTTTCCCTCGGCGGTTGGCTTTTGAACAGCAAAACGCAAAAAGGTGTACAGCGGCTGGTACAAATTCTTTCGGGATACGACCCGATTGTGTGGATGCGGTAACATGATTATTCTCCTTAGGCACGGCGAATCGACAGATGTGGCAGACGGGCTGGTAAGCGGCCAGCGCGATGTCCCTCTTACGGAAACCGGGCGGTTCCAGGCCGCAAAAGCGGCATGGGCCATCGTGCGGTATGGCATTACACGGATTGTTTCAAGCGATCTTGTACGTGCCGAAGAAACCGCCAAAATTATCGCCCGTGAACTCGGTTTGCCACCGCCGCAAAGGGACCCCCGGTTTCGTGAACGGAATTGGGGTGAATGTCAGGGGCAGCCAAAGGGAAATAAATCCCCTCTTGCCGCTGACGAAGCGCCACAAGGCGGCGAATCCTACGATGAATTCTATGCCAGGGTTATTGCCGCTTTTTCCGGAATTTCGGCCGCTACGCTGATCGTTACCCATGCGGGACCCATTCGCTGTATACTCTCGGACTGTTCGCTGCCGCCGGATACATTGACGCCATGCCAATTTGTCTGTGTGCCCTGCCGTTCAAAGAAAGAAGCCCGCCGTCCCGATTCCCCGGATAAAAATATTTATCACCTGTACGGTGGAACCATCTCACCCGGAGAATTATCCGGCAAAGCGGTGTATGTTTCCGGTTTTGAAGATGTGCCTAAATGTACCGCAGACTCACTTCTGCTGCTTGGCAATTGTTCAAAAGACGCGGCTGTCGAGGCGATGCGCTGTAATGCTCCCGCAGTCAACCTGACCGGCGCTTTGACCGCGCATCTTACCTGCGGACGTGTTACCTTCGCTCCCTTCGCGGTTGCCAGGTCCTGGCCTGATGGACTGCCGCCGGAAGGGGAAGAAATTACCATTGAGATAATCAACAACGAGGTGAACGAGACATTGCCGCCTTTGCCCGACATAACACTTCGCGGTTCCGCCGATGTGCAGCGCGTGGGAGGAAAAGGCGCGGGGCTTGTTATGCTGGAAGAATTGGGATTCCGCGTTCCTGATTTTCTGCTCGTTGACACAGAGCAGGCTGCGGCCTGGATGAAATCAGAAAGCCCCTTGGAAGATGCCGTTTTATGGTGCAGAAAACGCCTGAAAAATCCGCGGACCCGCTGGGCTGTGCGTTCCAACGCGAATGTGGAAGACGGAGGTAACGACGCCATGAGCGGCTCATTCGAAAGCCTCCTCGATCTTGTTCCTGAACAAGTTCCCGGCGCAATCTTGCGTATTATCCAAAGCTGCGATAATGCCGAAATTCGCCAGCGGCTTCAATCGGGAGCATTGACGGAAATTCCCAAGATGGCAATTGTCATTCAAAAAATGGTGGAGAATATTTTGTTTTCGGGAACCGTTTTTTCTCCCGCTCCGGACAATCCTTGTGTGATCCATCTTGAAGCGGTTCTGGAGACCACAGGCGATACCCTCATGGACGGAACCAGAAGGGCCGATATTTCGGCGCGTTTCGATGCCTTTGCCAATCTTCTTGACCTGACTATGGCCGATCAATCCCTGTATCAAAAAATTGAACCCCTGGTCAAACAAACCGCCCGCGAAGCCCTTGCGATTTATCACTCCACCGGCAGGGGGGATGTGGAATTTTCTGTAGACAGGGACGGTAGATGCTGGTGGCTCCAGGCGCGTCCCCTGAACACTATGTTCGTAATGGTGGACCGGTGTAATTTTCATGCCCTGCCAAAGAAATACTATCAGGAAATCGCCTTTCGGGTAATGGAAGCGAACAGGATGCCGTCTGTATATTTCCGCCTTATCAGTCCTCCCGGCGGGATGTTTGGCTATTCGGTTGGAATCCTGCGCCGGGATATTCTTTTCCGGTTGATGCTGCAAAAAGATCCCTGCCATTTGGAGGCCGTTACGCAATTCGGCTGGCAGGTTACCAGGGATATTGAAAAAATGATCTCGGCGCCTGAACAGTACAGCCTGGATGAACTGTTTAACAAACTGGTACTGCACGGCGCGGTACAGGCGCCCTTTTCCATTCCCATGAGCGCAAGCAGGAAAGAACGCCACCAAAGCTGGACGGTCGGTGAAACCAATGTATCCGGATACCTTGAAGA
>JAISNI010000099.1 GCA_031276295.1 Treponema sp.
TCCCGGGTATCCCGCAGTTTCCCGTCACGTTTCCGTTCGGCGGCCTCCACAGCGGCGGCGGAACAGGGATTTATCGCGCCGGGGCCGCCGGTAAAGTAGACGCCTTCCCGTAAAAGGCCATAGGCGGCCCAGGCGGTTCGCGGGGTATAATCGCCGTAAACAAGTTCCGCCAGCTCTTTAAGCGTAAGCGGGGCCTCCCCCGGCGAACCGGGAGAATCGGTTCCCGCCCCCAAAAGTTCCCAGGCGTCCCGTATCTCCCCGGTCAAAGGCTCCGCGGCGGCGGCAAGGGCGCGTTCCGAAGCGTCCAGCGGGCCGGGGTGGATCGGCTCAATGTCCTTCTCCCGGACACGGAGTTTTTCGCCCCCCAAAACGCTTATATCGATCTTGTCCCCGATACCGGTAATTACGGCCGGCCGGGCCTTGTACGCTACGAGGCTTTTTTCCCGAAACATGGGGTACTTTAGCATGGAGGGGGAGCGTTGAGAAAGGGGAGGATGGAGAGGGCAGCGTCCAGCCTGGTCCGTCCCAGCACCTGGTGCTAGACGGATACGCCTCTAATCCAAGTTATGTGGGGTAGGAATTTACAGATGGTATAGCTCTTTCCGTAAGCGCAGATAATCATGGTACAAGGTCTCGTATATTTGAACATGCCCTTTATTCGGCGCTGCTCGTTTTTTCTCATTTAATATGATATGCTTTTTGCAGATACCAGGTACGGGCCCTTCTCCCCGGACGCTCATAGCTTGTATTACTCCACCAAAAGCACCGGCTTCTTTTCCCTGAACGCCGATTATACCCACGTCAAACACATCGGCAATAATCTGCCTCCAGGGCGCACTGTTACTACCCCCGCCTACAAGCCGTAGCTGATGAAAAGAAATACCCTTTTGCCGCAGCAAATCGCAGCCCCAACGGAGTGAAAAAGCAATCGCTTCCGCAACCGCACGGATACAATTGGCCCGGGTAAAGTTTTTAAGGTTCAAACCGCTGATACAGCCCCTGGCAGACGGCAAACTTGGCATACGTTCACCGTTGAAGAAGGGAAATATGACAACCCCTTCAGCCCCAATAGGAGCGGCGGCCATATTCGCGTCAAACGCCGGAAGATCGAGGGCGAATAATTCCTGAATCGCGGTGGTAGTGGAAGTTGCGTTCATAGTACATATAGTAGGAATCCAGCCATTTGGGATAGTATTTTGTATCTGAACTATTTCCGGGTATCCTTCAGGCTGTTGATCGATAAAAATACTTACTACTCCGGAAGTCCCTAAATTCATGGTTGCGATACCGCTTTCCACATTCCCTGTACCGACAGCAGCCATCATATTATCCCCGCTTCCAGGGGCTACGCAGCAGGAAGGGCTTAGGCCGTATTTCTCCGCTATCTCGGCGGTGACCGCTCCCAGGACACATGAATCATCCAGCACATCCGGAAGGGTTTTTTTAAAATCCGGATCTATGAGAGATACCATTTTATCACTCCAACCTTTATTAATTACATCATAGTATCCTGTACCGGAGGCACTTCCCGCATCGGTTGCGGCAATCCCGGTAAGATAAAGATTAATGTAATCTTTGGGGTTAAGAGTCAGTGCGATTTTCTCAAAAAGTTCCGGTTCTTTCTGTTTGAGCCATATTAATTTGGAAACTGTATAGCCAACAGGGATAGATGTTCCAATGGCAGCGATAACGCCCCGCAGCCCCCCGGCGGAATCAATATATTGCTGATTGGCTTCAGCGGTCTCGGTATCATTCCAGAGCTTTGCGCGGCGCAGTACCCGCCTGTCCTTGTCCAGGACAACCAAGCCATGCTGCTGTCCCGAAACGCCGATACCGGCAATTCTCTTCCTCTCTGAGGGACTCAGCTTTTTTAGAGCCTTCCCCATTGCAATATCCAGTGCATGGATCCACCATTCCGGCTCCTGCTCCCTGCCCCCTAATTCATTTGAAATAATATCATGGCCGCTGTAGCCGTCACCGAGAAAAGCCCTGGTTTCCGGATCATACACTACCACCTTAGTACCCTGAGTTCCACAGTCAATTCCGATATAATAAGCCATAGACAATCCTTAATCTGTTGAGTTGGAAAATCGAGTTCCATACCCGAAGGCAAACTTGTCTTGTCTTGCCCAGCTTGCCATGAGGTTCTTTACAGTCCCGTCTATTCCCCAATACCCCACTCTTTTTTAACATCTTCTTTGTATGCCTTGAATATCTCCCGGTAAATCTCAATATGTTCCGGAATGGGATAGGTTTCTTTTTCAGGATCAAAAAGGATATACTGTTTACAAAGCTCCGTTAAAGACTTTTCATGGCCGATGTGGAGCTGATGCAAATACATAGCCTGCAATGCGGCACCTAAAGCGCCTCCTTCGTCGCTTTGCAGACCATGAACTGTCAGATTAAACACATCGGCGATGATCTGCCGCCAGGGCGCACTGTTGGCGCCGCCGCCGGTAACCACCAGCTCTGAGGCAGAAGGAAAAGAACGGATAATCTTGTCATATCCCCAGCGAAGAACAAACGCTACGCCTTCAGCGGTTGAACGGATAATGTTTTCTTTTCTGCAATTAAGGGATGTAAGATTCTTAAAAAAACCTTTCGCTGCGGGAAGGGCAGGTACCCGCTCACCATCAAAGAACTGTACCACCCGTACTCCCTCGCTGCCCGGAGGTGCCGCCAGGATGGCATCGTCTAATTCTTTTACCGAAAGCCCGAAAAGCTCCTGTACTACCGTCGTGGCGCTGGTCGCATTCAGTGTACAGGCAGTGATCAGCCATTTATCATCAAGAATTTCGTAGATTTGAATTTGCTGATCTGTATCAGTACCCATCACGGGACTCAACAGGGCTACAGTGCCACTGGTTCCCATTCCGATAGAACAGCGGCCTGCCACGATGCTGCCGGTGCCCAGGACTCCCATGGTATTATCTCCACCGCCACAGGCTACCAGCGTATCGGTACTCAAGCCCAGAGCTTTCGCGGCCTCCCGGCGCAGCGTTCCGGCAGGTACTTTCCAACTGGAAACCGATGGTATAGCCTGCTCCAGAATTCCCGATGGATCAATGCGGCGGATCATCTCTTTTGAATATACGCGATTCTTTACGTCATAGTAACCGGTACCGCTGACCTCACTACCTTCGGTAACATAGTTCCCGGTAAGATAAAAGGTGATATAATCATGGGGAAGCAATACATGCCTGACCCGGCGGTATAATTCCGGTTCTTTTTCGGCAATATACCGTATTTTGCTGGCGGTATATCCTACTGCCAGGGTGCTTCCCAATAGTTTCCATATTCCCGTAAGTCCCCCTGATTCACGGATAAGGGCCTCGTTTTCAGCGGCAGTGGAAGTATCGTTCCATAACTTGACCAGTCGCAGCGGTTTTCCATACTTATCCAGAACAACCATGCCGTGCTGTTGACCACTGACCGCCAAGGCTTTGATATCCTTTCCGTTAACACGTGAGATCTTAAGCGCCTCGTGTACCGCGGATACCATGGCGTCTATCCACCACTGGACATCCTGTTCCCGCCTGCCCGAATCGTCGGCAATTATATCATGTTTAGCATAACCTTTAGCCACCACAATGCCCCGCCGGGCGTCAAATATAACAGCCTTAGTACCCTGCGTTCCGCAGTCAATCCCCATATAATACATGGCTATTTATCCTAAGCAGATTTTAGTTTTTTAAAATAATCGATGAGTACAGCGATAATAATAACGATGCCCTTAACCACAAGCTGCCATGAGGAGTCAATTCCTATAAGGTTCATGCCGTTTGAAAGTATGGCGATTAGCAATACGCCAAAAATAGTTCCAAATAGTCCTCCAACACCACCGCTCATACTGGTGCCTCCCAAAACGACCGCGGCTATTGCATCCATTTCTGCGCTGGTTCCCGCTGTAGAGGTCCCGCTGAACATCCGTGAAGCAAGGATAATACCGCCGATAGAAGCCATGATTGAACTGAAAACAAATACAAAAAAGGTGACCCATTTGGTATTAATGCCGCTGAATTCCGCGGCCTGACGGTTACCGCCGGTTGCGTAGAGGTGCCTGCCGAACTGGGTCCGGTTAAGCAGAAGCACCGTAATAAAACAGATAATAATCATGTAGATCACCTGGGTAGGTACCACTCCACCGATATAGCCTGTGCCGATATAAGCAAAAAACTCATTATCAATAGTGATGGTCTTACTGGATGTATAGAGCCGGGCAAAACCCCTGCCTATATTCATCATGGCCAGGGTAATAATAAACGAGGGAATTCCGGTAAGGGCAATAATACCGCCATTGATGGTTCCGATCAAAATACCTACTAAAAGGGCAAGCCCAATGGCTACCATAGGCGCCATTCCGTTGTTTGTAATGAATCCTGCCACCAGACAGCTTGTAACCGCCATGGTAGAACCAACGGAAAGATCGATGCCGCCAATAAGAATAACCAGAAGCATCCCGCAAGAAAGAAACATATTATTGGAAAGCTGGCGCAGCACATTAAAGAAATTCCGCTGGCTCATGAATACGGGACTCATAATCGAAAGGAAGATACTAAGCAAGAGAAGCCCTATAATAATCCCAAACTGATCTTTAATATCAAGATATATTTTGTTGTTTTCAAACCGTGCAGACAGTTTCATTCCGGGCATTTTTCCCTCCTATGCAATATCCAGAGTGGCAAGATGCATGATTTTTTCCTGAGTAAAGTCCGAATCAATAATCCCGGCTATGCGGCCATGATTCATCACCGCAACGCGGTCACTCATGTTGATTATCTCCGGCAATTCCGAGGAGATAAAAATGACACTGACCCCCTCTTTTACAAGTCCGTTGATGATCGCATATATTTCCGCCTTGGCGCTTACATCGATCCCCCTGGTAGGCTCATCCAGAATAAGCACTTTGGGATTGGATGCAAGCCAGCGGCTGATAATAACCTTTTGTTGATTTCCCCCTGAAAGTTTCGCAATTGACTGATCCAGCGACGGGGTCTTAACTTTCATTTTTGAACAGAACTGCTCAACTATCTCCTGTTCTTTCTTTGAATTCACATATATGCCATGAATAAATTGATTTAGCACCACAATTGAGGAATTAAACCGGATATTTCTGTCCGGATATATCCCTTCCACTTTCCGGTTTTCCGGTATTAATCCTAACCCGTGCTTTAGGGCGCTTCGGACATTGGATATATACACTGGCTTATTGTCGATTTTCATCATACCGGCGGTTTTTCGGCGCAGTCCAAAGAGGCATTGCATTGTTTCACTGCGTCCCGCACCGATAAGACCCGCAAAACCGAGTATCTCGCCCCGGTGAAGATTAAAGGAAACATCTTTTACCATATCGCCGTCGCTGAGATGCTCAACCTCAAGGATAGTCTGACCGGTAATAGCCGAGTCCTTGATATAGAAATTTTTTAATTCTCTGCCGACCATCATTGAAATCAGACCGGATCGCTCCGTAGACCTGGTCTCTACAGTACCTATATATTTTCCATCCCGCATAACCGTAATCCGGTCCGCGATTTCGTCAAATTCGCTTATCCTGTGAGAAATGTAAATAATACCGATCCCCTGACTTTTCAGGCGACGAATACGGTCAAAAAGAACGGCCACTTCTTTTTCCGAGAGAGACGAAGTAGGTTCATCCATCACAATAATACGGGCGCCGAAGGAAATAGCCCGGATAATTTCTACCATCTGCTGATTAGCTATATTCAGGAAGCGCAGTTTCGTTCTAGCCTTGAGATTAAGATCCGCATCATCCAGAAATTTTTGGGCCCGCCGCTCCATTTCTCCGGAATTGAGAAGGACCGCCCCCTTTATTTCCTTTCCCATAAAGATATTTTCCGTTATGGTCATTTCCGGCATGAGCATTAACTCCTGATGAATAATGCTAATCCCCAGTTCCTGCGCATCATGAACATTAGTTATGAGAACTTTCTTGTCGTCAATATAAATTTCACCGCTGTTTGGGTGATAGATACCGCCAAGAACCTTGATTAAGGTTGATTTTCCCGCTCCGTTTTCCCCCAAAAGGGCGTGGACTTCCCCGCTTTTCAATTCAAACCGGGCATCTTCCAGGGCCTTGACCCCCGGAAACGTAATATTGATGCCTTCCATTTTTAATAACAGGGCGTCCACATGCCTTCTCCCCACAGAAAATCGCTAAAAAAATGGCGGGATAATCCCCTGCACTATACGGCACAGGGGACATCCCTCCTTGTTGTTACAAATTTCTAGTTTCTAGCAGCCTGTTGCGCTTCGCGCATAAGACCCAGCGCCGGTATCCACTTATTGCCAGAATCCCAGATAATCTTTCGCGTTGTTCTTATCAATAAGAAATGTGGGAACATAGAATTCTTTTTCATAAGGTTTCCCCGTAAGAATATTATAACCTACTTCCGCACATTTTACACCTATTTGCTTGGGACTTTGAGCGGCTGTCCCCGCATACTGGGTCCCCTGGGCAATAACCTCTTTTGATTCCGGAGCTCCATCTACTCCATAGATTTGTACCCTGGAGTTGGCTTCAACTACCGCGCCGAAAGCACCCATACCGCTTTGATCATTGGCACAGAACATTGCCACCAGATTCGGGTGAGCGGTAAGGATATCCGTTGCCTTTTCGAGTCCGGGACCAGGTTTCCCCTGCGCGTCCTGCTGGGCAACGATCCTGAAATTTTTGTTAAGCGTCTTTACAAAACCCTCGGTCCGGTCGAGACAGGCGCTATTGGCGGGATAGTCCAAAATGGCTACATCGCCGCCCTGGGGGAAGGTTTTATTTACGGCCTGAGCGCAGATGACGCCGGCTCCTACATTGTCGCTGGCAATATAGGAATGCACCAGGCTTAAATCCGCCACAGAAGTATCAAAGTTGACCACCGGAATACCGGCGTTCTTTAAAGCCAGCAAGGCAGGGCGAATACCGTCTCTGTCAACGGGGTTGAGGAATACCAGGTCTACCTTTCTGGTAATAAAGTCGTCAATGACGTCAACCTGGTACTGATTGTTCTGCTGGGCATCAACGATGATGATGGAATCACCATTGGCTTCAACAATTTCTTTGATAGATTGACCAATGGTTTCAAAGAAATCGCTGGCAGCCCAATAGGTATACCCAAATACCCGCTTTTTCTGCCCTTCTCCTGTTTGTTTGCTCCCCGCCGCAAACAGAGAGCCGCACGCCAGAATGCCAACAAGCATTAAAAGTCCAATTCGTTTTTTCATACTTCCTCCTACTTAGGTTAGGTTAATATGAATGTTATATAAATAACATTCTTTATAGTTATACTCCCAAAATTATTATTTGTCAATAGAAATATTTGTTTTTTATCGGGATATTGACAAATATTTAAATTTATATAACAATTTATGATATAGATTTTAACATTGTTGGCGGTACCGATTATGACTCTGACAGGGACAGGACAAACGATACTCCAGGAAATTTCCCTGGGTTTAAATAAATTAAAGGCCGCCCAGGTTGACCGCTTGCTGGTGGAGATTAAAACCGCAAAGCGGATTTTCTGTATCGGAGCGGGACGTTCACGGATAATGCTGGGCGCCTTCTGTATGAGGTTAAACCACCTGGGGATTGAGGCCTACGTTGCGGGTAATATTCCCTGTCCCCCGGCTCTGAAAGGGGATCTTATCATTGCCGCTTCCGGTTCGGGAACAACGCCGTCGGTTATTTCGGTTCTTAGGCGAGTAAAAGAGACCGGGGTCCGGATTGCGGTAGTTACCGCATCCTCAGTCCGGGATCTGGCCGAAATTGCGGATCTTGTCGTCGATATTGAGGCGCCCAACGGTCTTATCAATAAGGACAATCAGGAAAGTCCGCAATTAATGCGTACCCTTTTTGAACAGATTTTGTTTATCCTGGAAGAGGCTTTGATCGCCGTGCTGAGCGAGAATATTCCGGTGGAAGAAATAGTAACTCGTCATACCAATTTGGAATGAGCCTCCGGGGCTGCGCTTCCAAAATCTGACATTTTGGAACCGTCTCATATCATAATTGAGGTTATTAAGGAGTTTTTATGACAAAGGCGTCGTTTTTAAACCAATCTATCGGGCAGATTGGTTATGTTGTTGAAAATGTAGAAGAAACGGTCAAAAAATACTATGAACGATGCGGTATCGGAGCTTGGCATTTCTATACCTATGCGCCTCCGCTGCTCACATTCCAGAATTATCACGGCAAGCCTATCTACTATAGTGCCCGGCTTGCCCTGGGCTATTTTGGGAAGACCAGGATAGAGCTGATCCAGAACATGGAAGGCCATACCATTTATACTGATTTTATCAATAACCACGGCTATGGGGTCCAGCATCTGGGTATTTATGTGTCCGATATGCGGGAGGCGCTACGGGACGCCTCGGAAGCAGGTTTTTCGGTACTGATGGAAGGAGGAGGATTCGGCCTTGACGGGGATGGTCACTTTGCCTATATGGATACGGAGAAGGATCTTGGCGTCTCCTATGAGCTTATTCAGCGTCCTAAACGGAGGCATGAACCAGATATGATATATCCCGCGAATGCGGGATAGAGGCAGATTCACATTTGACGGTAAACATTTTAAAGGTTTTGTGAGAAAGAGCTATACCAATTTAATTTTTTTGTATATTATTATGGCTTATGGATAATTTTAACCATCGTCAGAGGCAGATTGTTGAGCTGGTACAGAGCTTCCATTTTATGGCCATAAAACAACTTGCTCAAAAGCTGGATGTTTCTGAAATGACCATACGGCGGGATATTCTTGTGTTGGCAGAACGAAAACTAATAAACCAGGTGTTTGGAGGTGTGACTGCCCTTGAACCTGAAGAGGGAGAAAAAAACTACTCTATTGCTCAGGCTCAGCGGCACAACATGAGCCTTAAGTTGAAAATTGCCAAAAAAGCGATGGAGCTTCTGGGGCCAAGCGAAGTGATATTTTTTGATTCCGGTACTACCATACAAACCCTGGCGGAGCAGCTTCCCTCTGACGCGGCCCATACTATCATTACTTCCAGCTTCAACACCATGGAAGTGCTGGTTAAATATCCTAATTGCACTATTATATCTCCCGGAGGGGTCTATTCCCCCAAACCCAAGGTGTTTTATCATCATGATTCGGATAGTATTTTTAAAAAATACCGGGCTGCCAGATGTTTTATTGGTACTACCGGTTTCGATTTGACATTGGGGCTTACCTGCGGTTACGTGGAAGATGCGCCTCTTAAGCAGGCCATGATAGAGTCAAGCAAAGAGAAAATACTCCTGGTAGACTCTTCCAAATATAACAAAGTTAGTACATGCCTTTTCGCAAAAATCGAGGATTTTACCATGGTAATTACCGATCCGGGCATTCCTGACGAATATGCCCAGTATATCCGGACTGCCGGAGTGGAATTAAGCATTGTATAGCGTCACTCATGCGGGGGAGAGCCGGGGACCCCGCAGGGCCGTTGGTGTCTCGAGGATGCTCCGGCGCAAAGCAAGGGGGTAAAAACGGCCTTATCACATGGTGTCCGTTGCCCTATTAGTGACCCCTTCTCTGATCTGGCGGGAATTGCTGTTCGACGTGAATATAAATATAAATCGAGCCTGTCTCAAAACTAATTGACTGTGCGCTAACGCGCACGGTTTTGGGACAGGCTCTTGCGGTTTTTCAGGCCTTCGGCCTTGCAAAACCGCGGAATTTAAGGTTGCTTTCCCAAAACTTCAGTTTTGGGAAAGCCTCAATCGATAGAATCAATTAAAAGTCCAGTTGTAACTATGTCAATTGCTTACCGAAAATTGTCCACAGCCGGTGTCAGGCCCCCTTTTTTCGATAAAAATTTATCCAGAAAAATGGTGCCTGGCACCTTTTCCCAGCTCCGGCTTTAACGCGCCGGGGCCGCCCCCAAAAGTTCCCGGGCGTCCCGTATCTCCCCGGTCAAAGGCTCCGCGACGGCGGCAAGGGCGCGTTCCGAGGCATCCAGCGGGCCGGGGTGGATCGGCTCAAGGTCCTTCTCCCTGACCCGGAGCTTTTCGCCTCCCAAAACGCTTATATCGATCTTGTCCCCGATACCGGTAATCACGGCCGGCCGGGCCTTGTACGCTACGAGGCTTTTTTCCCGAAACATGGGGTATTTTCCTCCCTGTTGAAAAATTATTTGTAAAAAATCGCAAAATTTTATGGATATTTTATAAAAAATGATATAAATTTATGATTATCTGTACAATGATCTGTATCAAATGATTTAAGCGAGGGCAACCATGAATAATACGGAGACTTCTCTGGAAGATCTTATCGAAGATATCGCGATCCTCAGAATGCGGTTGATAAGCCGTCTTGCCGATGTCCGTAAGGAACTGGATATTCTTCGAAAAACCAGAAGTTCCTCATCTCGTTATCAGGAATATCTGGACCTGGTCGAACAATTGGATTCGGCGCGGACTCACCTGTACGTGGCCGGTGAATATCTGCGTGGTAATGGAGAATGGGCGGTTTTTCAGGAAGAAGAGGAAGACGAAAACCTGTTGTGTAACTATTCAGCCGCCAGCGGGGAATAACG
>JAISNI010000128.1 GCA_031276295.1 Treponema sp.
CCACACCTGGTGGTTTTAGCTTGTTTTTCACAAATGCGTTCTGTGTACTACAATGAATTAATGGTCTCTTTTCATCATACTTTGTGGATCTTCATCCAATGTCAACCAGTTAAGGATTCATGTAGCGCGAAAAAAGGAGTGGGGGTAGCGGAAAACCCGCGTAGCGGGGTTGGAGCCAGGGGGAGCAGCGTCAAAAAAGGTAGAACTTATGGCAAAATTTGTTACACTTTACCATCAATGGCGCTCCCCCTTCTTAACTTCTTGACATTGTTTATCCAAGTGAATATACAATGTTTTTGGCGGTTCAAGGTTTGATGCAACAAAAAATGCGGCCAAATTCATGGGCAAACCGGGGCTGCGGCTAATCCGTATCGCGGAAGGTGTAGAATTCGGCCCAGACGGGGTAATGATCGCTTACGGTATTCGGCATAATGCCCAATTGTTCAAAATCGTAGAGTTCGTCAAAGCGCATTACGCCGAAATTACCGGTAAAATCCTCCACCGCCGTGCCGGTGACGATAAAACGGTCGTAGGTATTATCGCTTGGGGCAACTGTGGTGTCGTATTCGTTGGTGATAATACCGTGATAGACGTCTTCGGGAAACACGGTTTGCAGCAATGACTCGTCGTAATACCGCCCGTCGGCGTTAAAATCCCCCACGACAAAAACATCCCTTTCGTCCCATAAATCCTGATAGTAGGCGACCACTTCGGGCAGGGCTTCTATTTCCACTTCCACGTCACCGGGCTTTAAGTGGTTGGTGATAAGAATAAAATCAAGCCGTCCGCTGCTTTGAAAATATACGGCCAGGGGGTTCCTTTCAAATTTATCTTCAGGGTCAAAATAGGTATCTTCCGCGAGAACCGTAAATTTGGTTCTGTCGTAGATAATCCAGTACTGCTCTTTAGAGGAAGATCTGCCCTCCCTCGGTCCCAGGACATAGGCGTATTTCCCCGGCAGGGAGGAGTCCGCTTCTTCCCCGCCGCTTTCCCGGAGCATGGCCATAAACTGTTCCACCGGGGAAATATCGGAGGATCGCAGTTCCTGAATCGCCGTAATATCCGATTGTGATACAATATCGGCAAGAATGGCGGGCACCTCGCTTCTGGCCATTTTGGCCCGGCCGAATATCTGAATATTAAAAGAAGAAATTTTAACGCGGTCAGGTTCCGCGTCCCCCGTGTCGGCATAAAGAGCCGGAAAAGCAAAAAAAGAGGAAAGCAGAAAAAACAGCGGTACGAATAAAAATACTTTTCGCATAAGGTTGAAAACAGGCGCGGGGAGGAAAATTATCCCGGTACGGACAGGTATCCCGCGGCCGCGTAGCTCAAAAAGGATAAAACGGCGATCAAAATTATATAGGGAAATTTGGAACGATAATAGGCCATGGGGTTAATCCCAAGCATGGAACCGGTAAAAAATATATCGCCCAGGGCAATTTCGTTGCCGATTAAACCGGCCGCGCAGACGGCGCCCACATAGAGGGCCATATTCCCGCCCATACCCACAGCCAAATCTACCGCGAGGGGTATGCCGATAGCGTACATAGCCCAGGGATTATCGATCAGGGATCCCACCAGGGTACAAATGCCAAAGACAATCGCCGGCAGAGTCCAGGACTGGCCGCCGATAACACTCTGCACCACGGAATTGAGCCAGGACGAAAAGCCGATTTCTTCCAGCCCCACGGCAAAACACTTGCCCATCACAAACATGACAATGGGCGCGAGCATGCTTTCAATACCGAAAACTATATTTCTGAAAAACTGTTCCGGCGTCATAAACTGCTGGAAACAATAGAGGAAAAACATAAATATCAGCGTTATAAACATCCCGTAAAGCACATTTACCGAAAAAGCGCCCGCTTCCAGAGAGCCGGCGGCAACGGAAGAGACGATAAGTACCAATACCGGCAAAACAAGATTCGCCACTCGCCCCCGGTTGGTCCCTTCCTGTTCATCCATAACATCGGTATCCGGAGGCCAGAGCGGGCCTCCCCCCTCAACCCGTTTTGAGGCCTTTTTCAGGGGGCCCACCAGGGGAATCATATCCAGAGACAGGAACAGCACGAATATTATCGTAAGTAATGACGAAAAATTGTACCGCGCCGCGTTGAGAAAAAGCTGCTTATCGCCCGCAACCAGAAAGATCACCCCGGTAAGGTAAATGCCGGTCAGGGAAATGGGGTTGATTATACAAAAAGCCATGGGCGCCATACCCATCACCATGGAAGATTTCTCCCGGCTTATTCGTTTCTGATCCGACAGGGGTACGAAGCAGGCGCCGCTGATAAGAATACACAGATATTCGTCAATGGCCACCAGCATCGTAGAAAAAAAGGCGGTGAGGAGTATACCCTCTCCGGATTTAATGTTCTGTTCCGCCACCTTCTTGAGCGCGTTAATACTGCCCGATGCGAAAAACAGCCGGGTCAAAGATCCCATAAGCATCACCAGCAGGATAATATCCGGAGTCTCCGCTATCGTATCCAGAATATGCGTATAAAAAGAGCTGAGGAAATTCAGTTTTGAAAGCAATATCGTGATAAGCATAACCGCAAGCACAATCGATTCCAGGGCGCGGCCGGTAATGACAATATAGGCCACCAAAAATACTATCGGCATACAGAACCAGACCGGATACACCTGCCCCGGAACCATGCTGGGCGCAAAGAGCAGCACATTGAGAAAGAGAAAAAAAACAAGGTAATAATTGATAAAAAGGGACAACGGGGTAATCTTGATACGGGAACCAGAAACCCCCAGTCCGCGGCGGGAATTGAGCGCCCGCATAAGCTTGCGATACCGGTCTGTCCCCTGATTGTAAACGCTTTCTAAAAAAATGCCGAAAATTCCGGGCTTGTTTTTAAGCAGAGCGTGAAGTATGCTCTTGTCAAGTTCATAAACCAGGACATCGCCCCATGCCTGAACATCAGCGCCCCGCTTGTCCCCGGTGATGGCGGCAATTTCCCCAAAGTAACTCCCGGCCTGTAGTTCGTTGATGATTTCGCCGTGCGGCCCCCGGACGTTCAATACGCCCTCTTCAATAAAATACATAGCCGTGGAGGCATCTCCCACCCGGCAAATATAGGCGCTATGCGGATAGCGCCGGAGAACCAAATGCCGCATGATATAATTCAGTATTTTTTTTTCTTTTTCAGTGTCTCCGAATTTAAAAAAATCCCTGATGTAATCGCGGGTAATTACTTTTGGTTCCATAATACATCGGTAAAATCTTACCTTACCTCAGCTTTCGACGCGGACAAGAAAGCCTTCCATATCCGGGCTTGGGCATCCTCGGCTTCCTGGGAAAGGTTCTCTATCATTTCGAAATTCCGGAATTCGGGAATGATAAGAAACTCTTTATTTTCCGGACTGATGTACTGTTCGGACGCCTTAAAGGTACAGTAATACCCCAGATATTCAAAACACTGGGCCCCCCGCCGGGCGTCCATAATATAATCCAGAAAAACGTGGGCCGCATCGGGGTTTGGCGCCTTAACGGGAATAAAGGCCGGCATAATACCAAAACTAATCCCCTCCCTGGGAAACACGACTTTAAGGCCGGGGTTTTCGGTCTTCGCGGTGGTTACCATACTGGTGTACATTACCGCGGCTCCGATATTTCCGTTAAGTAAATCCTCGTGCAGCTTTTCATCGTCAATAACCTTGACATTACCGGCAAAACGCTGAAGCCACCGACCAGCCGCGTTGATATCCGCGAGATTTTCCGTATTGCAGCTCTTCCCCAGCGCTTTAAGGGCCATTCCGTTAATAACCCGGTAATTCCCGATAATCCCGACATTGTTTTGCAGAACATTGTTGAGAAGATCGCCGTAACCGGTAATCCCGGCCCTGACTTTAGAAGGATCGTACACAATGGTCTGAACACCAGCGCCATAGGGAATGGTATAGTCATCAGCGGGATCGTAATATTGATGTTGATACAGGGGATTGATATTTTTCAGGTTGGAAAGTTTTTCTTTGTCGAGTTTTTGGGCGAGCTGGTCTTCGGAAATGATAAAATCGACAATATAGTCATCGGCAATCACCAGGTCGTAATAGCCGTCCTCTTTCATTTCCAGTTCCATAAGCATATCTTCGTTATACACGAAGGTTTCCAGTACGACCTTGATACCGGTTGCCCTGGTAAAACCATCCAAAATTTTCTGGGGGAACATCCCTTCCCATGTATAAATATAGAGTTCGTGGCTCCGTTGAGCGAAAACAGAAAACAAAGGAAACGCGAAAAGCGCCAAAACAACCAGCAGCCTAAGCTTTTTCATCGCCAACACTCCATTTTTGATATTTATAAAACGATGCAAGGGCCAAGCGTTGCGTAATCAAACGTTAAGCCGCTTCCATAGCCCGGATACCAGCACTCATGGAACGACAGGATCATGATTAGGAACTGTTCAGAAATAACTTGACCTTTTGGGCAAGTTATTTTGTTATTACGTAAGCAATTAGAATAAAATGCATCGCATTTTATTCTTGGACAGTTCCTTACTGATCTACAGATTCTATCCTTACTTCCGTGGCCTGGTTTATACCGGCAGCCTGGGCGGCAGTCCGGGAAAGTTCAAGAATACAGGTTTTGGAAGCCCGAATTCGACCGGTAACAGCAACAACTATAGATTTTCTGGTTATAAGATTGGTTACTCTTATTTTTGTCCCTACCGAAAGCGAGGGGTGGGCAGCCGTCATATCATTCCCGTCCTGCCGGCTTACGGCCAATCCCGACTGGGAAAATTTCCTCATGGTGGCTCGCATGGCCTTCTGGCGGACCGCCTTGGGAATCCCGGTAATCCTTACCATGGCATAGCCCTTAACCAAATCTATCCCCAGCAGCTCCGCAGCGGTTGAAGAAATAGCCGCCAGCCATTCGTGATTTTGCTCTATTCTTCCGCCAACCTGCATCTGAAGCTGTTTGGGCGGATTGATATCCAAATTAGTTACGATAACCCACGTTCCAAATGGATAAGTGGCATGAGAAATATAGTATCCTATTTCATCCGTTTTATACAAAAACGCTTTCCCTTCTTCTATTTTGGGGAGGCTAACCTGAATTTGTTGGCCAGAACAAGGGAGCAAAACAACAATTAACAATCCAGCCAATGCAAATTTTTTCATTACCTCGGCCTCCTATTCTTATGTCTTCATTATATTACCTAAAAAATAAAATTATTGTTTTCCCCAATTCAATAGTGAAACTATGGAAAATTTAATCACGCAAAGAATAATATGACCTATTGATCATATTATTCCTTGCGTGAGTCCCAAACAACTTAGAAACAGGTCTGTTTAGCAACGATACCCGTACTTTCCAATAAAACCATCCGTTTTACAGATTTTTGCCACCTCAGAGAATCGAACTCTAGACACAAGGATTTTCAGTCCTTTGCTCTACCAACTGAGCTAAGGTGGCTTATATATTATATATACCAGAATATGAAAAAAATGTCAATATCCCCCGCCCTGATCTTAAAATATTTCATTCCTCGCATCGCATTCCTCCTTAAGTCCAGTATCCCGGCAGTATTCAAATTACGGATTTGCTTATGGATTTGGGCGCATCCCCGCTGCGCGGGGACCGGGCTTTACGCTCCAATTCCTCAGCGCCACCACTGGACGCTTGCGGGATTTCCGCTTCAATCCCTTGCGCACCCTTCGGGCCTCCTTCCGGTGCTTTTCCCCTCCTGTAAAGCGCTAAACTTGACCCACAAATCCAGACCTGATTACAATAATGAAGAATTAGGAACCACAAAGGCACATCGAACCGTAGGTTCGACGAACCTACGGTTCACGGGCGCACAAAGGAAAGCGAGATGATTACCCG
>JAISNI010000135.1 GCA_031276295.1 Treponema sp.
TCCGCTTATCAACACCAGCAGCGACAGAATCAGGTACAGCGTCTGGTTTGGACGCAGGTTGATAACACCCGCAAACTGAAAGATGGTCAGTATTACCGATGCCAGCACCGTTATCACGTAGACCAGCGTGGGCGCCTGTATCAGCTCCCGCCACAAGGGCCGCTTTTTGCTTTTCATAGCCCGCCTCCCGTAACTTCCACCCGGCGTATCGTAAAACTGAAGGATGAAACCGGCTGCCCTACGGTCTGTATCTTCAGGTTCCTGATCAGGGCCGGGTCAAAGGGCGCTTGTACGCCCCATACATCCTGCTTCAGGCTTGCAAAGGGGATAACGATCTCAGCGGCCCGCTCGGGCGCGGTAATTTCCCTGCCAAAGGTGTTGCCGTCCTTCACGTTCTCCGTGTCAAGGCTAAAACGGTAACGCCCGCCGTCCCCGCTTATCCGCAGCTTCACCGCCTCCGCGCCGCCCCGCAGCCGCTCAAGGGTTTTCTCATCGGGAACCAAAACAACCCCGGCATAGCCGTCTTTATATTTTGCGCTTACCCTGCCGCGCACAGTCCACGCCGCCTCTTCCCCCCCGGTTTCATCCATTATTGATTCCCGGTACAGGGTAATGACGGAATTGCCCCGGTCTGTGGCATCATCGTAGGTGTAAAGGGTAAAGCAGCCGTCCGCCGATTCAAGCCTTCCGGCTTCTACCGCCCCCTTCCCGCCGCAGCCCGTAAAAAGCGCCGTAACAACGGCCAGCAGGGCCGCACACAACGGCGCTGTCACAAACAACATCTTGTTCATCGTCAAACCTCCGTAGTGCTTCATTGCTCATTCCTCACGGTATCACCGCCTGCACCAGCGGCCCCCACGGGCCTTTCTTCCCGTCGTTTTCGATCTGCACGGCGATGTACGCCGTCTTCCCGCTGTCCTCGTAATCAAAGACCACCACGTCCTTCTTCCGTTTGGTAAAAAAGGATTCGTCAAGCTGTTTGGGGTTGGTAACCGGCGCCCCGCCTGCGGGCACGGTCTTGTACCAGATCCGGTAGCCCTTGTTCGCCTTGTCGTTGGGGCTCCCGGAAACGTAGATCAGCCTGACCCCCAGCTCGTGCCGCCCGGTCAGGTAGGTCTCTGCCGTTACCTCCGCAGTGGGGACCCCGGTGGGCGTGGGGTGCGTGTCGTGGGGCGACAGGCCCAGGCCCACCAGGTCAGCATCCGCCAGTGGCGGCACAAAGAACCATCGTTTTTTGATGTCCCGCATTCGCTCCTCCAGTTTTTTAAACGCCTCCCGGCATTGGGCCGTGGCCACCGGCGTGCGGGTGGCCTCGTTCTTCGCCGCGGTCAGGGCCGTGTCCGCCGCGGCGGTCAGGGCCGCAAGGTCCGTAATTTCGGCCGGGGGAATGTTCCAGCCCGTCGCTTGTGCCGGAAGGATAAGCCCCCAATTTTTGGCCATGGCCAGTTGTTCTTCCCGGCTTTTCGGGAACCAGTCTCTGCTTACCGCCATAGTGATTGCTCCTTGCTATAGATTTGGTTTGTTACGCCTGTTTTGGCTTGGGTAAAGGTGCAGGGCCGCCCCTTCGTAACGGCGGGGTTCCCCGCTGAAGCGGCGGGGATACCCGTTGGGATGAAGGGGTTCCCCCCGGGGAGGGCGGGGCCTCCCCTTGTGGTGGAAGGGCCCCCCGCTGGGATGGCGGGGAGCCCCGTTACCATGAAAGGGCTTCCCGGTGAGGTACCGGGCTTCCCCCTTAAGGCGCAGGGGCCTGAACGGGGGGTGCAATTATCTAAAAAAGGGGTATGTCTGTACGGGTTTACGGCTAAATGTAAACAAAGGTCAAAAAACCGCGTTCTATGTAGCGGGGGGGGGGGGGGGGAGTCTAAATTACGCAAAAAACTACAAGAATAAATCACCCTTTTCGCCTTATTCGCAGGGGGGCCTGCTAGTTGTATGCTCACCGGAATACGGACACCTTAACATAAAAACAAAAAAACGTCAAGCAAAAAGGGTGCCTGGCACCTTTTTTGTCATGTGTGAATAACGAGGCTTTCCTCAAACCAACCGGCTTGCGGGAAAGGCCCCCTCATGCTACTTTATCCTGAACCGTACCGGGTAGCGGTAGCGGGCGGCAACCGGGACGTTTTCCGCCGAAGCGCCCTCGGTTTTTGCCTGCGCCGGTTTGCCGCGTTTGCCGGTAAAGGCCCGTACCGCGGCTTCCCCAAAACCCCTGCCTTCGGGCTTCTCCTGGAGTACCTTTATATCACGCACATAGCCCTGGGAATCGACAAAGAGTTCCAGAATGACGGTCCCCTCTATGCCCGAACGGAGCGCGATAGGGGGATAGATCGTGGCCTTGCGGATCTCGTCCTCGGGAAAAGAAGGGGGGGAGGATATCTTATGCGCGGGGAGGTAGGTGTCATCGGAAACGGGGGCCGTGTTCGGGGCGGCGGCAGGCGGCGGCGCTTCGTCGCTTGCAATCATGTTTTCCGCCACGGCATCCGTTGCGGAAGTTACGGCAAGCGGCGGCGGAGTGCGGGGGGGCGGGGGGGCCTGCGGCGGCGGCGGGCGGACAGGCTCTTCCTCTATATCCACCAGCTTCATGATCTCCGCCCGCTTCTCTTCTTCCTTTTTAACCGTCTCCATCCTCAGCACGACGGCAAAGAGCAGTACGGCATGAAAAACCGCAACGCATAAAAAAAGGATGAACCTCCTTTTGTTCTCACCGTGCATTTTTTACCACAAAACTTACGACACGGTACTGGAGTATCTGCAGGATACTCAGAACGCGGTTCACCTGCTCGAAGGGCGTGTCCCGGTCGGCGATGACGTGAACCCTGGTATCGGGGGCGCTTTGATAGGCGCTGATAATGCCGTCTTCAATAAGGCCCGGATCGCTTTCAACGCCGTCAAGGTAGAGGCGGCCTTCCCTGTCCACCCATATCTCCAGGTTCTTTTCGGCGCTGGTTTTCTTTGCGCTCTCCGCTTCGGGATAGGCTATCTTAACTTCACGGCGGTAATTGATAAGGGATACCAGCATGATAAAGATAAGCAGGAGAAAGGCAATGTCGGACATGGAATTGAGGGGGATGGTAAACTGGGGCTTTGCTTTGCGGCGGCTCAGATTCACCTTTCCCCTCCCGCGGAAAAGCCCTTCATGGAAAAAGAAAAGGCTTCCACTTCAAGCGCCTGGGCAAGCTCCACAAACGAGACAACTTGCTGCCAGGGCGAAAGCGGATCCACCGAGAGCGCTACCGCGATATTCGGGTTGTAGGCAAGCGCCGCCCCTATGGTCCTTTGGGCTTCGGTTTTGTCCACGAACGCGCCCTGAAAAAAAAGCCTCCCCGCGCCGTCAAGCTCAAAACGGAGCAGATCGTCTTTAAGGATAAGCCTGCTTGAATCCTTGGCGGGAAGCGTTACGATAAAGCCCCTGTTTACGTTGAAAACCGCCGTTACTATAAAGTAGATGATAAGGAGAAACGCAAGATCGCTTGACGCGCTTGTACCGTCGATAAAATTCTTCTTTTTCCGTATAATACGCATGGCCTACCTGTCCCCCGCAGGCTTTTTCCCCGCCGCCTGCGGGAATTCCGCCGTATAAAGCTGATAGCTGTCGGGAGCCATAACGTCCTGCAAAACCGAAACGTCAACGCCAGAAAAAAGCGCGGTTGCCTGCCGGTTCCGCCAGGATGACATCTTTTCCGTTCCGACAATTTCTATGATAAGATCGGAACAGGTTTTTTCAAGGCCCGATGCAAATTTATCGACAATATGGGTAAAAAGCGAGTGGGCAACCATCGCAATAATAGCGATGACGAGGCCGTATACTGTTGTGATAAGCGCCTCGTAGATACCGTTGGCAACGATCTGCGCGTTTACATCCGTCGCTTCCGCGATGGATTTGAAGGCGCCTATCATACCGGAAACAGTCCCCAGAAAACCGGTCAGCGGGGAGAGTGAACCCAGGGCCGTCAGAAAATTGAACCCGTTCTCCAGGGAATTGATAAGGTTAAGGGCCTCGGCCTCCGCCGCCTTTTCTATATGGCGTTCGGGCAGGCGCGCCCTTTCTATGATAACAAGCAGGATGCGGGCGCCGAGCCTGCGCGGGGAAACACCCTTGAGGTACTGCCATGCGCCGGGTATGTCGTCCTTCTCGATATACCTGCGCACCGTATCGTAGAGATCGTCAAGCCTGAGATTATGATAAAAAATATAAAAGGCCCGTTCCAGGGCAACCGCCACCGTTGCTATCGAGAAGAAGAGGAGGGGCCACATGAATATCCCGCCCATATTGAAAAGCTCAAGCAAACTGAAAGTCGAATCGGTAGTTTCCATGATTAGTCCTTAAACAAAGGTAATTCAGACGAGAGTATCCGTTCAAGATCGTCCCAGCTATAGATAAAGTATATCCAAAACGGCGTTTCTTCCCAGTCCCGCAGCAGCGCCCCGCTATCGCGGAGGGTACGGAGTTCTTCGGGGAAGAGGGCTTCCGTATACCGCGCATTCCATTTGATCCCTTCGGAGCGCACCCATTCCGTACCGTTGCGCAGGCTGTTCTTCCTGCCGGCCCGCGAAAGTTCCGGCAGCAGCAGGGGTTCCCAGAAGGCTTTGAAGTCCTTCCGTCCGGAAAAGGCGGGCGCATCGGGATAGGCGTGCATCCATTTGGTAAGGGCCGCGATACGCTCGTAGCGGTTCCTCAGGCTGGTCAGCGCTTCATTCCCGCTTTGACGCCTGCTGCCGTACCGTATTTTCCCGGCCGTGATCTGTACCGGCTCGAAAGCCCCCTCCCCAAGCCGGATAAACACGACGTTCCCCTGTTCCCAGAGCTTTCCTCCCGGACCCGCTAGTTCCAGGCTGAACTCGTTCCAGCCCGCGGAACTTGCTTCAAGGTACTCGCAGGCAAGGAAGGAGAAACCGCCGTCGGGCGCGGGGGCGGAACAGCGGAGCCTGATAGTGGGGAAGGCTTCCGGCTTGATGATGAGGAATTCTTCCTGGGTACGGGAACGCACCCGCCGCAATTCTATGCCGCGGCTTGGGGAACCGCCCTGAACAGAGGGCAGGGAACGGTAAACCGAGAGGGTCTTTTCCGCAAAGGCGGATCCGTCAAGAAGCCGCCCCGTCTTTTCCACAAGGCCGGCGCAGCTTGCAAGCAGGGGCAGCACGGCGCATACCATAAAGGGCGGCGCTTTTTTCATCATGTTAATAACTCCATTTGCAGCCGAAGGAAACCATAGGAATAGGCATCTCGTAGGAAGCGGTCTGACTGCCCGCCTCTTCTTCCCCCGTTAAGGCGTTGAACGAACTATTCCCTTGGGCGGTGTATACCAGGGAAAGGAGGTTCTCTACGGCAAAGTAGAGCTCCGTCTGTACCTTGCTCACCGCTTTATGGAAAAACCAGGAGAATTTGACATCCAGGGGGATGGACCAGGTGCTGCGCTTGGTCTCCGAATAGGCGGAAGCACGGGTATAGTATTCGATAATAGCGCCGTTCATTTCAAGTATACTGGACGTGATCGCGCCCGTTTCGTTTAAGGGCGTACCCGACGCAAGTCCCAGGCGGCTTGTGATGTTGAAATTGCCGGACGGTTTGATGTTGAACACCAGGTTGAGGTTATGAAAGCGGTGGAAGTCCGGCCAGTACCAGGCGCTGCCCGGGGAACCGCCTCTATCATCGTCAGGCCGCGCCCTTTCGCGGTAACGGGCATAGGTAAAGGAATAGGATAACCAGCCGTCCCACCGGCGCGATTCCAGTTTCTGAAACTGGAGGTCGAAGCCCCAGATACGCCCGTCGCCGTCAAAATTGAATACGTTTTTTCTTTCAAGATTCTCCACCACGGATAAGGAATAGCCCCGATCAAACACGTACTTGTAGTAACCTTCGATATTGAAGCTGTAACCGCCCGTAAAGTCCAGCTTGATACCCGCAATAGATGTCCAGGAACGGTTCTGCTTCAGTTCGTAGTCGTCTATACCGTTCCGCCTGTCCAGGCCGGATATCTGGTTCATAAGAGAGGAGAAAAGCCCTGTCCCCAGGGTAAGGCCCAGGGAATCGAGGATACCCTTGTCTTTAAGGAGGGCAAAATCCAGGTTAAGCCGGGGGTTAAGCGCGGGCAGGGTCCGTATGGAAAAATCCTTTCCGGTAAAGTACAGGTGATCCGCGCGGAACCCCAGTTCGGCGCCGAAGAACTGCCGGGGGCTCGTGTACTCAAGCAGGGCGTAAGCCGACGAGTTCAGGCCCCGGTTCTCCACAGAGGCAAAGGCGTCCACGTATTCTATGCGGGCGTACACATGGGGACGCGGCGGAACATACGGGCTGATATAGGGTGTTGTGAGAGCCTGATCCTGTTTCCAGTGGGTATAGAGTTCCTGCATACCCAGGGCAAGGATAAAACCGCCGCCCAGGTCCCAGTCAAAGTCTATATGTCCCTGTCCGTTGAACGTGGTTTGGGCCACATCGTAATTGATGCCGATGTCTATGGCATAGAAATCCCGGCCGTTTATCAGGCCGTCTTGTTTTGTATCCGCGGGATCGTCAAAGTCCGTATCGTGCTCGGCGAGGAATCTATCGGTGTACCGTATCTTTACATCGGTCCGCATATACCCGTCAAGGGCGGTTTTGAGGAAGCCCGCCCCGGCGCTGACCCTGAGTACCATGGAAGGCCGGGGGTTCCAGGTGAGCGCCGAAATAAGAAAAGTCTGGAAGTTGTCAAAGTAGAAGCGCATATCGGCCCTGCCTTCGATATTGTCCTGGGAATAGGGATTATCATAGTAAACCCCTATTCCGTCGCTGCCGAAAAAGCCGTTAAGGGAAAGTTCCGTATCCGCGGTAAAACGGTAGTTGGCGGACAGGGCGGCGTCCCGGATAAAGGGAGGAATGTCAATATAGCGCACCTCCTCAACAAAGAACTTGGCCGCCCACACAAAGGGATCCCAGTAGGTAACTTTTCCCATAAACATGATCCCGCCTTTTTCAAAGAGGGGGACGGAGAGGTTGACCGCGGCGGCGCTTGTGGAAAGGCCGAGGTCGAATTCGGTTTCCACGGGGGAGGGTTTTCTGGACGTAACTTCCAGCAGGCCGGAAATGGTATGGCCGTAACGCGCGGAAAAGACGCCGTGGGAAAGCCGCGCGCTTGACACCATCTTTGGGTCAAAGATGGAAGTGCCGCCGCCCCAGTGGTAGGGATTTTCAATATAGAAGCCGTCCAGTACCGCGGTTAAGTCGCCCGGATCGCCGCCGCGTATGGAGGGCATAGCGTTGAACATACCGGTAAAGCCGACGCCGGGGAGCAGCTTGATAGAGGTCATCACATCCTCGACGATGCCTATCTCCGCGGTACGCTTCAGGGCGTCCTCGGATATGGCCACGCTCCGCCCGCTTTTGGTCTCGCTTTCGCCCGGTTTTTCCGCCTCTACCACAAGCTCGCGGTTCTCCATTACCCCGCTTAAACGCAGCGATACGGTAAAGCCGTCTCCCGCGGGCGGTATCACAAGCCGGCCGTTTTCGTAGCCCGGATAGCTCACGCGGATTACGGCGTCTCTGCCGTCCGGCACGCCGATACGCGCTTTCCCCTCCCCGTCGCAGGCATACTCCTTTCCGTCCCAGGAATGGATCACCGCCCCCTCCAGCGCCAGTCCCAGGTCGGCATCTATCACCAGTATCTCCACATCCCTTGCAAACACGGGGGACAGGAATACCGTTAAGGACAGTACGGCAGGGAATGTCAGCCTTTTTAACCGTATACCCGCCGTATAAACCGCACGATAAAGAAACATAAGTATAAAGTATCATTTCCGAAGATGTTTTAAAAGGTGTTCTGGAAGAAGCATACCGGGTTTCGATTGTAATAGTTTTATGTAATAGTTTTAATTGTAATAATTTAATTGAATTTAATTGAGGATTTGAAATTAACGTAAATAAGTATTGAAATAAGTATTGAAATTGTACGATACAATAGATTATGCTATAATTATGTCGAAGTTTCAAATGTTGGCCTTAGATTTAGACGATACGCTCTTACGGTCGGATCTTACCATATCCTACCGTACCAGGAACGCCATTAAACGGGCGGAAGCGGGGGGTATTGTCCTGGTTCTGGCTTCCAGCAGGGTGCCGGCGGCTATAGAGCAGTTTTCCCGGCTTCTGGGAATGCACAAACGGCCAGGTTACCTCATCTGTAATAACGGTACGATCATCAGGGACAGTCGGATGGGAACTATCGTTTTTGAAAAAAAGATAGATTCCGAAATCGCCCTTCTTGCCTATGATCTGGCAAATGCCGAAGGTTTTCCCGTGCAAATTTACGATGACGATACCCTGTATGTTTCTAAACCCAATGAATTTGCCGGTTACGACCAGAAAATCACCGGATTGCGGCAGGTAGTGGTAGAGAATTTCCGCGAGATGATTTCCCAGGGCTGTTACAAGCTCATCATACCGGGCGATCCCATGCTCCTTAAACCGCTGGAAGCCCTGCTCAGGGTGTATCTGGGCGGTTCGGCAGCCCTTTTTACCAGTAAACCGTATTTTTTGGAGATACTTCCCGCCGGGACCGATAAGAGTACGGCCTTGGCCTGGATTGCGGGAAGGCACGGCATAGACCGGAGCAAGGTGCTGGCCGTTGGCGATTCCATAAACGACGAGACTATGATCCGCTGGGCAGGTATCGGGGTCGCTATGGTAAACGGAGACGAGCGCATCAAAAGCATCGCCGACCTTATAACCGAGCGTTCCAACGACGACGACGGCGTTGCCGATTTAATCGAGCGTTATATTTTAGGCAAAGAGTCTATATCGGCGTCCTCTTTAAAACAGGGAGTGTAACCATGAGTGCGGAACAGGTTTTTTCAGGCGACATCCCTATCAGTACGGTGGATTCCCCCTCCGCGGTACTGGAACTTATCTATCAGCTTAAGATAAAGGATGTTATGGTAAGTGCGGTAATCACTGCCGAAAAGACCGATACCATGCGCCATATACAGACTATTATGCGGGAAAATTTTATTTCAGGTATGCCTATTATCGAAGACAGGCGCCTTGTCGGCCTTGTATCCATTGAAGACATTATCACCGCGCTGGACAAGGGTTTTATCGAAAGCACCGCCGAAGAACGGATGACCAGGAATGTTATAGTCCTGGAGGACGACATGCCCCTTTCATTCGCAATTTCCTATCTTAACAAATACCGTTACGGCCGTTTTCCCGTACTTAACAAAAAGCAAGAACTTGTAGGAATCCTTACGTCCAAGGATGTTATACGCACGCTGCTGGTCGAAATGAACCGGGAGGTACTTCGTTTGGAAAAGATGCATCAAAACGCGGCGGGCGCGCCGGATAATTATTCGGAGATGGAATTTGCTACCGTCCGCTACGATTTTGAACTGGCAGGAAGGGCCTCAACCGAGATTAAAAAGGCCCTTAAACACCGGAGTATCGATCCCAAAATCATCCGGCGGGTGGCCATTGCCAGTTACGAACTGGAGATAAACCAGGTCGTCCACTCCAACGGGGGGACTATAAGCTGTTCCATACAGCCGGACAAGGTGGTTATTGTTGCGTCCGATACCGGGCCGGGCATTCCCGATGTTAATCAGGCCCTCCAGGAAGGCTGGTCAACGGCTAACGAGTGGATACGTTCTCTGGGTTTCGGGGCGGGCATGGGACTGGCCAATACCAAGCGCGTCTCCGATGAATTCTTTATCCAGTCCAAAGCGGGGGAAGGGACTATAGTCCGTTCCGTGGTCTTCATCAATTCGCCCAAGGAGGAATCGGGGGCATGACCATCAGGGAAGCTGCCGCGGCGCTCAAGGCCCGGATCGTACAGGATGAATTTGAAGACGCCGCCCTGGACGGGGCCTATACCTCCGATCTGCTCTCGGACGTTATGGCCAACGCCAGGGACGGCGGCGCTCTTATTACCATACAGGCGCACAAGAATACCGTAGCCGTTGCTACCCTTGTCAACATCACGGCGATCATCATCTGCAATAACCGCCCCCTGCCCGACGACATGATCGAGGCGGCCAGGAACGAAGGCATCGCGGTACTGCTTACCGCGGAGAACCAGTTTACCGTATCGGGAAAACTCTGGGCTTTGTTTAAGGGGTAGCGGTTTGCCGCGCTTCCGCGCGGATTAAAAATCACTATAGCAATACCACTTGAGTTTAAGATCGTTGGCGGTTTTTAAAACATATTCCAGCCGTGCAGGACTTATCCCCCAGTTGGCCGTATCCGAAATGGTATGCGTCGTCAGGGGAACCACCGCGTCCCCGCCCAGAAACTTGGCGGTGCGGAGTACGATGTTTATCATCGCGGTAAAGTCCTCGTCTTTTTTAAAGAGCAGGTTGTCTATCGCCTTTGAAGAGACATACCCCTGTTTAATGTCGGAAGGGTGATAGATACGGAAGGCCGTGCCGTATCCCCGCAGGATCCCAAAGGAAGAGGAGAGAACCTCATGCATCCAGGGTTCGGAAAGGCCGAAGGGATAGGCAAAGGATAAGAGCGGTATGCCGTTCTTCCTAAAGCCGTCCAGGGCGGAGAGGGTCTCGGTCAGAAATTCATCGCGTGAAATTTTCGGCAGATTGAGGTGGTGCAGGGTATGGTAGCCGATTTCGTGCCCGCGGCTCTGGGCCCTGCCGCAGAAATCGGTATACTCACCCTGCACAAAAAAAGTAACCCGTGCGTGGTACGCGTCAAAAAGATCGAAATAGCTTTCCCAGACATCCATAAAATCATCGTCAAAACCGAGCAGCACGCCCGCGTCATCCTCCCCAATTTTCCAGACAAAGGAATCCCTGCGCACGGCCCCCGTTTGAATGTCGGTAACGGAAAAATTAATCCGCATCCCCGTACCGTCCGTAAACCGCGCGTTTTCCAGATCGTACACAGCCTCAAAGACATCGGCGCCGTCTTCAATCCTGGCGCTTACCGTAACCCCGGAATTTTCGCCAGGCTCGAAGCGCTTTTCTATGCCGCGGTCCGCCTTGATACGCTCTACGATGCGGTCCATCTGCGGCCTTTCAGGGGCGGCGGGCGGCTCAACACGGGCAGGCCCGGCGGAGGCGGGCGGACTCTGATCCTCCGGTACGACTTGCGCTTGAGGCTGTTCAGCCGGCGGATCTTCAGGCGGCGCGGCTTCCGGTACGGCGGGACGCGCAACGGGCGGTTGTGCCGGTACCGCTTCCGTCCGTTCCGCCGGTACTGAAGGCCCCTCGCTTGTAAGAACCGTTACCCCTACCGTACAGGAAATCATAAAAATCCCGATAAATATCCATGCTATAATTGCCTTGACCATAGTTCCCCGCGTCCAAAAAAATAAAAAATGAACTATGCTTTGTATCAGCATAATTATTCTCTGTAAAAAACTAATGTGCAGCAAGTAGAGTATCGCTCCTCCTCTATATATATAGAATAGCATAAAAATACCGCGTATGGAAGAGAGCGGCGTCAGGGCGCTTAAAAAAAGCAGGTTCCCTCTAAAAACATATTGCCAAATACCCCTTGCATTTTTTTTCAAACTTCGATAGTCTTACCCCATCGGCGGATAAAGGGAATGTTGAGCATATACCGGGTAAAAAACGATCTAAACAGCGCCGTCCGGCGCACTAAATTTTCCTCTCGTATTCATTCCCGGTTGTTAATTTCCTGTTATTTTATCCCCCCCCCCCCCCCGCACATAATATAGTTTCAGCAACCAATATCCCATATATCGTGTATGCCTCAATGCAGAGGGCATCCGGCGCACGGGTGCCAGGCGCCTCTTCTTCCCTGGATGGAATCATCGGGGTAATCGTTTTGGTAACCAATGAAGTAATCCCCGTCTTTCCGGTAGGTATACGTCAATCGCGTTTCCATGTTGAAAATATATGCCCCCTGGGACTGTTTGTCGCGGGGGGGGGGGGGGGGGGTGAAAAGTTAGGAATGAGGGATGAGCTCATTATTATAATTATTCATTAGTAATTGGAGGTAACAGTATGAAGAAAGTTCTTGCCGGTGTTTTGTGTTCCGGCCTGCTGGGTATAGCCGCCCTTTCCGCCCAGGACGTGCCCCTGTGGCTCACCAGGCGCGGGGCGGTTTATCCGCCGGACCTGTACGTCGCCGGGGTGGGCGAAGGCGGGACGGCGGACGAGGCGCAAACGCGGGCGCTGGCCCAGATTTCGCAGTTCTTCCGGACCAAGGTGGGGGATACCACGACCCTCCTCTACACCTATAACGATGCCGTGTCCGTAGCGGAACATACCCAGGCGTCCCAAAACACCGTCGTCAGTTCCGAGGCGGAATTTTTCGGCGTGGAATTCGCCGACCTGTACCGGGACAAAACCGGCGTGTACCACGCCCTGGCCTACATCGACCGGGAGGAGGCGGGGAAAAAGTACGATGCCCGGATCCAGGCCAACGCCCGCACGCTGGGCGAATTGATAAAGCGTTACGAAAACAGCCCCAACCCCCGCCTTGCCATAAAACGGCTGGGGGAGGCGCGCAGGCTCGCCGCGGCAACGGCGGAGTACGCGGACATGGCGGCCCTGCTGAACAGCGCGTCTGCCCCCCGTTATTCCGCGCTGCCCGCCGTCGTTACCGCCATTGACGGCGCCGTCGAGGCCAACAAAAAACGCCTTACCGCGACCATCAGCCTGAACGACAAGTCCGCAGCCGCGCTCGCGCTCAAAACCGCGGAAATCCTGCGGAGCGAGGGCTTTCTCCTTGCCGATTCGGGGGGCGTCTACACCGTTTTTATCAACTTTACGGCAAACGAAAAAACCGCCCGGAATTACTACACCCTGGAACCCGTACTCGGCATAACCATCGAAGCCCAGGACGGAACGCCGCTGGTAACGTACACGAAAAAATACCCCCTGTTCCGGCACGTTACGGGGGAAGAAGCCCTGGCGCGGGCGCTGCGGAACATCGAGCAGGATCTGACGGGGGAGTTCGCAAAAGAAGTAGGGAGGATAGGGGAATGAAAGCAAACTGCGTTTTGGAGGGAAAGATGAAAAAGCGCCTTGCCGCGGTGATGATGATTTTGGCGGCGGGCTTTTGCTTTGGACAACAGGTGCGGGTAGCCGTCGCGCCCTTTACGGCGGTAAGCGGGAACACCGCAAGCGATGCGGAAACACTTTCGGAAATATTCGGGCTTGAGTTGCAGGCGAAAAACGTCGTGCGCGTGTATACGCGGGGAAACATTGAAGCCGTAATGAGTGAGAATAAATTCCAGATGAGCGACCTGTCCAGCGACGAAAAAACCGCAAGCCTGGGCAAAGCCGCCAACGCCGATTGGGTTGTGCGCGGCCAGGTGCAAAAACTCGGCGCGGTTATCGTGGTAACCGCCTCGCTCCTGGACGTAAACACCCTGGAAATAATGGGCGGCGCGCCCATGTACCTCAACTCCATCGAAGAAGCGGCGGTCAAGATGGACGGTTTTATCACGACCATTACCCAAAGGCTGACCGGTGGGAGCGGCGGACGGGTCAATGCCGGAACCGCCCAAAACGCCGTTTCACATCTGGAAAGGGGAATAGTGTTTTTTGACAGGGATGATTTTGATTTGGCGTTAGAGGAATTCTCCGAGGCAATCAAGATAGATCAAAATTATGCCAAAGCATACGCCTGGCGTGGACGTACTTATGTCGCCAAAGGGGATAACGACGCGGGGATAGCGGACGCCAATCAGGCAATCCGGCTTGATCCCAGCGACGCCGTAGCCTATTTCGCCCGCGGCAGGGCGTATAGTAACAAGGGCGATAACGACCGGACCATAGCGGACTACTCCCAGGCAATCAGAATTGATCCCGATTTTGCCATGGCCTATTACAATCGCGGTATTGCGTATTTTAACAAGCGCGATTATGACCGGGCCATTACGGACTACTCCCAAGCAATCAGAATTGATCCCGATTTTGCCATGGCCTATTACAATCGTGGTGTCACCTATGACGAGAAGCGCGATTATGACCGGGCCATTACGGACTACTCCCAAGCAATCAGAATCGATCCCAATCTTGCCGCAGCCTATTACAATCGTGGTGTCACCTATTACGAGAAGCGCGATTATGACCGGGCCATTACGGACTACTCCCAAGCAATCAGAATCGATCCCAATCTTGCCGTAGCCTATTACAATCGCGGTATCATCTATTACGAGAAGCGCGATTATGACCGGGCCATTGCGGACTTTACCCAGGCGCTTAAAATTGATCCCAATTTTGCCTTGGCAAAACGTAACCTTGAAATTGCGCGGAAACGGGGGCGTTAGAGGGCGGTATAGACAATGAGAAATTAATGAGTGATGAGCAATGGGGACGAGTTCATCATTACTAATTGCTCGTTACTAATTATTTGTGGAGGTTTTTTATGAAAAAAGTAGTGCTCATATTTTTGACAGCGGTTTTATGCGCCGCCACTTACGCTCAGTCCGCCGACCCCTTTTCCGGCGGCCGCTGGCAGGGACGCGTCAGCTACAAAGACGCCGCGGGCAAAAACTGCAGCGAACTCTACGAGCTTATCCTTGTCCCGGACGGTACCTGCATCGTAACCGTCAGCGGCAAACGGGACGGCCTGGACCTGTTTCAGGACGCCGACGGCCTCTGGTCCTTCGACGAAACCTTTTTCCGCCTGGACTGCGACTTTCCCGATCCGGTGTTCCCCCACCTGCCCTCCGTCAAGTGGGCCAGCGTCTATCAGTTTGACGCGCTCAAAAGCCGCTTCACCCTGCTGGTAAAGCCCTACCCGGGCGCGCCGAATGTCATACGGGCGGCGTTCAACAAAGTCGATGATTGACGCCGCCGGACGCCGAAACCACGGTCCCGGTGTTTCGCGGCTTCATCATGGAGGCCCGTATGGGGCTTCCTATAAAAGAAAACGGCCGTCCCTTGGGGGCGGCCGTTGAAAGGAGTCTTATCATGAACAAAAGAAAAATAATTGGGGCGTTTGCGGCGCTTATTGCCGTTCTTGCCGCAGGCTGCGTTTCCGGCCCCGCGCCCGCGGCTGTCTCCGAACCCGCTCCGGCGCCTACTTTCGTGCAAAACGCGCCGGGCTCCCAGGCCGCGATAGCTTCGGAAGAAGCGAAAAAGACCGCCGACACGCAACGCGTCATTGACTGGGCCAACCGAGGCGTGGGCGAAGACGCCTCCCCGGCGTGGCTGCTGCCCGCCCTCAGGGGCAACTTCAGGGTACTCAAGCAGGATTGGCAGATCAGGGACGACAAGGTGCTCAAAGTGGGCGTGTCCCGCGCCCCCGCGCTCAACGCCGCCATGGTCATCGCCGACGTGCAGTACGCGGCGCGGCTTGCCAACCAGCTTAAACAGGCGGTAACGACCAAAGCCGCCATCACCCTGGGCGGCGACGATCAGTTTTCGGTCGTCAATGACGCGGCAACCAAGACTACCGTATCAATCGCGGGTCAGGAACGGCTCCTCGACTTTTGGCAGCAGCTTGAAACCACCGACTCCGACGGGAGAAAAACCAGGGTCTATCAATACTACGTGGTCTACGCCTGCGATCCGGACGTGTGGAGCAAGCTGACGGCGAAGTACCTGCTTGACGTAACCGGCAATATACAGGATCAAAAAACCAAGCAGACCATTGCCGCTATGTTCAACGAAATCGACACGGAGACCCGTTACGAAAGGGAACGGTCGGAAGCGGAATTCACCGCCGAAATCCGCGCCCAGCAGACGGCTCTGCAATCCCCCATGTCCCCCGCAGCCCAGCGCGATGCCTACCGCTCAGGCGATCCCGCCCGAATAGCCGCCGCCGGCGTTACCAAAGACGATGCCGACTATATCGCCGCCCTTGCCGCCATCGCCGGGCTGGAATAAGACCGGACGGCCGGAGCGTTGCACGCGATACGGCCTTAAAATTACAAAATAAGGTTCTTTCAAACTTCAGTTTTGAAAGAGCACCCACTGAAAAACGTATGTTTCGCCGCCGAAACGCCCGCCTTTGGCATCGTTTCGGTGGGAAACTGCAAGAAGCTCAAATCATGGAAGAACGACGGGTGCCAGGCGCCTTTCTCTATGAAAGATGAACGAGTTTATTTTGACATCTTTTTAATTATGCCGCCGGCGGTATATTCATTGATATCCGGGTGCCGGGGGACTTGGGTCAATTCATGAGTTCTGGAATTTTCATATATGTCATGCTTCTTACCGTGGCGAACAAAAACGGCGCCCAGTTCTGCAAGTTTAGCGAGCAGCTTTTCGCGTTTCACGGGTTAAGCGGATATAGTCAAAATGCCGGTATGACGAATTTGGGAAAGGCGGAGTTTTTCTTCCTGCCGTATTTCATAGACTTCGGCGAGGGCCTCTTCCAATTCAGGGAGGGTCAAACCCTGGGTGGAATCATCGGGGTAGTCGTTCAGGTAACCAATGAAGTAATCCCCGTCTTTCCAGTAGGTATAAGTCAATCGCGTTTCCATGTTGTAAGTATATGCCCCCTAGGGCTGTTTGTCGAGGGAGAGTTATAAATGAGGGATGATCTCATTATTCATTAGTAATACAAGAATCGCACCCGTTTTCCCCATAGATTACTTACATTATATTACAAAATTCGTATAATAATGGGAAGTATCCATAGGATTTTAGTACCGCCGCCTTTAACAAGAGCGGGCCATGCCCAAAAATCCCCGCGGGGGGTGGAGAAAACGATGTCTTTAAATGAAACCTTTCGTTCCCTGAAGGAAGCCCAGGCGCGCCTGGCCCTCGAAAACCGCGAGGCCAAGGATAAGGCGCTGGGGGCGGTGGCGGCGGCCGTTGACGCATACAGAACGGCCATCCTTAAAGCCAACGCCGGCGATGTGGAAAAGGCCGCTGCGGGGGGCATGAAGGAGGCGCTGGTGGACAGGCTCCTCCTCAACGATAAGCGCATCGACGGGATTATCGAAGGTATTGCGGATGTGATCCGTCTGGAGGACCCTATAGGCAGGGTAAGCGCGGGCTGGAAGACGCCCAACGGTCTTTTTATCGAGCGCGTGGCCGTGCCTCTGGGCGTGGCGGCTATCATCTACGAATCGCGGCCCAATGTAACGGCGGACGCGTTCAGCCTGGCCTACAAGGCAGGCTGCGCCATACTGCTGCGGGGTTCGTCCGCGGCGCTCTCGTCGAACCGGGCGCTGCTTAAAGCCATACGGGAGGGCCTTGAACAGGGCGGGGGCATAAGCGCCGCCGTAAGCCTTGCCGATTCAGGCAGCCGGTCCGAGGTGGACGAGATACTCGGCGCGCGCGGCTGGATTGACGTAATCCTGCCCCGCGGCGGGCGGGAGCTGATACGCCGCGTTGTGGAAAATGCCCGTGTGCCGGTAATCGAAACCGGCGAAGGGAACTGCCATATTTTTGTAGACCAAAGCGCGGACGAGGAAAATGCCCTTGCCGTCATCGAAAACGCCAAGGTACAGAAACCCGGGGCCTGCAATGCCGTAGAAACCGTGCTTGTTCACCGTTCCATTGCCGAACGCTTTATTCCCCGGCTGGGCCGGCGGCTTGCGGGCAGGGTAGAACTGCGCGGTGATGAGTTGAGCTGCGCTTTCCTCCGGCAGCAGGGCGTTTTGCCGCCTCAACTGACCGTCAAAGCGGCAAATGAACAGGACTGGGAGACCGAATACCTTGATTACATCCTTGCGGTTAAGATCGTCTCTTCCCTTGAAGAAGCCATAGATCATATCAACCGCTACGGTACCAAACATTCCGAAGCCATCCTTACCAACGACCTCGCGGCGGCCGGGGAATTCTGCCGCCGTGTAGACGCCGCCTGCGTCTATACCAACGCATCGACGCGCTTTACCGACGGCGGACAGTTCGGTTTCGGCGCGGAGCTGGGCATAAGCACCCAGAAGATACACGCCCGCGGGCCTATGGGCCTTGAAGCGCTGACCACCGTCAAGTACCGCATAAGCGGCAACGGGCAGGTACGGCTCTAAATAAGGAGAGGGAATACGCATGATACCCCGGTTAATTGCCGAAGCGCGCAAGATAGTCATTAAAATAGGTTCCAATACCCTGGCCGACCAGGACGGCAGGATGAACGCCGCGCTTCTTGAAGAGATTGTCGACCAACTCGGCGCGTTTATCAAAGCGGGCAAGCAGTTTGTCCTTGTTTCTTCCGGCGCGCAGGTAGCCGGCCTTTCCACTATGGACAAATGGGCGCGCAAGCGGGACATCCATTACCGGCAGGCCCTCTGCGCGGTTGGGCAGGTGGAACTGATGGACGCGTGGAGGCGGGCCTTTGCCCCGCATAAGATCCACATTGCCCAGATACTGCTGACCCAGGACGACTTTAACGATCCTATCCGTACCCTCAATATGCGCAATACGCTTTTTACCCTGGTGGACGAGGGGATTATCCCCATTATCAACGAGAACGATACGGTTTCTGTGGAGGAAATCAAGATAGGCGACAACGACACCCTAGCGGCTCAGTCGGCGGTGCTGTGGAGCGCCGATCTGCTTATCCTTCTAAGCGATATAGACGGGCTGTACGATAAAAACCCTCGTGAATTCCCCCAGGCGGAATTTATCGGCGAAGTACAGGATATAGACGCGCTCCACGGCGGCATCAGTATAGGCGGCGCCAATAGCTTCGGCACCGGCGGCATTGCCACCAAGATAGAAGCGGCCCGCCGCGTTGTTCCCTACGGCATACCGGTTATTATCACGCACGGCGGAAAACCCAGGGCCCTCGAAGCCCTTGCCTCCGGCGCCCAGCGGGGAACGGCCTTCCCCGCCTGATCTACTTTCCGGGCTTTGATCCTATCAGGGTAATGTTGAGGCTGCACTGGTAGCGCTCGCCGCTTTCAGGATTGGTTGTCTTATCGGACGCATAGAAGCCTACCGATCCGGTGGAAAATTCCTTTGCCGGGGCATAGATAGTAGACCACACCTTTCCGTCGCTGTCTTTGATGGATATTTCAAGAAATTTCGGGGCTTTGGGGTCCCTTTTACCTGCCCCGCTTGGATTATCCGGCATATACTCTCCTTTCATTATAGAATGTCATTATAGAATAGGTAAGCATATCACTATCGCGCGGGATTGACTACAGGATAAACGGCATTTCGGCTTTTTTCTTGTTTTTTCCCGGAGACGGGCCAAGCGTGCTTTTAGGGCGAACTTTCCGAATCGCTACGCTTATACCTTTATACCTTCTTCCCGCGCCGGTTACAGAACAATTGGATTATCGCGTACAGCAGTTGACGGTCGTCTTCATTTAATAAGTCGAGACTTTCTATTTAACATCCCCCCTCTGGCGAACCCGGCCCCAGGGCCTACCGCTCTCCGTACCCCCTCGCTTCCAGGGCCCGTGCGGTTTCCGCGGCGCTGCGTATCATGCGCTCGGTAAGCAGGGGGATAAGCGCCGTAATGCGGTTTATGCCGCCCTTGCCGGAACGTGCGTCCCACGCGCAGTTGGCGTTTTCCCAGTGTTCAAAGAATTTCCTCATAAAACCGAGCATCAGGGCTATGCCCAGGCTGAGATACCGCCGTTCCAGACCAGCGCGCAGGTTGCACGCCCAGTCCTGCTGCAAGGGACGGAGCGCCGTGATAAAGGGCCGGGCCAGAACCGCCTCGGCTTTTTCAAGGGAATCCCGCAGTTCGGTCATGGTGGTGGTACGGAACAGGAGTGCGTTTGCGGAGAATGAGAGGAGTATCTGGACGGTAAAGACGAGACCGCCCTTGAAACCTGCGCGGTCAAAAACAGGAAGGTGTTCGGGGTTAAGGGTAAGGGAACGGAAGGCAAGCACACAGAGAAGCATGACAAGAAGGGGCTTTATTCCCCGGAAAAGTTCCCAGGGTCGTATACCGGCGTTTAAGGAACCGCCCAGGATCAGCATAAGCGCCGTAACTTTTCCGGCCGCGGAGAGGGGCGGCGTTGCAATAAAAATAAGGGCGGAAACGAGGAAAAGCGCGGCCAGTTTAAGGCCGCCGGGCAGCCGGTAGAGGAGCCCGTTCCCCTTGCGGTAGGCAAAGGGCCTTGAAGCCGGAGGCCGCTTCAGGCGGGAAGCCACGTGCAGTCTCCGGCGCTCCGATAGCTTTGCCGCGGGTCCCGTATGCCGTATTCGGGGAGAAGCCGGTCCAGCACGTCTTCCGGTTTTCCGTCATCCCGCAGCTTCCCCCTGTCCAAAATGAGGAGCCTGTCGGCAAAGGCCAGAACCTTTTCCAGTTCGTGCGTCAGGATGATGAGGGTCGCACCCCGGGCCTTCTCGTCCCTGATGAGTTCCAGCACCTGGAGCACCCCGAAATAGTCAAGGTTGGCAAAAGGTTCGTCCATGATAATGATCCCGCAGCCCATAGCAAGTATACCGGCAACGGCCAGCCTGCGCTTTTCACCGCCTGAAAGATCGCGGCTGGGGAAGTCTCTTTTGGCGGAAAGCCCCATGCTTTCCAGCGTCCGGTTTACCCGTTCTTCAAGAGCGGAACCGGAGAACCCCAGGTTTTTCGGCCCAAAGGCAACGTCCTCGGCCACGGTCTCGCCTACAATCTGGGCGTCGGCATCCTGAAACACGAGGCCCAGTTCGCGGCGCAGGCGGGGCAGGGCTTTACCCAGGGCCAAACCGCGGAACAGGACTTCACCCCCGCTCATATCCATAAGCGCGGCCAGTATCTTCATTAAAACGGTTTTACCTGAGCCGTTGGAACCGGCAACAAGGAGGCATTCACCGGCGAAAATATCCAGGTTAAGGCCGGACAGGGCGCGGAACCCGCCGCCCTTACCGCCGAAATCCGGAAAAACTTTGGATAGATTCCGCACGGAAAAGAGAACTTCCCGCTGGGAAGGGGCCCCGGACTCCAAGCATTATTCCTCGAGGGCAAGGGCGGCGGCGCGTCTGAGCCTTCCGGCGATAATAACCGCAATGACGCCTTTGATACTATCCCCTATCAGGAAGGGGAAAAACCCCGCCGCCAAAGCCGCCGGCCAATCCCCGCTAATGGCATATTTAAGCCGTATCACGCCGGGCACATAGATAATCAGAAACCCCGCCGCGGCTGCCGCGATAATCCTCCAGGGCGGAGTCTTGACGCCGCGCCGCGGCCGCCCGGCGATAAGGCCCGCGGTAAAACCCGCGAGAAGGTAGCCGAACAGAAAGCCGCCCGTGGGCCCCGCAAAGTGCGCGATGCCGCCCGCGGCTCCGGCAAATACCGGCGCGCCCAGCGCTCCGGCGATAAGGTAGAGTACAACCGCCGCCCCGCCCGGGAACGGCCCCAGGATAAGGCCGGCCAGCACTGCAAAGAGATTCTGCAGCACAATAGGCACCGGCGAGAGGGGAAGGGGGATAGAAATAAAGGTCCCCGCGGCAATGAGGGCCGCAAAGAGGCTTGTAAGGACAAGGCCGGTAAGCGTCTTCCGCTTGGCTGAAACGGCAGAGGTGTTTCCCATAACTAGTTTCCTCAAAAAAGTCAAGATAACTGTCTCTAAAAGAACAGGAGGTTTTAACAATTCCCTCAAATCGGATATATAATACCGTACCTGAAAGGATATAATCAACCGGGCGGTGATCCGTGAAGCATTGATCCCGTTAGGTTCGTTACCGCCGGAACCTTGTCCCGTTCATTCCCACGCCTCAAATATCCAGATACCCCGCGCAACCTTGAACAGCCCGCCCGCCGAGAAATAGGTGTCGACGGTATCGCCCGCCTTAACGCTGAGACCCGCGCCGTTTTCCGGGACAAGGGGCTGCGCAAAAGGCGATGTCCCTATCCAGGGGCCCGTATCGAGGGGTATGGTGAGCTCCCCGGCGGCGCGCGGTTTGATGCGCCGTTTGTCAAAACCCGACTGAACGGTCTTGAGGCAGATGGAAGGCCAGTCCGCAAGCCAGGGATCCTGCTGTACTTCGCCGTCTATGTCCCCTTCCAGCAGCAGTTCCCTGAACCGGGGCCAGTCGAAATTTTGGGATCGACGCTTGGAGTAGGATTGATTCGATTCCTCTTCGCTGTCTAACGAGGTAAAGGACCGCGTAAGTTCCCGATAGATGGTTGCTTCAATGCCTCCCCGCCAACTGAGGGCTACGCTGCTTCCATCCGTATCGAAGGGGAAGATAGCGCCGGCCGGCCGCATGACGCCCGGACCTATGCCGCGATCCGGCCAGTAGGGGAACGCAAGCACCGGAACGGCGGTAGAATCGGGAAGCTCAATTTCCGGCGCGTTGTCTGTGGAACAACGAACCTGTTTATAGGCGCCGCCGCTGTCTATCCACTCAAGACGCCAGGCCGGCGTTCCCAGGATCTCCTGCCAGTGATCGGGCAGGACCGGAAAGTCCGGCGTGTAGGTATGCTCCTCAAAACCGCAGGCGGTGAAGAGCATAAACGACAAAAGACACACAAGCGGACCGGGGGCAAACCTCTTCCGGTACGCTCCGATGGTAAACGGCTGAAAAAGCCGTTTGAAGGTGGAATTTTTCATACCCTCTTATTGGGGTCTACCTGTCAAAATGCTTCAATGAAAAACAAAAAAAATGACGAAATTTGAACGCGCCTATGGTAATAATAGCCCAAATAGAATAACTTATATACTTAGTATAATCGTTATTGCTTTTTCTCTGATTTTTTGCGATATTGTAGTTAATAAACGGAATTAAATTTTTTTATAAAAAGGTGAGATTATGTCGGAACAAAGTTTGGCGCCCATAGATCAGATTCTTCCCAATAAATTACCCCTGGTAGCCTTAATGGGCCGCCCTATTTTTCCGGGAATTTTTACCCCCATTATGATAGGGAACCCGGCGGATGTCAAAGTGGTTGATGAAGCGGTGGCCGGCAACGGGCTTATCGGTCTTGTAATGCTGGCGAATGAGACTGAGACGCCGGCCATTACCGATCTCTATAAAGTAGGCACCGCGGCGAAAATAGTCAAAAAGATCAACCTTCCTGACGGCGGGCTTAATATCTTTATCTCAACTCTCAAACGTTTCCAGGTAAAAAAGCCCCTGAACCCGCAGAATCCTATTGTGGCCGCCGTAGAATACCTTGAAGATGAAGAGGATACGACAAGCGAGGTTAAGGCCCTGACACGGGCGCTTATCAGCGAGATGAAGCAGATATCCGAGAACAACCCCCTGTTCTCCGAGGAAATGCGGCTTAACATGATCAATATCGATCACCCGGGGAAGATTGCCGATTTTATCGCCAGTGTGCTCAATATCGACAAGGCCGAACAGCAGAAGATACTGGAGATACTCAATGTCCGTAAACGGATGGAGCAGGTCCTGGTCTTTATCAAGAAAGAACAGGAACTGCTGCGGATTCAGAAGCGGATTCAGAAGGAGATAAACGAAAAAATCGAGAAATCCCAGCGGGATTACTTTCTTAAAGAAGAACTTAAAGCGATTAAGACCGAATTGGGCATGGCCGCCGACGCGAAGACCTCCGAGTATCAGCGTTTTAAGGAAAAATTGGATTCTTTCAAGTTTGAAGGGGAAATCAAGGAGGCGGTGGAACAGGAACTGGAGAAATTCAGCCTTATGGAGCCCAATTCCGCCGAATTTACCGTTACCCGCAATTACCTGGATCTGATCGTGAGTCTTCCCTGGATCGATCCGCCGCCTGAGCACTTCGACCTGAAAACCGCCCAGGCTATCCTCGAAGCGGATCATTACGGCCTTAAAGACGTTAAGAGCCGTATTGTGGAGTACCTTGCCGTCCGTAAACTCAGGCAGGAGACGGCCGGTCCCAAGGGGCCTGCCGGTTCTATCGTCTGTCTTGTAGGGCCGCCCGGAGTTGGAAAAACTTCCCTGGGCAAGTCCATTGCCAGAAGTCTGGGGAAGCAGTTTTTCCGGTTTTCGGTAGGGGGCATGAGGGACGAGGCCGAGATTAAAGGCCACCGGCGTACCTATATAGGGGCCATGTCCGGTAAGATCATACAGGGACTTAAAATCGTTAAGGCGCGGGATCCGGTGTTTATGATAGACGAGATAGACAAGATGGGGGTGAGCTTCCAGGGCGATCCGGCGAGCGCCCTCCTTGAGGTGCTTGACCCTGAGCAGAACAGCAGCTTCCGCGATCACTACCTGGACCTGCCCTTTGACATCTCCCATATTTTCTTTATCGTTACCGCCAATACGCTGGATACCATACCGGTTCCCCTGCTTGACCGCATGGAGATAATAGAGCTGCCCGGTTATATAGACACGGAGAAGCTCGAAATAGCCAGGCATTACCTTATCCCCAAGAGCCTTGAAAAAAACGGCCTTAAAAAGAGCCAGGTGCGTTATACCCAGGACAGCCTTCTCCACATTGCCAACGGCTACGCGCGGGAAGCGGGTGTACGGAATTTCGAGAAGAATCTGGATAAGATACACCGGAAGCTGGCGAAGCAGATAGTGGAAGCGGAAGAGGCGGCGCCAGAGGCGGGGCCTGAAAAACCGGCGGAAACGGGGAAAGGGCAGGCCGTTCAACGTGAGGCAAAAGCGGAAACGGCCGCCGCCGGAAACCCGCCCGTTCAAGGCGGAGATGCCGGACGGCAGGGTGAAAATTCCGCGCACAAGAAGACGCCCGCGGCGTCCGTTAAATTCACCATAGATAAAAAGACCATTGAGAAGCACTTGGGCAAGCCTATCTTCCCGGAGGGGGAAGTGAAAAAGGCCGACAGACCGGGCATGTCGGTCGGGCTTGCCTGGACCAGCATGGGGGGGGATACCCTGGTTATTGAGGCTACTTCGGTACCCGGCGAAGCGGGCCTTACCCTGACCGGCAAGATGGGCGATACCATGAAAGAATCGGCTGCCATCGCCATGACTCTGGCCAAGAAACTCGGCGTTGAACGCTACGGCCTTTCCGCCGAATGGTTTGGGAAGAACCACATTCACCTGCATATTCCGGAAGGGGCTACCCCTAAGGACGGGCCTTCCGCCGGCATTACCATGGCAACGGCCATGCTTTCCTTGTTGAGGGACAAGACCATTACCGGCCGTATGGTTATGACCGGCGAACTCAGCCTGACCGGCCAGGTACTCCCCATAGGCGGTCTTAAAGAGAAGACCATCGCCGCCCAGCGGAACAAGGCCAGGCATATCATTATTCCCAAGCAGAACCTGCGGGACCTTGACGATATTCCTGATAACGTTAAAAAGGGTATAGAATTTCATCCCGTCGAGCGTTTCGACGAAGTGTTGGCCCTGGCGCTGCCCGATTAACTGTGTACATCCATCCTAAACTGGCGGCGTTTACGGATACGCTTGAAAAGCTGTTCCGTGAAGTTGACGAGATACTGGAGGATAGGCGGGGGGATAGTTTTAGTCTGCACCCAAACCGCCCGCAACACGGTGAGACCGGCAACCCCGAAATGGACGGCCTTTTTGAGATAGCGCCGGATTTTACCGCAGGGCTGGGTTCGCAGAAAGGCCGGGGCTACCTTATCGGCTTTCGGGTGGCAACCCTGGACAAGGTTGCGCCCGAACAATTTGAGGCGTTTATGGCCGAGGCGGCGGCCCTGATTCAGGAGAAACTGCCGCTATACTTTCCCGGCAGGAGCCTCGAGGTTGTCCGCGACGGTAAACGTTTCAAGATAACCGGCGACTTCAGCCTGGGGGATGCGTAGCGGGGCCGTAATTAGTGCGAATGAGCGTTAAAATAAAAAGCAGTACGGGTTCTTGATCTTTTGGGAAAAATGGATATACTAAAAACATCATTTACATACAGCGGGAAAAAAGTATGAATATAAACAGTAATTATTACCCCCCCCCCCCCCCCGATAGGTTTACTAGGATATAGTTTTTTCGTTTCTCATACAATCACAAACCTCAGCGCTACCGGGAACGCGGGATTGGCGGCCCCTTCAT
>JAISNI010000024.1 GCA_031276295.1 Treponema sp.
GTTTTTTTCATTTTTCGCTCCATAGGATTGACCAAACAAAGGCTGTAAGCCATCGGAAACGCCAAAAAAGATCATACTGGAAAAAGAAGCCACATAATTTATGATTGAAAAACCGTTAACCGCGCCGCCCCCAAAATTCGCAAGCAAAGCGTAATTCATGCAAAATATAGTAACCGGCGTAGAAAATTGAGCCGCCATTTCGGGCAGTCCGCGAAAGGCGATTTTACGCCACAGGGAGAAATCAGGCAAAAATGCATGAAAGCGCAGAACCCCTTTTTTTCGTATAAAATGGGTCACTATAATACATAACGAGATTGTCTGGGAGATACCCGTTGCGACCGCCGCTCCCGCCACGCCTTTTTGTAACGGAAAAATAAATAGCCAGTCCAAAAAAATATTTGTAAGGGTACTAACAATAGTTGCGGCGGCAACCAGCCGGGGTGAACCGTCATTACGGCAAAACCCCTGAAGCGCCATACCGATTTGGGCGGGGATAAAAAATGCCGTATCCCAGAACAAATAATCGCGCACATACTTAAAATAAGCATCGTTTGCCCCAAGCAGACGGGCAAGCGGCCCGGTAAAACAAACGCCGGTAAAACACAACAATGCGGCAATGACGGCAACGCCTGAAAGGGAATGTACAAAAGACTGATTTGCGCCCCCGGTATCGCCGCGGCCAAGGCGTATGGCGGTAATCGTTACCCCGCCGATTGTTACGAGCATATTAAATGCATTAGCCAGCATGATAAAGGGAAACGCGATATTGACCGCGCCGAGCGCGTCCGCGTTGACGCCCCTGCCGACAAAAACACCATCGACAACAGTAAACAAGAAAAAACAGCAACTGCTGAGTACCGTAGGGACAACATAATATAGTACATTCTGTTCCCTTGTCCGTTCCGTAGTAAAAACTCCTTCACGCGCAATATGATAAAAGTTGCATAGAGTACCGTGCGGCGCATAAAAAAAGGCCGGATAAGACCAATCGAATGCCATTGGTTTCCTTATCCGGCGCTCTGGATACGTCCGCACGCCCTCCGAAAAACCAATACATCCGACATCTTATCCGGCCCTGTAACTACGCGTTACAAGTCCTCCGATGAACTATAGATAAAACTAACGCAAGCCGCCCTAAAATGTCAATAGGGAAATACGTTTCTTGGACCTATTTTCATAAAATTTCAGGCAAAATGGCGTATAACTTGCGGATAATCGTTAAGCGTAACATCCTCCATTGAACGGCAATCCCTTCCAGAGATAAGGCAAAATGGAATTTCTTGCCTTTACCCCGCATTTTGCAGGAATTACGGAGATAAAAATAAAACTCTCTGCTTTACCCTGTCCACATGGAACATGAAAACCTACATTCACTTATCCCCCTAGCCGACTTCAAGGCAATTCTTGGTTTTGACGACCGGGAAGATGCTTTAAGCCGCTATTGCCTTATCACGGCTACTTATAGCATTGAACAATACTGCAAACGGCGGCTTGTACGGCGGGAAAATACCGATTACCTCACCTTTACGGGGGAGTACATTTTTAGCCTCCGGGAATATCCGGTACAAAATGTTCTGTCTGTATACGCCACAACTGCCGGGATGGTACAGCGGGGAGAGCCTCTTTTTAGCCCTGAAAACCTTGTTGATCCCGAACATTACTATTGCCTTCCTGATGAGGGTATCCAAGAGGATTCTGACCTCTGGTCCGCTCCCTTCTCCTTGGTATTGCGGCCTCCCTATCGGCTTGCAAGGGAGGAAATGGGGATACGGATACGGTATCTGGCGGGGTATGTACCGGGGAAGGTCCCGCCTGACCTGGCCTCGGCCTGTCTAGAACTGGCGGCGTGGAACATAAGCCGTTACCGGGGAAGGCGTATCGGCATGACCGGGAACGTCCGGGGAAATGGGAAGGATGGGGAACACCTTGAAAGCTCCATGCCTGAAAATGTGCGACAGCTTTTGGAGCCATACCGCCGGAGGACGATTTAAGGATGACGGATATGACAGATACGGTCTTCTTTATAGAAGAAAAAATCATAAATTCCGTCAAAAAGCTCCTTTCCGGGCGTGTCAACGAGTTATTGGGGGAAACGGAATACCCCATACCCCCAATTGAATTTGGCAGTTACCGGGGCGGTTCCGTTGTGGTTCCGGTGATTAGCCTTTCTATCTGTGAACGGAGCGAAAAGGAGCGGATTATCCGGGTGGAGGCTTATACCCTGACCATTGCCTTCGCCGTGCCGGAACACCCAGCGGGGGAGCGGAACTGTTACGCCTACGCTTCAATGGTGGCTACGGCGTTAAAGGAAAACCCTACCCTGGGCGGGGTTGTTGACCGGGGGGAACTGACGGGAAAGAAGTACGTCCCGCCGAAACAGGGGGGAACCGGGGGAGAGTGGAAAGTCATTTTAACCTTACGCATAACTGCTGAAAATCCGCCTCCATGCGGATTTTCAGCTTAGGAGTTTTTGCTATGCAAAAATTCCAGCAATTTAACGCAGCCGCCGTCCGTGGCGGCAGGAGAAATTATGTTGGTTAATGGCCGTGTTTGCTTAATCGTGATTAAAACCCAGTACCGGGAAATGGGGATACCTTACGCCGAAGAAACCATCCGGGAAGCGGTATCGCTTTTGACAGAGGAAGCCACTATTGAAGGGGACGGCTTATGCCGGGCTATACGCAAAAGCGCGGGGGTTACCGGGTGCGTGGTAACGCCCTTGACTATCGGGACGGCCCCCTTGCTGCTTTATCTTACTATGGGGAGCGCGGGCTTGCCGCTGTATGTGTCCGAAACCCGGAATATCTATCTCTACAAATTAAATCTTTTACCTGCTGAAAACAGTACCCGGTTTGATCTGGTACAAGACCGGG
>JAISNI010000196.1 GCA_031276295.1 Treponema sp.
AGATCCTATTCGGGGTAGCGGCGCCAAAACGCCGCTCCTCACTATTTTCTTCGGTCGCCGTTGCGATTAGTATTCGTGACGAGGTCTGCCAGAGCTTGTACCCTGACCGTTCCCTCCCAACACGGAGCAATCGGCGCCGGCCCCTATATCCCGTCAGATATAAGTTATCCCTTTTACAAAATATCATAGAGTATTCGTGGTTAAACAAACACCTGGACCCTCAGCGGTTTTTCCGCTCCGGTTTAAGCCCGTACTTGGCGGCGCGCAGGCCCATGATCCGCTCCGAGATGCCGAGGCTGGCGGCGGACCGGGAAATATTCCCCCCGGTCCGGCTTAGTTCCCTGGCGATGAGTTCCCGTTCCACCGATTCAAGGGTCTCCTTGAGGGTGCGCCGCGTGTCTCCCCGGCCGGCGGCGATGTCTATGCCGCCCATCCCGGCGGGGCCTTTTTTCTGCAAGGACGGCGGCAGGTGGTAGCTGTGTATGGTTCCGCCGGTGCAGAGGATGACCGCCCGCTCGAGGCAGTTCTGGAGTTCCCGCACATTGCCCGGCCAGGAGTATTCGGTCATAAGGTCGGCGGCTGCGGGGGATATGTCGTGAATGTGCTTGTGGTAGCGGGCGGAAAACTGTTCGATGAAATACCCCGCAAGGGGCATGATGTCTGTTTTCCGTTCCCTAAGCGGCGGGATGGTCAGCGGAAAGACGCTGAGGCGGTAGTAGAGGTCCTCGCGGAAGGTTCCCCCTCCGATGCGCCTGTGCAGATCGCTGTTGGTCGCCGCGATTACCCGGATGTCCACCCTGACGGTATCGTTGCCGCCGACACGCTCGAATTCCCGCTCCTGGAGGACCCGCAAAAATTTTGACTGCACCGAAAGCGGCAGCTCTCCTATTTCGTCGAGGAAGATGGTCCCGCCGTCCGCCTGTTCAAAGTAGCCCTTGTGCCGGGAAACGGCCCCGGTAAAGGCGCCTTTCTCGTGGCCGAAAAGGCTCGATTCGATAAGGCTTTCGGGGATGGCCGCGCAGTTTACCTTGATGAAGGCCCTGCCGGAACGGGGGGACGCGTAATGGATGGCCCCGGCGACACGCTCCTTGCCAACCCCGCTTTCCCCCAGCAGTAAGACGGTCGCTTCTGTTCCGCACACCTGTTCCACCTGCTGGTAGAGATTCTGCATGGCCTTTGAATTGCCGATTACCCTGCCGGCCTCTTTTCCGTGTAATCTCATCATCGTGCGCAGCCGCGCTTCGAGGCGGCTGTTTTCCGCCTTGAGATCCTCCATTTCTTCGTGCATCGCCTGGTGGAGCCGGACCACCTGGCTGATCGAGGCGGCGACTATGCTGAGCACGCGGACTTCGTAGTCCAGGCTTTCGGGGGTGTGGGGCAGGTCCACGCCGATTGCGCCGATGATCTCCGCACCGGCCCGGATAGGTACGCATACAAAGGAAATATCCCCGGCGTCGGCGTTTTTCCGCGCCCCGGTACGGTTGAGGAAAAGCGGCTCGTCGGCGATACGCTTAATGGCAACGGGGTTGCCCGTCTCGATGACTTTGCCGGTAACCCCTTCACCGGGGGAATAGCGGCCCCGGTTTTTCTGGGAACCGTCCAGGCCCCAGGCTTCGGCAATGGCGATTTCCCTGCTGGACCGGTTTACGATGGTGATCATCCCCCGGATGATTCCCAGATAGGCGGCAAGCCGATCCAATACAGACTTTAGTACACTTTCGATATGTTCCGGCCCGGAAAGCAGCTTGCTGATCTCAAAGAGCAGCGCCAATCCTTCCCGCCCGCGCTCATCTCCATAACGGGCAGGACGAAAAGTCCTGCCGGCGAAAAACTCCCCGTCTTCGCCGTTGTAATACGATTTTTCCGACATTTGTGTTGTTTTTCCTCACTAGAGACAAATTAGCCTTATTTTTCAAAAAATGGCAATACCAAATCCGCATATTTCTGGTTTTTCAGCTATTTTTACGGGAAAATTTCATACATAAACGTAACTTATATTACAGAATTGTAACTATTGTGAGATAATATTAACAAATATGCATACAAGAAAATAACTACGAACCACATCAACGGACACGAACTACGAAGGGGAATGAGTAATGATCAATAATATATAGAAGATAGAGATAAAGAAGTTAAACGGCTCCCGCAAAGCGCCGCCCGATACCTGTCTTTTATTACTGATTTTTCATTATTAATTGTTCATTTTTCAAACTTGGCACGGGGTTTGCTATATCAAGGATGTGCTGATTTTTATGTGCAGGAGAAAAGGGATGAGAAAGATAGCGATTTACGGGAAGGGGGGCATCGGCAAGTCAACGACGACCCAGAACACGGTGGCCGCGTTGGCGGAAATGGGAAAGAACATGATGGTTGTCGGATGCGACCCAAAGGCTGATTCGACGCGGTTGCTGTTGAACGGGCTGGCGCAAAAAACGGTGCTGGATACGCTGCGTACCGAAGGGGAAGACCTTGACCTGGAAGATGTGGTCAAGGTTGGTTTTAAGGGAACCCGCTGCGTGGAATCGGGGGGGCCGGAGCCTGGCGTTGGCTGCGCGGGCAGGGGGATTATCACCTCGATAAACCTGCTGGAGCA
>JAISNI010000222.1 GCA_031276295.1 Treponema sp.
TCAGAAAAAACGCCCTGTATTGGGGGCGTTGCGGGGGTGAAACCCCCGCAGAGGGGGTAGGCCGGGACCTTGGCCCGGCCGTGGGGGGAGGCTTCCCCCTCCTCTGGAGTATCGTCGAATTTACGCTAAAGAAGGAAATCCGGTCGTGAGAAGCCGCGCGGGGGCATCGATTATACTGAGCCTTTTTTCGGTACTTTCCCCACTTTTTCTGGGAGCCGAATCTTTTAGGGCGATGATTGCCGATACTGTGCTGGTATCTTTGGATAGCCCGGAAGGAGTATCGGTCCCGCTGTCTATCGCGGATTCTGCCCTTATCGCCCTGGACAGGGAAATTCGCTTTTTTCGGGGGATCGAGCTTGAATTTACGTGCCCCCAAAGTTATCTGGCTATTCGGGGAAGTCTGGGACTGGCTGTCTACGGGGAGCTTGACAGGATTCCCGAAAACAGGACGGAGGATGTCCAGGCGCGTCAGATTTTCATCGAGCCTATACCGAACAAAATACAGTCCGTTTATCATATTCCCGTGAGACAGCGCCACGGGCTGCGTACCAGTCCGTATGTATCGGTGCTTCCGGTGACGTTTCCGTCTTCCTTTCCCTTGCTTTTCCGGGTGATGCCGCTCATCAAGGGTCTCCCCGATGAGATCGAGGCTCTGCGTTTTGTTCTGACTGTAAAGCCCATCTTCAGCGATGAGGGTGCGGTTCGTGTCGCTTTCCGTTACCCGGAAAATTTGCCGGATAAACCTTTTACTCTTTTGATAGATGATGAGGTGATTGAGCGGCCGCGGGAGGAACGGGTTTTGCGGGAAGGGGAACATAGTCTGGTGATTCTTTCCAACAGTTACCGTAACGAAAACCGGGTTTTCATGGTGGAACGGGGTAAAATTCTGGAACTCGGTATTAATCTCCAGGACCCGGCTCCGCTTGTTATCTTTGAGGCTCCGGAAAATGCCCGTATATTCTTCGATAATGTGCCGGTGAATCCCGGCAAACCTCTGCCTGTGGAGCCGGGCGCCCACGAAGTCCGTTTCCAACTGAGCGATTACGCGGTGGTAAAGCCTTTAACTGTCCAAAAGGGCAAGACTTACCGGGTTGCCCTGTCCGTAGACTTGCTGATTACGGAAACGGAATAAATCTCCGCCGCGGAGCGCTAAACCTGGCCCATAAATGCGAATTAAGATAAAAACCACCAGGGCGCACGAAGGAAAGGCGCATCGCGTTTGGCGTATTCTTTGTCATGGCCCATAAATCGGGGCCTGATTACAAATCAAGAATTTAGGAACCACGAAGGAAAGAGACACAAAGGTGCATCGCGTTTGGTGTATCTTTGTCATGGCCCATAAATCGAGGCCTGATTACAAATCAAGAATTTAGGAACCACAAAGGCGCATCGAACCGTAGGTTCGCGGGCGCACAAAGGAAAGGCGCATCGCGTTTGGCGTATTCTTTGTCTGTGGCCCATAAATCGAGGCCTGATTACAAATCAAGAATTAGGAACCACAAAAGTGCATCGAACCGTAGGTTCGCGGGCGCACAAAGGAAAGAGAGATAGTTACCCGCGAACCACACGGTTATCCTGCTCACTTTAAACCGGAGTATGGCGAGTCGTTCTCTAACCATTCCTTCTTCCTTCCTTCGTGCGCCTTTGTGGTTTTTTATCTTCAAAACACTTGGATTTTGAGAAAATTTTGGCGTTCAAAAAGTAAACGCCGATGCCCTGGCGCGACGCCCCGACAGAAAGGCCCTGTCAGGGTATACTGGGGGTCATGCGTAACAAGCTGCCGGCGCAGTGGTGCCAGGTACCTTTGCGTTACCTACACAGGGTGTAAAACCTTGATAGGGATTAACCGTTATGGAGTTTATTCTGGCGGGATATTCCGGGAAGCGGACGTTTCCCGGCGGGCGGCCTTGCGGGAGGTTCTACCGGACTGCTTTTCCGGGGATTCCTCCCGCGGGATAATCCTTTCAGGGCCGGCAGTCCGGGCAGGGGACCCGGTATCGGGTCTGGTGAAAAAGACCGCAACGGCGGCAAGGAGCACAAGCAGCAGCAATGAAAGGGTAACTCCACGCCTATATGAACGCTTCATCGGCGGTTCCTCCTTGAAACAAAAAACCGGACATCCCCGGGGGGTGGGAACATCCGGTTCCCTCAAAAAACGTTAGAGCTTTCCGGTCTTGAGTGCCTTAAGTGGTTTACCGTTCACGTATGGCGTTACGGTGACGGTAACTTTGCTTGAAGTCTTAATTGTTCCCGTGTAGGTGTTATTGGACGACCAAGCGCCGCTTAAACCGCTGGGGGAGGAACTGGTCACATAGGAGTGATTTGGCGCGCCTTGAGGCCATCCTGTTATGGTTAGCTTAATGGTCTTGACGGCGTTTTTACCGGTGCCCGCAGTACTACTACTACCAGTAATATTCAGTTTGGGGGGAACAAAAACGGGGGAACTCCCGGCACTTGGCGATGAGTCGATATAATTGTTGGTCGAGTAAAGACTCGTTGAGGCAGAGCCATAGGGTTTTTCTATCGCATATAGGGATACGTTCGTTCCGGCAGGGAAGCTTATATCTCTCGAAAAGGAGGACTGTTTTCCGGTAAAGGGTGTCGTGACGGCATTACCGTAGATGTCGCAGATCTGGAATTTGCGGTATTTAGTTTTGGAGCCGGCCATGGTAACTCTCACTTTACCGCTTGACTGCAACGTAAGGGTAGGCGCAGGAGGCGTTGGTATCTGCGATTTCACCTTTGCCGCGGCTTTTGATAGCCCGCCTTCCAAGGCAAGGACATTCATGGAAACCTCCGGGGGCGTGGTTACGCTGACCTCGGAAGACCATTTTCCATAGAGGGGCCCATCGCCTTCGTCATCGGCCCGGGCTTCCACTTTGTACTTATAGGTTGATTGGGGGAAGATAAATTCTTCATCAGCGTCAACGTACTGAGGGTCAAAAGCAGCCTCAATGTAATACCAGCCTTCTTCCCGTCCGTCGCTTCCGTCATTCCACCACCACACCATATAGTAGCCGGCGCCATCCACAGGCTCCCACTGTAAGGCTACACTGGTGGGCGTAAGCTCATCCTCAAGTATTTTGAGGCCCGTAGGCGCGGGGAGGGTTCCTTCGAGGGTCTCGACCTCTTTTATGCCGAAGTCATACAAGACCGTGTAATTTTCAGAGAACGCCTCCTCGTCCAGGTCATCATCTTCCATACCGGCTAAATCGCTGTATTCAAAGCTGCCGTTAAATTTCACCGCCACCAGTTTCCAGGTGTAAATATTTGCAGCCTCAAGGTACTCCCCATAGTTGTCGTCCAGATAGCTCGTCTGTTCCCTGGGCAGGATTTTCTGGAAATGCCAATATTCAGAGTCGGGAATCTCCTCCTCATCCTCGTCAAATTCGACAAATTCATCGTACATGACGTAGCCGTCAGCATCGGGGATGAGCGTCCAGTTCAGGGTTACGGTTGTAGTGGCGGGTACCGCAGTCAGGGCCGGCGCGGTAAAACTTCCGGAGCTGCTGGCGGCGAGGGTAATCTTGGTATTGTCCCCGGAGAACGCACCCGCGCTTTTATAGTATGTATCCGTCTCGACATCCAGAATATCCAGGCTTGAGTGGGAACCGCCGTCACTGAAACGGACATTGATATAGCCGTTCTCTACGTCCTTTGCCTGAAACGAGTAATAACCGCCAGACTGCTCTGTCAGGACTGTACCGGAACCGCTCCCCGTATACTCCGTGCCGCCGTCATCCCAGACATAGGCATACACCTGGGACCACGCCGCCGGTTTCTCCATATAAACCGCGATATTTTTACTTGAATTCGGGGAATCATTCGGATTGCCGGGATTATCCGGATTTTCGGGGGTATTTGGATTGTTCGGGATAGGATTCCCGCTTCCATCATCTGGTTCAGTCGGACATCCGCTAACCATAAGCCCGAATACCAGCGTCAAGCCGAGTATTCCCGTCAACCATCGTTTCTTTTGCATCATTACACATCTCCTCTGTATATGACTTTTGATACATAGCCAAGGCACATACCTCGCTAGATCCTCCAAAAATTCGCTAGTTTATCCTCATCCCGGAGCCTTGTGTTGATAACATTACGTTTATAAGCGTGATTTATATTCTATATTGTAAATAAGCAATATGTCAACATGAAATTACGCATTTTTACGTATTTTGTATTTATAAATGGATTTGTATCGATGGGTTTTAGAGAAAATTTAAAGGCTGAATTGTCCTATTCTGGAATGCTTGTCAAAGAATTATCTGCCAAGTCTGGCGTAAATCGACGTACCATAGACAATTATTTGAGTACTCATAATTGTACTCCCTCCGCGGAAGCAGCGGTCAGCATCGCCCGAACCTTGGGAGTATCGGTAGAATACCTGGTTACCGGAAAAGAGGCTCGGCGGGATAAATCCATTTCATCCCTGAGTCCGGTGCTGCGGTCTATCGTGAACATCACCAGCCAGCTTGATCCCAGAAACCGGATCATGTTGCTGGATATCGTGAAACTCTTCAAGAACCGGGAAGACGAAGATCGGGAAGCCCCACAAGACACGCACAGTTCCTAAAATCACCTTTCCGCAGGCTCACGAATTCAAGCCCCCAGGCATTGCCGACAGGAATTCCGAATTTAACCGCAGACCCTCACGGACAGAACGGACGGCGGGAGGGCGGGGCGGGGTTTGCCGTCTCCGCCCAACCCTTTTTCGGTAAGATGCCCGGCCCCTTCTCGGTAAACCGCTCAAACAGGCGTACAGGGCTGATTTCAGAGTTATTCGTTAATTCATCCGTGTCTGTCCGTATCCGTCCGTGGTTATTTTGAAATCGGAATTGCTGCATTGCCGAGGGTATTTGACTTTGGAATTCGTCCTATATCTTTCATGGAGCATCTCAAACCTTTCCAGCATTTCGGGGAGGCCCATTGATTTGAGACAGTGGTTTGTAACGGTTCTGGGTAATATCCGGCCATTGGCTGGATGCC
>JAISNI010000075.1 GCA_031276295.1 Treponema sp.
GCCTGCCACGCCCTGCGGGGAGTACGCGAGGCGGGAATGGACTTCGCGGCGGTATACGATGACGCCTGCCGGGACTGGGAACTGATGAAAGCCCAGGCCGACTGGGTATTTGGCCAAGAAAGGAGCGCAAAAATTTATAGAAGAGGCTGTTCTACAATTTCAGTCTTTGGGGAGACAAGTTTTGTTTGTCCAGCCTCCTTAGATTTCTAAACTTGTTCAAAACCAACCTGGTTTGGAACAAGCCCTCAATACAAACCAATATTACCTCTTTTTTAGAATTCTATTGAAAGATCCTTGATTCTCCTATACTCTATGCAGGGTAACTACGGAATGAACATCAATATAAACAGCGCGAAAAATTATTTTTCTGAAATGATGGAAGAGATACAGAATGGGAAGGACTATGTCATTATGAAACAAGGGAAACCTATTGCCAGGATTATGCCGGTAAAAGACAACATCCTGAACCGTAATGAGATTGTAGAAAGGTTGTTCAGCTATCAGGAAAAACGGCAATGATATTCGTGCTGGATTGCTCCTTCTGCGCCGCCCTGTTTTTAACCAATGAAAGATCCCTCCAGGTACGAAATGTTTTTCGGGGTATTGCTGAAGATGACGAGGTATCGGTACCGGTTCTCTGGTGGCAGGAAATGAACGCAGTACTGGCAGAAGCCCTGCGGCGTCATCTTTTAAACCATACCGCTCTACTGGATATAAGCCGGCTCCTTTCCGCCTATAATTTCAGCATAGATGTAAACTACGGCGCTGAATATACCGCTATGATACTGGAACTTGTGCAGAATTACAGCATCGGCGCCAATAATGCCGCTTACTTGGAATTGGCAATACGGAAAAAAGCCCGTCTGGGCACCCTCAGCAAAGAGTTAAGCGCCGCTTCCATAAAAGCGGGGATAAAAATACTATAAAAAGTTACGGGGAAGAGTGTAAAAGCGGACGGGAGGGGATATACTCTTATGATAGGGGATACACTTCTGTAGGGGATATTCTACAGATTGCAAGTAAAGGAGTCGGATATGATGAGTGTGATCTTTCACGGGGTACGGGGATCGCATCCGGTAGCGGATGCTGAAATGGTGAACTTCGGCGGAAATACCTCCTGCGTTGAAATAGTCAAAAGTAACGATAATGGCCTGAAAATACCTATCATTCTGGATGCGGGGAGCGGACTTATCAAATGCGGTTATGCCCTGGCAGGCAAACTCTTTTCCGGTGAATATTCCAGGAGCTTCCCCTTGCTTTTTACCCATTTGCACCCCGATCATACCGAAGGCTTTACGTTCTTTACGCCTAATTTTTTACCCTTCTGCGAGATTTATGTTATGGGCATGGAAGCCCTCAAGCAGCATATCGGAATAGTGTTAAAGTATAAGATGATGCCTCCCTGCTACCCCATAGAATATGAAGATCTCAAATCAAAGAGGATACATCGTATATTGCGGGACGGTGATGTTTTTTATATTACACAGGAAGGAAAGCCGGTAAAAACGTGCGAGAAACCCCTGTTTGAAGTAAAAGTGATGCAGTCCTACGCCCCCTCGCATCCTCAACAGGGCGCCCTGTACTACCGCATTACCGATCCTGCCGACGGCAGCTCTGTGGCCTGTATCTGGGACATAGAATCCCATATAGGCGGGGATGTACGGGTCATCAATTTTGCACAAAAGGCCGACATTATGATCCACGATACCCAGTATTCAGACGAGGAATACGCCTCCATGACTACTCCGGTTCAGGGCTTCGGCCACTCAACCTATTCTATGGCTATGAAAAACGCGGAAAAAGCCAATGTTAAATACCTTCTGTCCTTTCACTACAATCCGCGGCATAAGGACAGTTTCCTGAGTGAAATTGAAAAGAAATATACCGGTCATAATAAATTTGAATTTATTATGACCTATGAGGGATTATGTCTTACCCTGGAGAAGGGACAGATTGTAAAGAGCGAAAAGCTCAACCTCGGTTTTGGGAAATGAAGATACCTAGCAGTTTGTTGCGCTTTCAGCGCAAAATTGTATAAAAATTCACGAAAGTGAATTTTTATACCTTGCAAACTGCATAAACAGCCCCGATTATCGGGATTTTTTGCATGAATATGCAAAAAATCCACAATTGCAACAGACTCCTAGCAGTTCTGCTTGTGGGTGTCTTCATTTCCCGGATAGCCTGTGAACAGAACGCCCTTATAATTTGGCAACACGGACAAAAACAACAATTATCCACCCACTCTACCCGTGCAGTCTGAAGTTACTCCAAAATGAGGTTTTGTTACACACCTTTCTGGCTTTTGGCAGCCCCGTTAAGTACCTTTCTGTAAGGGCCTACTTTCTGCTAAGCGCAACAAGGGCGTCATCTTCCGCAATATCGTAGGTATTTGACCAGTACGTTTTGGCTGTTTGCACCGAAAGCGCCTGGACGTTAAAACGGTAAGACGTATCGCCGCCGGAGACCGGCGCCATAGCGCCGAACACAACGGCGCCTACACCCAGATCCTTCGCGATTGTTATGGCCTTTTCATCACTCAGCTCTTCCGAAAGAGGCAGGTTGTTATTCTCGATTATAGACAACGTGTTCCGCTTTTCCAGAACTGTCAGAGCAGGATTTTTTTTAAGGCCGGCGATGAGACCGTCGATAATATAATCCTGCATATCCGATGTACTAGCCTTAAAATGAAGCACCAGCACCTTTGACTTGAGGGGAATCCGGTTGCTTAAATTTCCGGAGGCGTGTTTCAGTGTCGCATCAAGCGTATCTTGAGCAAAGACAAAACCAACCTGTAAAAAAACGGCAAGCAACAATAAATATTTTTTCATTCCCATCCTCCTTCTAATATAATACAACAATAAATATTCTTTTTCCAGACTTCACCGCATTTTAATAAGAAAACGGCCAGAAATAACCGGCGGTAACAGATTATTTCTGTACCTTAATACACCGGAATCTACATTTCAAAGTATCGCTTTGCATTTCCAAAAGAAATATCCTTTGCCAGCTTGCCCAGAAGCTCAAAATCGTTGGGGATTTCACCATTTTCCGCCCACACCCCCAGGATATTACAGAGTATACGGCGGAAGTACTCGTGGCGCGGATAGGAGAGAAAACTACGGGAATCGGTGAGCATACCGATAAAGCGGGAGAGGATGCCGATGTTACCCAGGAGCTTCATCTGGGCTTCCATGCCGTCAATGTGGTCAAGGTACCACCACGAGGAACCGAGCTGCATTTTACCTGCTATGCCGCCGCCCTGGAAAGAGCCGATGATGGATGTTATGGGGTAGAAGTCCTTGAAGTTAAGGCTATACATGATGATCTTGGGGAGTTTTCCCCTGCTTTCAAGCAGGTCAAGGAAGAGGGCAAGTTTTGCCGCAACAGGGTGATCATGGACCGCGTCAAAGCCGGTGTCCGGACCTAGGGCTTTCAACATACGGGAGTTAATGCTCCGTATCGCCGACAGGTGGATCTGCATGGCCCAGCCCTTACCGCTGTACTGCTCGGCAAGGAAATTGAGAATAAAGGTCTTATAGGATTCGGCGGCCTGGGCGTCTATTTTACCGCCCTCAAGCGCTTTACTAAAGGTTTCCCCCACTTCCTTTTCCCAGGAGGAACCGGCGCCGCCGTCCTTTGCCAGGGCAAAGGGCATAAACTCAAGGCCGTGATCCGAGGAACGCGCGCCGAGTTTGTCGAAGAAAGCTACACGTTCACCGAGAACCTGGAGCAGATCTTCCAACTTGTCTATGGATTTACCCGCTGTTTTGGCGAGGCTTGCTATGTAAGCGGCAAAACCGTCCTTATCAATGTTGACAGCCCTATCCGGTCTAAAGGACGGGATAACCTGAGCCGGAGACTGTCCGGCGGCGGCTATTTTTTCATGCCATTCCAGGGTATCCGCGGGATCATCGGTAGTACCCACCGCATAGACTTTAAATTTTTTGAAGATGCCATAGACGGAAAGATCCAGATCGTTTTGGAGCTTCTCGTTTGTAGCCTTCCAGATTGCCGGCGCGCTGGCCTTGTTCAGCGGCTCGGTGATGCCGAAGTAACGCTGCAGTTCCAGGTGCGTCCAGTGGTAAAGCGGGTTCCCGATAAGGGCCGGAACCGTTTCCGCCCACGCGAGGAAGCGGTCGTAAGGGTCGGCATTGCCGGTGATGAGGTTTTCATCAACGCCGTTGGCGCGGAGCATACGCCATTTATAGTGATCGCCGTAGTGCCCTTCCCCCAACCAGGTCGTGGCAATATCGGAGAAACGGCGGTTATCCGCTATTTCTTTGGGGATAAGATGGCAGTGATAGTCAATAATAGGTTCCTCCGCCGCAGCCTCGTGGAAAAGTTTCTGGGCGGTCTTATTGGATAGAAGAAAATCTTTATCCATAAAATCTTTCATGGGTCGTCCTCCGAAAAAATCTTGAGTCCTCTTATAATACCGCATAGATTATTCCTGTGCAACCGGAAATTTATCGAATTGTCGCCGTGCAATAGAAATGTCAACGGCATTCGCGCCGCCCCATAATTATTAGGCAATTCGATACATTGCGAAAAAATTATACAACCGGTATATTTAAAGGATAATGTAATTCCAATGACTGCATATCTCAAAATCATGGGGGTGCGGGAGATAACCTGTGGCCGTGACGGAGAGTATCGTATTGCGGACCCTGGGATTTCTGTTCATTATTTCATTATGTGGAAGAATTGTTAAATTGAAACATCTATCCGTTCTAATCAAACCGGCGTCTTCTCTCTGCAATATGCGTTGTACCTACTGTTTTTATGCCGATGTCAGTGGTCATAGAGCGGTACCGTCCTACGGAATCATGAACCCCGATGTCCGGCAGGCCGTCCTGGAAAATATAGTCCGGGATTTGGAAGACCGGGACGAGATAACCCTGGCCTTTCAGGGCGGCGAACCTACCCTGGCGGGGTTAGCCTGGTATGAGGATTTTATACAGGCTTTTTTGTCGGCGCGGCTGCAAGGGGGGAAAAAAGACACGGTTGTCAACTACGCGCTACAAACTAACGGACTGCTGCTTGACCGGGATTGGGGGGCATTTTTCCATCAACATAACTTTCTCGTGGGTATTTCCCTTGACGGGCCGGCCTCTTTTCATAACCGCAACCGTTTGGATGCCGGGGGACAGGGAACCCATGAACGGGTCGCCTGGAGTAAAAGGTTGCTGGAGGAATGTGGAGTTGAATACAACATCATTACGGTTCTTACCAATGAAATGGCAAAATACCCAGAAAAGATATGCCGCTTCATGGAGGATGAAAAGATACGGTACATCCAGTTTATTCCATGCCTTGAGGATTTAAATTCGGAAAACGTTTCAAAAACCGCCCTGCGGCCCATAAGTTTTGCGAATTTTTACGCGGTCCTCCTGCGCTGGTGGATAGGGAACCTTGAAAAAGGCGTCTACATCAGCGTTAAATTTTTTGATGACGTGATAAATCTTTTCCTCAAGGGTATTCCCACCGCCTGTGGCATTGACGGACAATGCCATGCCCAGTATATTGTGGAAGCCGACGGCAGCGTCTATCCCTGTGATTTTTATGTGCTGGATGATTATAAGGCAGGGAATTTGACCCGGCAGACCCTTCGGGAGATATTTGAAACCGATACCATGCGTTCCTTTGTTCTATCGCCGAGGGCGGTTCCGCCTATATGCCGGGCCTGTACCTACCGGAATATCTGCCGGGGGGGCTGTAAGCGGATGCGGCAGGTAATGTACTATGGCGGTGGCGGAATATGCGGATATAAAACCTTTCTTGACAGATGCCTGAAATCTTTAGCCTATGCGGTCGAACGGTTTTTTAGCTGAAACGGCGGGGGCGTTTCACGTATTTAACGGAGTATCAAGCCGTTTGGGGCCGTCCGGCATTGCAGGTTTATGCAAAAAATCCCTAAATGCGGCAGGCCGCCGTAGATGTTGCATACCCACGCCGTTGCTCCGCCACAGTTTGCCGGTCCTGATGTTTGCTTTGCAAAGCCCCCATTCGGACCGCCAAACCATTGGCATCTTAAATACTCTCCTTATCTATTCCAATATCAATTTTTGCAAACGCAGCGTATTCTGCAACTCTTTTACATCTATAGTCCGGGGACTCAGGCCTTTTTGCACCGCAATCCCCGCGGCGGTTCCGGCCGCCTGGCCTGTATACATACAGGCGGAAATTGCGCGGATGCCGCTCTCCGCCACATGATCGGCGGAAATACAACGCCCGGCAACCAGGAGATTCTCTACCCCAACGGGAAGCAGGCTCCGGTACGGTATCTCGAAATAAAGACCGTCTTTCGGATACGAACAGATATAACCGTTATAACCCTTGTCCTGTGGGCTGCCCTCGTTCATATTCGCATCGGGAGAAAGCATATCGTAGAACTGCGGGTACAGGGCTATTACATCGTCAAAATGGCGGCCTGAAAGTACATCGTCAATGGTAAGCGTATATTCACCGTGAATACGCCGGCTGTCGCGGAAGCCGATTTCAGGGGCAATAGAGGCAAGTTCAATATGTTCAAAGCCTTCAAAGTTTTTCTGCATATATTCGCACATTTCCATGATATATCCGCGGCATTCCATTTCTCCACGGCTTAGATCCGCAAAATTAGTCGGATCTATGCCGTAGGCGCAGGGATAGTTGATATAAGAGATGATGCCGTTCTCCGTAAGCCGCCCCATAGGAATATCCTGGCGTTTACAGGAAAGACCCGTCCGCCCGGCCCGGTAATCCTCGCGGAAACGTTTCATGATTTCCCGCAGTTTATCCTTACCGTCCTTAACCATTGCCACCGCATCAACCCCGTTTATCCTGAAGTTGAGCGTACCAGGCTGGCAAAGCCCATCCTTCTCGCGGCCCTGGTCAAAGGGAACGCCGGCCGCAAAAGCAACATCGCCGTCTCCCGTGCAGTCAATAACCTGTTTGGCCCGTACCGCCGCAGGCCCCTGTTTACTCTGTATGATAACATAGGCAATGGTTCCGCCGTCCATAACCACTTCGTTGACAAAACTATGCAGGCAAACTTCAACCCCCGCATCAGAGGTAAACTTGTCCAGAAATATCTTGAGGTACTCACTGGAAAAACGGTTCGGCGCATGAGGCCGAATATCCCCGCTAAAACCAAACTGCGCTCTATAGGCATTTTCCATATCCGCCCATATACCGCTTGTTTTAAAAGAAAGATTGTGCATAAAGTGATTGCAGGTTTCTACATAGGCCGCCGTGATGTTTCCGCCCAGAAACCCGCGTTTTTCAAGCAGCATTACCTTGCTACCGCCGCGTCCTGCCGCAACCGCAGTTCCGATTCCGGCAGGCCCTCCGCCTACAACCAGAATATCAATGTCCTTATACAAGACAGCCTTCCGTTCAGGAATAGTAATAGTCATTTTTTCTCCTTGTTATTTCTTATATATCTATATCGTGAAAATGAAGCATACGAATAGTACTTTATTTTGAATTGTTGCATACCTTGGCAATAACGGCAAGGATGAAAGTTAAAATGAACCTGCCCGATATACCTCATGCGGTAGATGCGCAAGCCCCGACCGCGTCAACAGATCGGGTTCTTAGCCGTCAATAGCGCCGTAGATGGTTTGGGCAAATCGTCGTGGCCGCCGGGTATACGCTGCATAAGGAATACCGCAACCAGGTCCTCCGCGGGATTCACGCAATACCAGGCGCCCAGCTTTCCGTCCCAAGCCCATTCCCCAACAGAACCGTTAAGACCGGCGGCAGCGGTATCCATCATGGTACTTCTTCGTAGAGGGTCATGGCGGCAACCACCGTAAAGGTCTTGGTCATTGAAAGATACGGTAATATGGAATCTTCCCTTAGGGGAATTTTCCGTACTAAATCCTGTAGGCCGTAGCTTTTTCTGCAAGCCATTACCCCCTTGAGGAGAACAAGGCCCCTACTCCCGCCACCTGTCCTGAATCCACAAGACGCTTCAGATAATCGTTTATATTTTCAAGCCGTTTGGTGCAAAACCCTGATCCCTCAATATTGGTTTCCATCAGGCAACTTTAGATTTATACAAACGAATTGTATCAAAGATCAGCCCCAAGGTTTCCTGATTAACATGTCGCGCGGTAAGCTGGTAAAAAGTTCGCACTGGATAAATTTCTCAATCTTTTCAAACTGAAACTGTATAAATTCCGTCCCGCATTGAAGCGCAAATTCAGTGTTCATTTTTGTGCTACATGGCACTCGGTAATTCCTAGGCACTGTTAGCAAAGGAGTATTTTAACAAAAGCAACCAGGATAAATCCCAGAAAGTTCATATTCGATTTCTCATACCTCACCGTAAGCCGCCGGTTCTCTTTGATCTTTCCGAATACCCCCGGTCGTTATCGCCCGATGGAACTTCGTACTCATCCCCGCCCGCGATACCCCTTTCGTCTGCTGCCCCCTTTTTGTCTACCCCCATGCCGGTGGACTTTCATCGTCGTACTGTCGATAATTACTTCGTTGAACCGTATCCCCGCCCCTTTTTGGAGTTCCAGCAGGATTTTTGCCCATAATCCCCGTTCACTCCCCCGGGAAAACTGGTCATAGACCACCTGCCAGTAGCCGTATTCAGTTGGTAAATCCCGCCAAGGGCAGCCGGTCCTTAGAATATAGAGAATCCCGCAGAATACCTTGTAAGGGGAAACCTCGACCGGCCGTCCTTTCCCCCGGTAACGTGCCTCGATAAGAGGCAACACCAGTTCCGTGAACTTTTCCTCGCTTATCGGGTAGAGCCGTTCATCTCGTTCCATCTTTTTTCCTCCCTGTCCCTCCTTGTTATCCCATTTTTTTACTTTTGTCTATCTTTGCTAACAGTGCCTAGTTCCGGTGAGCCGTTGGCATTTCATTTTGGCATACGGGAATATGAGAAGGTGGATGAACTCTTATCGTTACTCAAGCCGTTTGATATAAAGGTAGTATATGCTGACAATAATTTTGCGTACCAATCGCGTGTTA
>JAISNI010000091.1 GCA_031276295.1 Treponema sp.
CCCGGCAATCTTCAACAGCGACCAAGGAAGCCAATTCACCAGCGAGGCGTTCACCGGGGTGTTGCAGGAGCAGGGGGTGAGGATCAGCATGGACGGGCGGAATCGTGCGCTGGACAACATGGTGGTGGAACGCTTATGGAGGAGTCTAAAATATGAAGACATATATTTGAAGGATTACCGGAGCATGGAAGAAGTGAAGGCGGGGCTGAAAAGGTATTTTGCCTTTTACAATGGGAGACGGTATCATGCGTCGCTTGAATACCGGACACCCGACGAAGTGTACGTTTCGGCCTTCAAAGACGGGCAGGCAGAGGCCGGGCCGCTGGTTGCATAGTCAATTATGATTACCGGAATCCACCTTAACTGTTTTCATTTTTTGTGTTGACAAAAGGGCGCAGTATACTACAACCTGCTCGGTAACGATAAGTTTAACCAGGACGAAATACTCCAGGCTCATCGCGCCGCGACAATCCGGCGTATGGAAGAACATCCGTTGATTTTAGCAGTGCAGGACACGATGTCAGTCAATTATGACAGCCAGCAGAAAATGGAAGGCAACGGGTATATCGGCGACAAGACCATGGGGGTCAATATCCAGAGCTGTTTGACGGTAACCCCCGAGGGATTGGTACTCGGTGTACTGGACCAAATGGAATTCAACCGTGCCGAACGGAAAAACACCGCACTGCCCCAGGAGCAACAGAAGAACCGGCCGATAGAGGAAAAGGAGAGCAACCGGTGGCTTGAGACGATGGAACACGCGGACCGTGCTCTAGACGATGACATAAACATACTGCATATCTGCGACCGTGAAGGGGACATTTATGAGTTGTTCGACCAGGCGATACAAAGCGGACGGCATATTCTCATACGGATAGTTCACAACCGGATGACCGTGGAGCATGAGCGAATACTGTACCATACGGGAAACGCCCCGTAAAGGCCGGGAACGGCACATATTCCCCGTGATTCAAGGCGTAAGGTGAAAGAACGGGAAGCAGTCCTCCAGGTGAGGTACGCACACTATGAGATAAAGAAGCCGCACATAAAGAATAAAAACAAAGAGCTGCTGCCGTCATTACCCGTGACGGTCATTTATGTGAAAGAGGAGAATCCACCCTCCGGCATTGAAGCGATAGAATGGTTGTGGAAACTTCGTTTCCGAGATGACCAATGAGGAGGTGGAACGTTTCGAGGATGCCTATGAAATGGTACGACAGTATATTCAGCGGTGAAGATAGAGCGTTTTCAGTATGTACTGAAAAGTGGGTGTACGATAGAGGAACTACAGGAGCGGAACATGGAAAAGATGAAAGTGTTGATACTGATGTATTCGGTCATAGCGGTATTCATAATGAACCTGACGTATATAGCGCGGATACATCCAGAACTTCCCTGTACGATACTGTTTGAGGATGATGAATGGAAAATCCTGTATTGCGCGGCACACAGGACAAAAAAAGTTCCTGACAAGCCGTATACGATAAAGGAGGCGGTAGAGTATGTCGGCTGACTGGGAGGGCCGAAACGGACTCCCCGCGATGGGCCGCCGGGAGTCAAAACCATTTGGACCGGACTTCAAAAACTTTATACGCTCTTGGACTACCGTGAATTATTCGATTTTATGGGTCAAGTTTAGCTTTCAGGTATGCGGTTACGGTCATAAGTTTCGGCCCGAACAGATTCCTGTCCCCTTCGGCTATCGGCGCTCCTTTTTCAACCATTCTTCAATCTGTTCGGGCGACCACCGTTTTTCAAGTTTCGGCTTTATCATTTCCCATAGTTCATCAGTCATTTTCAGTTGCGGCGATTGCCGTTTTTTTGCTCTCTGATGGGTCGCCTCAGCCGTTATAGGGTTGTACAATTTATTTTTTGTACCCCGTTTTAATTCGCGTGAAATAGCGGATTTGTCTTTATGGAGTTTTTGTCCTATCTCCCGCAAAAACAGACGCTCTTCATAACGCGGGCGAAATATTTCTTCCCGCTCTTCCATTGTAATCCTTCGATAACCCATTTGTGCCGCCTTGTTTTATTCTATCAGGATGCACTAGGAATTTCAGGATGCCTCTTTCAGTTTGATTCAAAATTCCCGTTTTGAATCAAAAACTCACCTGTTTTTAATACAATCCTCACGAAATTTTAACATACTCATGCAGAATACATACAGCAGATTCGTATTGTGGAGGCCTGATAATGAAGTTTTTTAGAGCAAGCTGTTTATACGCCGCTTTAGTGTCTTTCATTCTGTCCGGGTGTACGGATAATGAAATAACTGCTGAAAAAAAGGCCTCTGATGTAACGGTATCACGGAACGGCAATACAACCGTATTGTCGGTACATATATCGCCGGCAAAAAATTCATTGCGGATCGTTTCCGGTTCCGAAAATCGGGATCTGGAATTCCTGCTGGAAGATTTCTGCGGTAAAAACGGCGCAGGCATAAGCATACACTACATGGGTTCGCTTGATATTATGAATATACTGAAAGAAGGAGGCGGGGACTATGACGGCGTGTGGCCCGCAAACAGTATGTGGATTTCCCTGGGGGATAGCTCATTCAAGGTGAAGCATACGGCCAGCGTTTACCAGACGCCGGTGGTGTTCGGCATAAAAAAGAGTATCGCCGATGGTTTGGGATTTACGGCCCGTAGCGTTTCCGTTACCGATATTCTTGCGGCCATCCGTGCAAAGAAATTGAGCTTTTGTATGACCAGCGCAACCCAATCAAATTCCGGGGCTTGCGCGTATATCAGTTTTTTGTACGCCTTTCTCGGCAACCCGGAAATGATAACGTCAGGCGATCTGGACGACCCTGTTCTCCAGCGATCCGTCAGCGAATTGCTCAAGGGCATTAACCGTTCTTCCGGCAGTTCCGACTGGCTCAAAGATATGTTCCTGTCTTCAGATTACGGCGCTATGGTGAACTACGAAAACCTGATTATCAGCGCGAATAAACAATTAAAGGTAGAGGGGCGGGAAGCCCTCTATGCGGTTTATCCCAAAGAAGGAGTGGCTATGGCCGATTCGCCTTTGGGCTATATCGACAACGGCAATTCCGAAAAAGAGACGCTGTTTAAAAAATTGCAGGAATATTTATTGTCCGCTCCTGTCCAACTGGAAATTCAAAAAACCGGAAGACGCACGGGCTTTATCCCCATAAGCCAAGAAAACAGCGGCGTTTTTAACGCGGACGAGGGTATAGATATAAACAAAACGTTGTCGATAGTTAAAATGCCCGGAGCGGCGGCGATAGAAAAGGCCCTGGAATTATACCAGGAAAAACTAAAGAAACCTTCCCTTACGTTTTATTGCCTTGACTTTAGCGGCAGCATGGCGGGCGCTGGCGAAGCGCAGCTCAAGGAAGCCATACGGAATCTGCTGGATCAGGATACCGCAAAAAGAAATTTGTTGTCCGCCGGTGAAAAAGATGAAAACGTTTTTGTTCTTTTTGACAATGGAATAAGGCAAGTTATCAGCGTTTCGGGGAACGATCCAAAAAAATTACTTGACGTGTACCGTCAAGTTCATTCTGCAAGACCCGGAGGCGGAACGAATATATACGAACCTGTTATCCGATGCTTTCAGTTGATGCGCGGTTATCATATTCAGGATTATATAAGTTCCATTATCGTTATGACCGACGGCGAGTCCGAAGACTATTTTAAGGAGTTCAGCGCGCTCTATAAGACGACCGGTATGGAAGAACTGGATGTTCCCGTGTTTTCCATTATGTTCGGGAACGCCAACCAGAAACAGCTTGACGGCCTGGCCGCGCTGACCAGGGCGCGGGTCTTTGACGGAAAAACGGATCTGGTAACGGCCTTTAAAAACGCCAAGGGATATAATTGAGGCGGATTTTACATGAAAAAAGATAACTGGATATACATTATTATTCCGTTGCTGATTTCAACTGCGGTATTTTTTATCGTGATAATGGTATTACAATGGATTATCACCGCCGCCGCAGTCCTGGCGGTTTGCTGTTATGTGGGATTGAATTTCCTCGCAAGTCCTGTTTTTAAACTGGCAGGCGTAGATATAGAACATATAAAAAACAGTGAAGAGATAATGATGCTGCTAGAGGAAGGAGAAAAAGATCTGGTTTCAATTAAAACGATTATAGATAAGTCAAAAGACGGGCAAATAAAAACAAAGGCGCAGAACGTTTACCGGGAAGGGGGTAAAATAATCGAGTATATCAAAAAAAATCCCGCCAAGGCGGTATCGGCCCGGCGTTTTTTTAATTACTATTTGGACAGGGCAAATGAAATACTGACAAAATACCATAATTTAATATCCGCCGGAATTGAAACGGATCGTTTGCGGTTGTTGAAAGAAAAGACCCTTTCCGCGCTTGAATCAATTTTAAAGGGAATGAACTTACAGTTTTCCAAATTGATTTCAAGCGAGGTTATAGATATCGAAGCGGATGTCAAACTGCTTGAAAGCACCATCAAAATGGAGGATATATGAAAAAGCGAATCGCGGGATTTGCGATCCTCGTTCTTGTTATCGCCTCCACCTTTGTATATCAAAATTTTTTGGGGCCGAAACTCAGAAAAATCGTTATAGACGGCTATCTGGGCGGCGAAAAGTCCGGCCTCTTTGACGACGATAGGTTTACCGGCTCTATGTTAAAAAAATACGGCCTTACCATTCATTATAAAAAAGCGGGATCCATTGATATGGTCAGCGCTTCCCTTGAGGGCATGGACTACCTGTTCCCCTCAAGCTATACGGCCCTTGAACTCTACAAGCAAAAATACGGTTCCGCCTACAAGCGGGCGGAAGTTGTTTTTAATTCTCCCATTGTACTGTATACCAGAAAAAGCGTATCCGAGGCTTTCAAAAAACAAGGCTGGGTTCATACCGAGGAGGAGACCGAATATATTGATCTCGTCAAATTGATAGACGCTGTTTTGACGGGTACCACGTGGAGCAGTATCGGCCTTGATGAATTGTACGGAAATATTTATGTCATTTCCACCGATCCCCTGAAATCCAATTCGGGCAATATGTTTGCCGGCCTTGTGGCCACTATGCTGAACCGGGGGGAAGTAGCAACCGGAGAAAGCCTTGCGGTAAACGGACCTGAATTAAAAAGTTTTTTCAGCAAGCTGGGGTATCTTGAATCCTCATCGGCGGATCTTTTTAGTAGCTTTCTCAAAACAGGAATCGGCGCAAAGCCGGTTATTGTCGGCTATGAAAGCCAGATACTGGAATTCTCGGTTGAGCATCCGGCTGAATGGGATTATGTCAAAGACGACATCGTGGTCTTATACCCGGAGCCGACCGTCTGGAGCGCGCATCCCTTTATTGCGTTGACCGACAACGGCGACCGGGTCATAGACGCGCTGCTTGCAGAAGAAATTCAACTATTAGCGTGGGAAACCCACGGGTTTCGTACCGGTATAGCTTCGGGACAGCAGAGTGGTAAAATATTTGATATACGAGGCGTACCGGGACAGGTAAAAAAAGTGATCCGGTTACCGAGCCCGGATACCATGCAAAAGATTATGGATATAATCTCACATTGAAACCGCCGCAAAGGAGAATTGAAATGGAACAGATACCAAGCAGACAGGATGTACATGAATTAATCGTTTCCGAAAACATAATGCCCCAGGCGAAAGAGCTTGCAGAGACAATTGATATCACCGACTCGCAGCAGATCGAACAATACGCGGTAGGCATTCAGAGCAAGATCGCCGGTTTTTCAGACGGCGTGCTGGCAAATGTCCGCAATAAGGATACCGGTTATGTGGGAACCATGATGACCAATTTGCTTGGTACGATAAAAGGCGCCCGCGTTGACGAATTGTCGGCGTCCACCCTGGTAAACAGAATCCCCATTGTGGGAAAAGTTTTTAACAGTTTTAAAAATTTTATTTCCCGGTATGAAAAAATTGAGGTCCAGATTGACCGGATCAGTTCCGATTTGGAGAAGGCCCGCATGGATCTGTTAAAAGACATCGGCCTCTTTGACATCATGTTTGATCACAACAGGGAGTATTTTAAGGAACTGGAAGTTTATATCGCCGCGGGTGAATTAAAAGTGAAGGAGCTTAACGATACCGTCATTCCCGAATTAAAACGCAAGGCCGAAGGATCGGATGATCCGATGGCTGCACAACAGGTAAACGACATGGTTCAAATGACCAACCGCTTTGAAAAGAAAGTCCACGACCTCAAACTCAGTAAAACCATATCAATGCAAATGGCGCCCCAAATCAGGCTGGTACAAAACAACAGCCGTATTCTGGTGGATAAAATTCAGACCTCTATCCTGAATACGATTCCCCTGTGGAAGAATCAGATTATTATCGCTATGGGAATTTTCAAACAGACTAAGGCGCTTAAAATGCAACAGGAAGTTGACAAGATGACCAATGATCTCCTCCTGAAAAATTCACAAACCCTTAGAGAAACTACCGCTTCGGTTGTCAGTATAGGAGAAAAAGGGATCGTGGAAATTGAAACTCTCAAAAAGGTAAACGCCGATCTGATCGCCACGCTGGAAGAAACAATTTCTATTCAGGAAAAAGGCAAGGCGGCCCGTAAATCCGCGGAGGCGGAACTTGTTAAAATCGAAACGGAACTTAAAAACAAACTTGTGGAGATAAAGGGAACTCATAGAACCCGCGGTTGATAAAGAAATCCGCGCGGCAACATTAAACCCCTCAGCACGAATAATACTCAAGGTTCGTATCGGTGCATTAACACTCAATTGCAAACGGCGGGTGAAATCCCGTAAATATCCATCCATATTTATGCGGATTTGGGTAGATATATACTTTAAATATGCCGATAATAAATATGAGGTATAAACATGCAGATAAGACTATCATCCCTGAACTTTCGTTTAAACGGTGGAACGGTGCGTATCTTCCTGAGTCTGTTCATGGTTGTTTCGGCCTTCCCTCTTTGTGCTGTTTCCACACGGAAAGTTGTGGACGATTCAGCTTTAAGGCGGGTGCTTAAAGAATCCTGGCTTATCGCCGAACCGGGGAAGGTTCTCAGTAATATACCAAAGATCTACACGCTGGAGGGCGGCGGACGCGTCGAGGTACGCACGGCGGAGGGCAGGGAAGAATTTTCCGTTATCTTTGCCAGGGAAATCGGCAACAGCGGCATATTCCCCTGCTGGAGCCAGGGTTCCTGGCAGCTAACCCGTAAAAAGGATGGAGGCGGGGCGGTCAAGATACAGATATTCCTGCGTAGCGATCAGAATACCTATATTCAGCTTAGAAAGCTGAATAACGATAAGTGCCTGCTCGATATGGTAATCTACGATGCCTATTTTCTGAAATCGCTCCCTATCAGTCTGCCGCCCATGCTTCAGGATGAGCGGCTGAAAAAGATATATGCGGATGCCTTTGAATGGCTCTATACCGCGCCGGTTGAAGATGTTTTGGCCTTGGCAGGCGAGAAATTCAAACGACGGTATTTTGAGCCCGTTCCTGAACTTTACCGTGATTCCCGGCAATTTATTGGCGAGGTGCGGAAAAGGCTCCGCGGCCTTAACTACGGGGATGACGGCGCAATTGACGAGAACGGCCGTTATGTTTTCATCAATACCCTTAAAGGACAGTCAGAAAAGGGTGAACTTAACTGCTCCGGTTTTGCAAAATGGATAGTGGATGGGATTCTCTGGAATCATACCGGCGGGAAACGCCTTGCTATTCCCCCGTTAAAGGAGCCTTTCGGGAAGCGCGGCTCCTCTTTTTCCGAGCCCTTTGAGCGGTTGCGCGACCCCTACTTTGGCCTTGACTGGACGAGGAATCTGGCTTCTATTGCCGGGAAAACTATCCTGGGTCCGGTCTATGGGGAGCTTGAAGAGATTGAAGTGCAAAAATGGCAGTTTTCTGATATTATCCTGCGGGACAACCAGGGAAAAACTTCGGATTTTTCCTTTCCGGGCTACCTCCCCGACGCCGGTTTCGGCATAGAAGGGCTTATGCCCCTGCTCTACACCCTGGCTATTGATGAACCGGGTTACCTGTACCTGGCTTCCGTGAATGAGGAACGGGGAGCGCCGGTAACGCCGGACAACCTCCGCGGCACCCCCCGTCTGCGCGAGCATTTCCATATCGGAATTCTGGCGCCCTATTTTGATGAGGCAGGCCGCTTCCATGTTGCCGTTTTTGAAAGCGCCGAAGAAACCTCGATAAATTCTTTCAAAAACCACCCGGGCCGTTATGTCAACTTGGTACGGGTCCCTATTCAGGCGGCGTTTTATTGATAGGAAATGCTGTGCCCTAAAGTTTTTGTGAATAATTGTGAATAAATAAAATAGAATTATTTTTACAATTTTTGGGGAAGGCAAAAAAATCTACTAAACATTCCCCTCATTCTCCGATATTTTCTTCAAATTTTTCCATACCAGAATGAAGAACCCCGCCGAGCTTTTGCTTCGGAGGGGTATTCGACCCTCCTTCGAATAACAATAGGACATCACAAACCCCACGAACAAACGATGGATTTCACCTCAAAAGTTCGAGTGAACGCCTATGGTGCCGGCACTCTTTTCTCCCCGGCGGCTTTACCCGCCATTTGTTGTTTTTGCCAACCGCTGCTGCTTTTCTTCGTACATTTGCTCAATTTCCTTCGGCGTTTTTCCGCTTCTCAGCATCTCCAGCGCTTCTTTCAAGCCTTTCGCTTCCCCTCGCGCTTCCCCCTCTGCTCTTCCTTTTAGTCTCCCTCGCGCTTCTCCCTCTGATCTTCCTCGCGCTTCCCCTCGCGCCTCGCCTCGCGCTTCCCATATCGCCGTCAGTCCGGCTGCCGTCAATACCTCTTCCAACGTTTCTCGTGCCATCTCCGTTATCTCCTTACTATGTTCGCTCGCGCCAGTATATCCACATATACCTTAACGCTCTCTTCTCCCTTGTATCCAAGGCTCTTCTCAAATACCCGCTTTAAACTTTCTCCCCTATGCTGATGGTGCAGATCGCGCACCCAGTCCCACTCATTGCCTTCCACCTTCCCCCGTTCGATAAGCTGGATGCCAAACGGGAGGCCTTTTACGACATACACCCCGCTCTGAATCTCTTCCACCTCCCACGTGCACGTTTCCCGGATGTACTTTAATACCGTCCCGGGATGCTGCCCGACCACGAGACTTAACGAGACTTCTCCTATCAGTTTGTTGCGCTTCAGCGCAAAATCGTATAAAAATTCACGAAAGTGGATTTTTATACCTTGCAAACTGCATAAGCAGCCCCGATTATCGGGATTTTTTGCATAAAGCGGACCAAAGGTCCGATGCAAAAAATCCACGAAGCGCAACAGGCTCCCGGTGGGCGAAGAAGCGGATCACCGGGACGATGTTGCTGTCCTGATAATGACGCGGTCTTTAGTCCAATTCTTTTCGTACCAGGTGCAGGGTTCAAAGGTGTCGTTGATTTCCCGCATCTTTGTGAACATCTTTGTACGCAGAGCGTTTTTTATTTCCCTGTACGCGGGGTCGGCGGCCAGGTTTTTCCTTTGCAGGGGGTCGGCTTTATTGTCAAAGAGCAGTTCCTGCCGGTCCGACAAAAACACTGCGTAGGTGTACTGTTTGTCCCGCCAGGCCCGCCATTCATGGCCGTCTTTAAAGGCGGCTACCGCGCCGGTACACATAAGGAGCGCCCCCTCGCCTTCGGGCGCGCCGTCATGCCCCATAATCGCGTCTTTAAGGTCGTCCCCTTCAACGGTTTCGGGTACCGGAATATCCATAAAGGAAAGGAGAGTCGGCATAATATCCACCGTGTTGAAGCACACGTCGGAAGCGCCGCCTGCCGGTATTTTATCTTGCCATTTCAGAAGGAATGGAACGCTGACGGCCTCCTCATAGAAAATATTTTTGCCCTGCCGTCCGTGGGCGCCGAAAAGTTCGCCGTGATCCGAAGTAAATACAATAATGCTGCTGTCATCAAGTCCCAGCCGCTTGACGGCCGCTAAAAGCCGGCCGATGTTGTCGTCCAGGTTTGCGGTCATGGCGTAGCAAATCCGCATCCATTGAGGCAACGCCGCCCGCTCCCGGTCGCTCAGGATTCCCCACTCGTCGGAGTGGGGATCATTTTCGGGTGAATAGTTCTCTGGAATTTTGAATTCAATGTCTTTAAACAGTTCCAGGTATCTGCCCGGCACATTCTCCGGAGTCCAGGGAGGGTGAGGGGTTCCCAGGGAAAGGAAAAGCGCGAAAGGTTTATCCCCGGCGGAAAGCCGTTCAAGTTGATGTATCGCCATGTCTGTCTGCACATCAGGTTCATAGCCGTCACAGTACACTTTTTCCGGCGTGTCCAGGTGATAATAAGCGGGAGCGCCGTAATAGTTATGATGAAAACCATAGGCGGCAAAATATCCGTCAAAACCCAGTCTGTCGGGACCCGGCGGCACAAAAGAATTTTTGGGATCCAGGTGATTGCCGAGTTCGGCGGCGTAGAGGTGCCATTTGCCGATGTACGCGGGTTCGTATCCGTTCTCGTCCAGTATATGGGCAAAAGAGCGTTGATGATGGGCGGGATTCAACCGTATTTCGTTAATCACCATGCCGGTACTGGTGGTGTACTTACCGGTAAGAAGGCTCGCCCGGTATGGAGCGCATACGGGGTGGCCGGACACGGCATTGCAGATATCAATGCCTTCGGCTCTGAATTGATCGATATTCGGAGTCCGCGCCTTCGGGTCTCCGGCATAGCCTAAACGTCGGCGGCACAGTTGATCGGCAAAAACATAAATCAGGTTTGGTTTCTTCATTTTTATCCTCACATTGTTTGGCAGTATATTTGGACTTGTTCGATAACTCGTTTGGCTATCGAACAATCTATTCCTTTACTGAACCTATCATAACTCCCTTGGTAAAATATTTTTGCAGGAAGGGATAGATACAGAGAACCGGTACAGTCGAAATTACGATAGTGCAGTACTTGATAAGATTTACGGTAAGGGTATCCATCATTTCATCACCCGAGGCAAGGGTATTGATGTCATTTACGCTTCCATACAGGAGAATCTCCCTCAAAAAAAGCTGCAAAGGGTACTTGTTCCTTTCCTGTAGGAATATCATGGCGTTAAACCAGGCGTTCCAGTGCTGAACCGCGTAAAAAAGGATCATCACCGCAATGGTGGCTTTTGCCACCGGGACGATAATCCGCAGCAAGATGATAAAGTCATTGGCGCCGTCGATACGGGCCGCTTCTTCAAGGCTTACGGGTATTTGTGAAAAAGACGTGCGGATGATGATAAGGTTCCAGGTGTTGATGGCCGCCGGCAAAAGGAGGGCGAGCCTGGAGTTGTAGAGCCCAAGGCCCTTGACCACCAAAAAGAACGGAATCAACCCGCCTGAAAAATACATGGTAAAAACAATGCCCATGGTCATGACTTTTCTGATATAAAGCTGCCTGCGGGAAAGCACGTAGGCCCCAAGGCAGCTCATGATCATGTTAATAGACACACCGGCTATCACGTAAAATGAGGTGTTTAAATACCCGGTTAAAATGTGGGGCGTCTTGAGTACCATGCGGTAACCTTTGAGGGAAAAACCCAAAGGCCGAAGCAAAAGGCCCGAATGCCTTACGAATTCAGCGGGATTACTGAAAGAGGCGAATATCACATAAATCAGGGGATAAACAAAAAAAAGACTGAATATTGTCATCAGAATAACGTTAAAGATGTCAAAAATCAGATCCGGTGTGCTCTTTTTCCAGGTCATGTTAGCGCCTTACCATAAACTGTTTTCGGAAAGCCATCCGCTCAACCTGTTGGCGAGCCAGACAAAGATGAAATTAATTATCGAATTAAAGGATCCCACGGCAGTGGAGATTCCGTAATTTGTTTCCAGAAGGCCCCTGCGGTAGATGTAGGTGGAAATAATGTCCGCAGTGGAATAAATGGTGGGGTTATAGAGGAGTATCACCTTTTCGTAGCCCACGCTCATAATATTGCCTATCCGCATGATAAAGAGGACCGTGATGGTGGGCAGCAAACAGGGGATGGTAACGCTTATCATCTGACGGAAGCGGCCAGCGCCGTCGATTATGGCCGCTTCGTAGAGGCCCTGATCGATGCCAGACAGGGCCGCCAGATAGATGATACTACCCCAGCCCACATGCTGCCAGATATCTGAAACCACAAAGAGAGGGCGGAATCGTTCGGGCTTCATCAAAAAAGAAACCGGGGTAAGGCCGAATACGCCCAGAATCTGGTTTATCACCCCCTCGCTGGAAGTAAAATCAACAATTATGCCGCAAATAACGACCAGCGAAATAAAATGGGGCAGGTAGCTGATGGTCTGCACAGTTTTCTTAAAAACCTTGCCACCGAGTTCGTTGATAAGCAGGGCCAGGATAAGGGGAGCGGGAAAACTGAAAATTATTAAGTAAAAACTTAATAACAAAGTGTTACCCAAAAGCCTGGGGAATTGGTAGCTGCTGAAAAAGTCTATAAAGTTTTGAAAGCCGATCCATTTGCTGTGAAGCATCCCCCGGGCGGGGCTGTAATCCTGAAAGGAGATCAGCATACCGCCCATAGGGACGTAACAAAAGACAATGTAAAACAATAGTACTGGAACGGCCATGATGTAGATATATTTGTTTTTCCGTATGTCTTTTATCAATTTTCTTGCAATGCCCATCATAGCCGTCCTTAACCCCGGGCTTTTTAGCGCTTTATAAAGCGGTTGTAGGCGGCCTGGTAAATAGCCGTTGCCCGGTCTATACCCATCTTTTTCATTTCGTTCACGTAATCGGCGTATCTGTCCAAGGAAGCCTCCCCCATGATGAACCGGAGAAGTTGCTCGTTTTTATACGCATCGGTTACGTTCAGAATATTGGCGGCCTCTTTTCCCTCGTCGGAGGTAAGGGTAATCGGGGGTAGCATAAGATCGTAGCCAGCGGTTTCGGTCCACATTATTTTATCTTCCATGTTTTTCGGATTGATTAATGTGGCAGGGTTTGAATAGGCGCCCCAGCGCAGCATGGCGCCGGTGTGCATTTTGAATTTGTAAATCCCCGCGCTGATGGGGACATCGGGGTTTTTCAAAACCAAATCGGCGTACTGGGGTTTGCCGTTCACCAGGGTGTAGGTCAGACCCTCGACGCCGAAGTTAAAGAGCATGGAACCCTTGTCGGTAAAGGCATAGTCCAGCCATTTAACCGCCACTTCCGGGTTCTTGCATTGGGTTGATAGTGCGGTAGCCCAGCCAACGGTGGTAACCCAGTCCTTCGCCCGGTACTGAACCTTGTCACCTTTTTTCAATACCGGGTAGGGAACGGCCACGCGGTCCACGTTCTGGCTGGCCCAGAGATTGCTTAAATTGTCCAGATCGCCGATCTGGGCTCCGACCTTCCCGCTGGTGACCAGGGTATTGAGGGCCGTACCGTCCCGGGCCGGAAAATCCTTGTCCAGCAACCCGTCTTTATACCATGCGGCCATGAG
>JAISNI010000114.1 GCA_031276295.1 Treponema sp.
TGCCGTCACCCGCCTTTTGCCGGGAATTGGCGCCGAAGAACTTGGCCGGCGCCTTAAAAGCTATTATGATACCGGCGATCTTACGGTTGTCGTGACAGGCCCGGAATCCGAACGTGCCGGCCTGCCCGGAGAAGCGGATATACGCGGGATCATAGCGGACGCGAAAAAGGCGAAAATTGAAAGGCCGGCCGAGGTCGTGATTTCGGGGGAACAGCGTGACCGGGAACCTGCGCCCGGCGCGGTTGCGGGTGAAACCTTTGCCGAAACCGGGGCCATACTTGGGGATTTAAGCAACGGCGCACGAATTATACTAAAGCCGACGAACAACAAAAACAACGAGATAATACTTCACGCGGTGGCGCGCGGGGGAACCGCATCTGTCATCGAAGCCGATTTTATTTCCGCGAAACTGGCGGCGGAAATGGCCTCCGCGTCGGGTCTCGGCCCCTATTCGCGGACGGAACTGGTACAAAAACTGGCGGACAAGCAGGTGTCCATATCGTTTTTTACGGATTCTTTTACCCGCGGCATTGACGGTTCCGCTACTACCGGGGACCTGAAATCCCTGTTTGAACTTATCTACCTTACCTTTACCCAGTCCCGTTTCGAAACGGACGCGGTCCAGGCCCTGCTCGATCAGTACCGCACGTCGTTGATCCGGCGCGGCGAAAATCCCGAAGATGTTTTTTTTGACGAGATGACCCGGACCATCTATGACAATGATTACCGTTTTGCCCCCATTCGGATTGAAGATCTGGAAAAGGCCGATATTGCCGCCGCGCAGCGCTTCCTTATCCGCTCCCTCAATCCCGCGGATTTTACCTTTGTATTTACCGGAAACCTGGACATGGACGTTCTCCGCTCTTACGCCGAAACGTACCTGGCGTCCATCCCGCCGGGGGAATCATGGAACAGTTTTAGTGATGTTACCATAAACCGCCCGCAAAAAATCCAGAAAACCATTTACAAGGGCCGGGAGGAGAAGGGCATCGTCTTCCAGGGCTGGTTTATGCCCGCCGCTTTTAATGTGACGGACAGCATAAAGGCATCGGTGTTAAGTGAATATCTGGATATTGTACTCACCGAAGAAATCCGGGAAAAGAAGGGAGGCGTTTATTCCGTGTGGGTGGATTCCAGCCTCTCCGCCCTGCCGCCTCCGGGAGAACTTGTGATGGAAGCCCTGTTTTACTGCGATCCCGTCCGGGCGGAGGAACTGTGCGCCGAAATAACGCGGCAGGTGGAACTGATTGCCCAGGGAACCATTAACCGTGATACCTTTACCAAGGCGGTAGAAGCCCTGAAAAAGGCCCACGAGAATGCCCTGCAGAGGAACAGTTTTATTGCCAGTTATTACGCCAACCTCGCGGTTATCTTTAACCAGCCGCTCAGTACCCTGGATAAAAGGCCGGAACTATACAACGCGGTAAGGCCGGAGGATATACGGGATATTTGCCAAAAGCTGCTTCCCCGTGGGCCGGCGGTACTGTTCCTCTACCCCGAGGGACAGGGGAAGAGCCGGTGAATGACATGATATTACCCAAGAGAATAGGTGACTGACACCACGTGGGAAGAATTTAACCACCGGACTTTACGTCCGAAACCACACAAACCTCACGAACAAAAAAGCGAAAATCATGCAGATGTACGTGAGGTTTCGGGTAAGGCCCGTGGTTTTTTCTCCTGTAAAACACGGGTTCGAAATTATTTGCCGGGTCAAGTTTAGCCGCACGATGCGGCTAACACCCAAAACAGGCTGCTAGAAGCGCCGTGCGGCACGGACTGTGAGTATACTGTGAGTATACTGTTCTTGCTATACTGATTGGTGGCCTGACCACCATTGCTGAAGTCCTGGTGCCACGCGAGATCTTCACCGGACTCTGATGAAGACCAGTACCACTCATTCTTGAAGCCGCCCAGTCCCTTTGTTTTCAGGTTTGTATACATCAAATTTAGCTCGTCCTTGCTGGGCAGAAACCAGTTGTCCTCTGCCAGCAACGCATCCCATAACTGCGCCGCCCGCCCGATTTCCTCCCTGCCGTTCAGATAGTTCACGATAACTTCCGTGTTACGCTTGCCGCTCCCCATGCCGGTAGTCGTCCCCTTTATTTCGGGTCCCCGTGGGCCCCATTGCGCCGTAAATTCCGTATGCGCCGGGGCCGCCTCGAGATAACGCCAGCCGCCGTTGCTGTTGCCCTTGTCAAGGTGAGTATACACCGCGACATATCCCTAAAAGGTGTAGGAAATGCCGATTTCGGGTGTTATGGTAACTTCGTTGTAGTCGGTATTCGCACCGATATGGTAAACATAAAAGTTTGCCGTTATACCAATGGCGCCGAATACGGCGCTCACATAGGGGCTAAGACTAACGCCCTGGTACTCCATAGTGGTCTTGTTAACCTCAGTACCAATAGGGAAGTCAGTCCTAATGCCAAATCTGAGTTTGTCGGTGAGTCTGTGACTCATCTCAAAACGAATCTTCCTGAAATAGCTGTCAATCTGGTTGTCGTTGGTACCAATGAAGAAGTAGGGAGTAAGCCAGAGAGAAAAGCCCGAATTCATGTCAACACCAGCGGTAAAGTATAAATCGTCTATCCAAAGACCATACTGGTATTCTTTGTTATCTTTGTCATAATCCGCGCCTTTGGCAATCCCCATATTGTCGGTACCTGACTCAAAGTACAATCTGCCAAACCTTGGATACAATCTGTACCAAATAGCGGGGTTAAAGATAAACGTAGGGGGAATATCACGGGCACAGTATTCCCAAAAGAAATCGTAGTTGTCCGCAAGGTAAAACACCGGCATAAACTGCAAGGACAAGCCTAATGTGCCCGGACCTACCTGCAGGTTAAACCACGGCTTCATACTCAGATAAAGATGATCCCTGACGGGGGAAAAACCGCTATCCGTATAATTTTTCGCCGTATCGCCGGTAAGAATGCCGCTATAGTTACCTAATTGAATGTTCAGTCCAAAGCTGTCGGAAAATGACTTGCTAAAGAAAATGTAGGGCTCTATATCAACGCGAAGGTCGCCGTTATTGGCGCTGGAAGCATTGGAAAAAGTAAACCACCCGCCAACTTCAAAGTGACCAATGTCTTTCAGGCTAAAGGCAGGGTGATAATCTTCATCGTTGTTCGGTATAGGTTTATAGTTATATATAAATTCTGGTATCGGTATTGGTTTTGATATACCTAGTAAACCGGCCAATGTGTCATCCATTTGTAAGTTATATAATTTAGGAAATAATATTTTTCCGGTTTCTACGGCAGTGGCTTTAATCGTCATTCTGTATATATCGCCGCTTTGGTTCATCGAACCATATATTACGGTACTTACTCCAACAAAATGTCCTATAAGTTGGGCTGTTTTATCACTTACGGCATCGGTTAAAGAAAAGTTTAATTCCTGTTGAAGTTTTTCAAGTTCTTTTCTCTCATAAATATCGAGTTTTCTATTCCCTTTATCCCATATTTTAACCAGCATAGTATCAATGAAATACTTCATTAATTCTTCGTTTGCTTCGAAGGCTACTATCGCTATACTTTTATTTTTGGGAGTGATTATAGAAATTAAACCAGATGCATAATCATCTATCGCATCATCAAAGCTCCAACTGTCCTCTGCCCAAACCAATGCCGCCATCATCATAAGAACGGCTCCAATAGATAAAAGCTTTTTCATCTTCATTTGTTATCTCCTGATATTCCTCATTTTTTGTCCCCTTTGGACTTTAATCTCCAGGGGTTTAATTCCCCGCCCCTCTGGGGCGTTGAACTGGGGATGCGGGGGATTTGTTCCCCCGCAATTCACGGAAAATTTTATCAGTCTCATCCCTTAAGCATTCTAACATAACTCCAAAATTATATGTAGTTGCTATTTTTGGGAGAAGCCTAAGTCCGCACGATGCGACTAACACCCAAAACAAATGCTAGAAGCGCCGTGCGGCACGGACTGAATATACACTGATCTTTCCCTTCCTGTACCAGTCGCCATCAGTATCCTGTGTACCGTTACTGAAATTTTGAGCCCATGCGAATAGATCACTGTACTCGGAAGAAGACCAATAATAAACGTTTTGGAAATTACCTTTTCCTTTTTGTTTTAAATTGATATACATCAAATTTAGCTCGTCCTTGCTGGGCAGAAACCAGTTGTCCTCTGCCAGCAACGCATCCCATAACTGCGCCGCCCGGCCGGTTTCCTCCCTGCCGTTCAGATAGTTCACGATAACTTCCGTGTTACGCTTGCCGCTCCCCATGCCCGTGGCCGTCCCCTTTATTTCGGATCCCCGTGGGCCCCATTCCGCCGTAAACTCCGTATTCGCCGGGGCGGCCTCAAGATAACGCCAGCCGCCGTTGCTGTTGCCCTTGTCGTAGAACACGATCCCTCCGGCAGGGCCGGTATCGCCTATCTTGTACACCTTTTCCACCGGCGGCGGTGTGGGAGCCGGTGCTGCCGGAGCCGGGGCGGGGGCGGGCGTAGGTGCGGAAATCGCCGTTTGACCAGCGAGGGCTGGAACAGCCCCGGCCGGTGCTACCGCCGCGGGTTTCGCCGCCGCCGTCCCACTGTAATTTGAGCCGCCGTAGCCCGTGGCCTGGCTCTTTACCAACGCTGCAACGGTCGGGCCGTCCGGGATGTTCCGGTTGAACTGCCCTTCAATCCGGGCGCTCTCCACACTCAAGGCCCGGACCCTCAGACGGAACAGATCCCCGATCCGGGAAACCGCGCCGGACACGATGATCTGCGCCCCGGCCATCCGTCCCAATGTCTGGGCGGTATTGTCGTCCACCTCGCCGGACATCTGGAAATCCAGTTCTGCCCGGATCGTGTTAAGCTGCTGCCGGTCCACCACGGAAAAAACCCGGTCGTTCACCGTGTTGGCGATAAGCTCGTCAATCACGTATTCGGACAGCGCCGGATATTCGGACTGAAAGTTGAGGATCACGAGCTTGTTCCCCTTGGGGAGCTGCTTGTTCAGGTAATCCGACGTTTCCCGGATGGCGGCGTCCAGTTCGTCCGGCGCGCTTGCCGGGGCCGGCGATGGATCCGGGGCCGGTACGAGAACCGGAGCCGGCGCGGGAGCCGGAGCATCAGACGGCGCGGAAGCCGGAGACGGCCCGCTGCCGCAAGCCAAAAAGAGCAAACCGAACAAAAAAAGCCCGATTTTCCTTGTCATCTTCGACACGACATGCTTCATCACATTCTTCATTTGTTATCTCCTTAATATCTGGTTACCAAAATCCGTTTTGAACGGTGTCAGTCACATCTGCGTTATTCGGGTTCGAAATCATTTTATGGGTCAAGTTTAGCCCATGCCGGTAACCGGTACCCTTATACTACCCGCCTAAAATTGCCGGATGGGGCGGACGTAAAACGACGTATTCTTCCTGTCTTCATCATCCTTCTTCTCTCCATTGCTGAAATTCTGATACGATGTATCATAAGAAGAAGTAGTTTCAGACACAGAGGATGTCCAGTATGAACCGCTTTGAAAGCCTCCCAAGCCCTTTGTCTTAAGGTTTTTATACATCATGTCAAGCTCGTCTTTACTTGGAAAAAACCAGTCGTCAAATCCGCCGTATTTGTAAGCGTCGGCCACCTGCGCCGCCTTCATGGTTTCCCCTGTTTGGTTAAGAATCTCAAGAATAATTTTGGTATTTTGTTTCCCGTTTCCTATGCCATTGGAGGTGCCTCTCACTTTCGTACCAACCGCGCCCCATTGCCATACGCCGGGAATATCTGCCGGGGCCGCCTCCAAGTAGCGCCAGCCGTTCATCTTAAAGCCCATGTCATAGAACACTATCCCCCCCGCAGGCCCCCTGTCGCCAATCTTGTACACCTTTTCCACCGGCGGTGGGGGAGCTGGTGCTGCCGGAGCCGGGGCGGGAACCGCCGTCTGACCAGCGAGGGCTGGAACAGCCCCGGCCGGTGCTGCCGCCGCGGGTTTCGCCGCCGCCGTCCCACTGTAATTTGAGCCGCCGTAGCCCGTGGCCTGGCTCTTTACCAGGGCCGCAACGGTC
>JAISNI010000149.1 GCA_031276295.1 Treponema sp.
AGTAAATGATAAAATTGTTTTCTTAGTTTCATTGCATGAATGACTACCAAACAATCACATTCAATATCCTCAATAGCGATAATTTCTAACGCATTCCCTAAGTGATCAAAACCAACAAACAGACGTTTTGGTGGAGGATCATCAAGCACCATATCACTCCTGAAATTCAATAAACAAGAATAGATACATTGCTTTGATATTCCATGCTTATAAGCACTATCCAAAATAACAATCTCCATATACTACTCAAATATCGTTTTTTATAGTATAAAACAAAAAAGGTAGAACTGCAAGTAAATTTCGATAATATTTCTCATAAATTATGTATACTTTTTCGGTGATAGTCGAAAAGAGGGTTGATTTTATTTTATACGCTATATATAGTGTCAATTCTGCCATTTTTGCCAAATAGTACGCTATATATAGCGGCTATTTATAGTGTCAACCCTATTTCATACTAACACCACTTTTTCATACATCTGCCATTTAATCTACATGACTGGGTTTTGTTTGCAATGTCCCAGTGATATTTTTAATTCATTTAATGTCCATTATCTTTCATATTTTTAAATTAACCTAACAACTATTTCCCCACCATGAGGTATAACTTTCAATTTTTTATTGTAATTTGTTATCCATTAATTTTTGACAAATTTTAGGGCGCATTGTACATAACGTTCCGGCTGTTTACGCTGCGCCGCCAGTAGGCGGCTCGGAGGCCTCCGCAACGGCTAGCAGCCTGTTGCACTTGTGGATTTTTTGCATCGGACCTTTGGTCCGCTTTATGCAAAAAATCCCGATTATCGGGGCTGCGCGGACCTTTGGTACGATGGCAGTTTGCAAGGAAAACGCCGGTTCATTCTTCCCGAATAAATCGGCGTCTTTTTCTACCCTTCACCGTAAATATACCTCCGATGCTTCGAGCTTTGCGAGGATGCTTTCAAAGTTCCCCATATCCCAGGCGAGATCCAGGATACCGTACTTGTTCCGCATCATCTGCGCCTTACGCGCGGTAGCGATAATGTCCTTGCGGCGGAGGCCTATGGCCTCGGGCACGAGGGGGCAGCGGGCCTTTGCGAGCAGGGCCTTTAGTTCCGCGTAGGGAAGAAGCCGTTCCAGAACCTTCTCCCGTATTTCATGCCAGGAATCCCTACAGAGCGTGTTAATATCGCTGGCCGTTTTGCTGTCCACCATCTTTTCAAGCGCGGTTTTGACGACGGCCTTACAGCCCGGGGTTTCCCTGAATGCGGCGGCTGTCTCGGCTTCGCGTTCCGCAGGGCTTGGACGCTGCCAGCCGGAAACTGCGGTGGGAGGACCGGACGGATCGGCAAAGAAAAGCTCGGTAAAGGCCGTTGCCGAAAGGGTACCGATTGTTACCTTATGGCCGTGGGTAACCGGCGCGCCATTTAGGGACAGATCCTCCATTTCCCAGACATGGCTGAACAGATGTTCCGAACCCGATACAGGCCGGGAATTTTTCATGTACTGCATAGCAAAACCGGTAACGGCAAGGCTATTGAACAGCGTCCGGACGGCCTCGCTGTCCCCATCGGCCGCATGTACCGATTGGTTAAGGTTGTCCATAAGTCCCGGCTGTATCATATTCCAGGCTAAAGGATCGATAGGAGTTGCCGCGGGAGCACCCGCCGAACCGGCCTTCTCCGCAATTATCCAATCCGTACCGGCTATTATCTTGCCGGCAAGGTCCCCAAAGCCGGAAGACGAAAGGTAGGCCGGCGCTTGGGCAAGCACATCGGTATCCGCCGCGATGACCCTCGGCGCGGTACAGGGAAGGGTCTGTTTAAAACCGTCCATAAGCAGTGCGGCGCCGTTGGCCGTGTACCCGTCCACCGAAGCGGCGGTAGGCACACAGAGGTAGGGCATGGCCAGTTCAAAGGTCGCCCGTTTAACCAGGTCGTTGATCGTTCCGCCCCCCACCGCGATGGGCGTGCACGAAGGGTAATCCGGTAAGGATTTGAAAAGCTCTATCAGTTCCTTCACATGGGTATAATGGGCGTGAAGACGGGGCTCGCCGGGAAAGATGCGGCGGCCCGCGATGGGTATGCCCGCCTCCCTGACGGCATCCTCGGTCTTCTGCCCCGCCGCCTTCCAGGTATTCTCGTCGGCAACAAGATAGACCCGGCCCGACTTGAAAAAATCTTTGAGGAGACCCGGTATGTCAGAAAAAACAGCCTTCTTTAAACGGAGTTCTTTGGTTTCGCCGGCTTCCTTTAGGCAATCGGCCGGCGATGGAATAGTTTGATTTTTAGTGTCCATAGTTTACCTTATCATATTTTTAAGATACAATGAAAGCCTCATTATTATATAGAGGAGGCCCCTATGCCTATAGCTGCCACGATAAAGGATGCGCTTGGTTCTCAGTCAATGATCCGCAAGATGTTTGAGGAAGGCGCTATGCTTAAAAAACAGTACGGCGCGGATCATGTCTTCGATTTTTCCCTGGGGAATCCGGACCTAGAGCCGCCGCCCGCCTTTCACCGTGTGTTTTTGAAATTTGCCGAGGAAGATCGGAAAGGTTCCCACGGTTATATGCCCAATGCCGGTTACAGCGAAGTCCGCGAAGCCCTGGCCCGAAAGGCTTCCGGCGAGCAGGGGGTAACCCTGGATGGTTCCTGCATCGTCATGGCCGTAGGCGCGGCGGGCGGCCTTAACGTGGTGTTCAAGACTCTGCTTAACCCGGGCGACGAAGTGCTGGTTTCGCGTCCCTACTTTATGGAGTACCGCGTCTATGCCGCCAATCACGGCGGAAAGCTCATCGAAGTTGACACCCTGCCTGATTTCAGCCTGGATCTGGAAACGATCAAGAAAAAACTTTCCCCAAAAACCGCCGCGGTACTCATCAATTCGCCTAATAACCCGACAGGCCGCATCTATCCCCGGGAGACCATAGCCTGCCTTGCCGGTATTCTCCGCGATCACGGCGACAAGTACGGACGAATGCCCTGTCTTGTGTCCGACGAACCCTACCGGGAAATTGCCTACGACAACGTTGAAGTTCCGCCCATCCTCTGCGCCTACGAGGATTCTATCGTGGTGAGCTCCTATTCCAAGAGCCTCTCCCTTCCCGGCGAGCGGATCGGGTATATAGCGGTCAGTCCGGCTATGAAGGATAGGGACGATGCCATCAATGCGCTCATCTACGCCACCCGGATTCTCGGTTTCGTTAACGCTCCCGCCCTCATGCAACGCATTGTGGCGGAATTGACCTTTGCCCGCGTTGATGTTGACATCTACGCCCGCCGCCGCGCCGCCTTTACCCGCATCCTCGATGATGCCGGCATACCCTATGCCAAACCGGAAGGGGCCTTTTACCTTTTCTGCCAGGTTCCCCCGCGGGGCAAGACAGAAGGCGTATCTGACGACAAAGCCTTTGCCGATCATCTTAAAAAGCACCTTATCCTGGGGGTTCCCGGTTCCGGCTTTGGGAAAAGCGGCTGGCTGCGCTTTGCCTACTGCATGGACGAGAGGATCATCAATTCCTCGGCGGAAGCCTTCAAAAAGGCGATGGAGAGCTGGTAGTTCGGCGGGATATATCTTTCAGGTCAATTTTGCATCCCGGCAGTACGGATACGGGCAGAATAGTGCCGTCCGTACTGTCTGTCTCCCCGTATGCCGATATCTTGTACCAGCCGTCTGTCAGGATGCAAACCTGTACTATTTGCGCATCCGGGTCTACCAGCCAGTATTCCCGTACCCCGGCCGCGCGGTACTTGTGAAATTTAACCAGTTTATCATGTCTGGCGGTGGAAGGCGAAAGGACTTCGATGACAAGATCCGGTGCGCCGTTGACACCCCTTTTATCCAGCTTGGCCGGATCGCAGACTACCACAATATCCGGTTCCAGAACGGTTTTATCGCCGTTATCCTGCGCCGGATTGAGCCGAACCGAAACCGGAGCGGCAAAAACCTCGCAGGGTTTGCCCTTTAAAAAATTCCCCAATGCAAGTAATAGTTGCCTTATTATCCGCTGATGCTCCAGATCGGGCGCGGCAAGGGCAAAGAGTTCCCCGTCAATTATCTCCGCGCGCAGATTTTCATCCCATTCAAGATAATCGGCATAGGTATAACCATCCCGTGCATATTCCGCTTCCCTTTCCATAACCGATGACATGCAAACCTCCCCGCTTAGAACGCCCTGCGCTAATCTTTTACAAGCGTCGCAGCCTCGTCGAAACTAATACCCTCGTGGTTCTCCCGTTTTTCAAGGTTCCGCAGGGTAAGGCGCCCGGAAAGAACGTCCGCGCCGGGAACGGCCAGCCATTTTGCGCCCTTCTTTTCCGCAAGTATGTACTGCCTGGTAAGGGCCTTTCCGTCCACGGCCTTCCCTGTTTCAAGGAGTACCTCGCAGGCTATACCCCGGGCGCGGAACCGGTTTGCCAGAGCCTGGTAAGACCCCGAGAGCATCTCGTCGGCGCAGGCGATCACGAGCCTGCTATACGACTTTTCCGCCGCGCTTCTTCCCAGGGTTTCCAGGGCGGCAATAAGCCGGTCAAGGCCGACAGAGGAGCCCACCCCGCTGATGTTTTCCTTTGAATAAAGCCCCGCCAGGTTGTCGTAACGCCCGCCTGAACAGACCGAGCCTATTTCAGGAATGGCATCAAGAAAGGTTTCAAAAACTATGCCGGTATAGTAATCAAGCCCCCTTGTAATGGAAGGATCCAGTACAAAAAAGCCTTCGGTTCCGGTATCCGCCATAAAACGGTGTATAACACGGAGCCGCTCCGATTCAGGGCAAGGCCCCCCCGCGGCTTTTTCCAGCAGGTTAAGGGTATCTTCAAAAGCCGAAGGCTTGCCGCCGGTCTGAACGCCGGCCTCGATAAATTCAAGCGTTTTTTCGGCCTTTTCCCCGCCGATAGTTTCCCGCAACAGGGAAGCCGTTTCGTCCCTGCCTATCTTGGAAAGTTTATCTACGGTACGCAGAATTTCCGTTGAATGTTCCGCCGCATCTATGGAGGCAAGGAAGCGGTTGAAAAGCCCCCGGTGGTTAAGCCGTATCTTGATAGATCCCGCGCCGACAGCGGAAAGGACAGCCTGTATCATCAGGAGAATCTCAAAATCGGCAGCCGGGCTTTCGCTCCCCACAATGTCAAAATCGCACTGGGTGAATTCACGGTAGCGGCCCCGCTGGGTATTCTCGCCGCGCCAGACTTTGGCGATATGGTAACGTTTAAAGGGAAGGGGAAGTTCGCTACGATGCCCGGCGATAAAACGGGCAAAAGGAACGGTCAGGTCAAAACGGAGGGCAATATCACGGCCCCCCGCATCCTTGAACCGGTAAACCTGCTTTTCAGTTTCTCCTCCACCTTTACCCAGCAGTATCTCCGTATACTCCAGGGCCGGCGTATCAATAGGAACAAAGCCGAAAGAACGGAAGATAGTTTCAATTTTTTCCGTTAAATTCCGCCGTTCTATCTCCTGTGCGGGAAGAAAATCCCGAAACCCCTTGAGTACGCGGGGTTCAATATAAGCTGCCATACAATCTCCATACAATGTGAAGTTTTCAAAATACAGAATTTGACGTATTTTCTGTACCCTAAATTACGAATCTTTGTCCGGTTCCTGACCTTGATTATTGCGCTGAAGGTAATAATCATCAATAATTTCCACCAATTCCGGGCTAAAGGCCAGGTTTGCGCTCGTTTTTACTATCCCCTGGGGCAGCTTAACCGCTTCGGTAATGGTTCCGGCTGCCGAAATACGGAATTTCTTAAAATAGATCTGGTAAGCGGCAGGGCTTCCCGGATTCCGTACCGGCGATCCGGCGGCTTCCAGGTGCTCTATCGTCTTGGAACTCAGGCTGAACACCTGTATGCGCTTTTCACCCGTGGTAGGTTCCGTAATGGTACTATACATATTATATCCTATAAGCTTGGCAACATCGGCGGTAATCTTGATCGCAGTGTTCCCATACTCTTCATATTGGGCATGGAGGCGTTTCTGATTTTCCAGATAGGCGCCAAGCAGAACGACGAGGTCCGCCGGCGTATTCCTGTAATCCACCACAAAAAGCCCGACGTTATCCCTACCTTTCATCTGCCCAACCGTAGCCAGGTTACAACGGATAAAGAATTTAATCATCTCATTGTTCCTGCGTCCGGAAGCAAAAGCTATGGAAAGCCCAACAAGACCATTGATATAACGGTTGAAAAAAGCCAGCTCCTGCTTTGACAGGTACGCAAGAAAGATAGAACGCTTAAATCCAAGCTGAAAAGGTGCACAGGAGATGACATAATCTTCAATTTTCAGGGAACAGTTTGCCTGATCCACCCTCAACTTACCAAGGGCATATTGATTACAGGCAATACTCTGATCGCCGTATTGTTCCATGTAATACGCCGGCCCGTTCGCTGTAATAGGCATTTTTACTCCATTAGTCTATCCATACGTTAAATTATAGCGCAAATCTGAGATTTTTCAATGTTTATAGAGCCGATTTCAAAGCCGAATTTTTTGAAGGCGCTTTCTTATAGAAAGATGGCAAGAATCCAAAAGGCCGGCCCTGCTGCCGGCTGCAAACCTGGTTAAAAAATTAAAAAAGTGCTTGACAAAACATTGAAAAAATCATATAAATATATTAAGGTGGTTAAGGTATGAGCTTACAGACTTCTAAAAAAATTGGCAAAATTCCCGTCAGGAAGGTCTTTAATACGGATGCGTATGCTGAATTTGTTGATTATTGTACTAAATGTCATGTCTCTTCTATTGATGAGGTCAGCCAAACAGTTCTTGCTACATTCAAATCAAAATACAATCGTTCGTCTGAGGAAATTGAAAATATAAAAGTTCTCTTAAACACGGCGGGGAAGGGAGAAGACAATAGAATACAGAATAACATTAATGAGAACAAATCCGTTTCCGGCAAAAGTTCTAAGAATCACAAAGAAAAAGCCCAGCTTTGGATCCCAGGTTATAGTGACCCTATAGAGATTTTAAACTTATCAACCCGTTCCACCACGGCGCTCAAAAACGTAGAAATAACCACGGTCGAAAAACTATTGAATCTTGATTATCAATCTTTATATGCCATTAGAAGTATTGGTAAAAAAAGCGCCGAAGAAATCCTTGCCTGCCAAAAAAAACTTGTTTCTTATGGATTAAAAAAAGAGAACGACAATGATCAAAATAGTATTATTTCACTGCATGATCCTATCGCTAATCTTAATATGTCGGTACGTTCAACAAAAGCGCTGAATAATCATGGTATAAATACAATAGAGAAATTTTTGGAATTAAAAGATCAGGAACTGTATGATATTAACAATATTGGTAAAAAAAGCATTGAAGAAATAATCTCCAATAGAAACAATATAAAAAAAACATCGGAATATAAAGATGTTATCAGGTTGTCCAGTCAGCAGAAACAGCTCAAGCAACTGAACGGGATATTCCAGAATATTCCGAAATCCCGGCTTGGCAAATCTTTTCATGATTATTTATCCTGTATGAATGGATTAGACACGGTTATAAACAGACTTCATGCCACACTGGAATCCATTCATACTATCAATGATGTATCATCACTATTTGAATCGCTGTGCCTTGATGATGAAATGACCGAAGATTTTTTACTCATACTTGATATATTGGCCCTTGATTTAAAAAAATATATCAACGGGTTAATTAAAAAAATGTTTTCAAAACAAAAGTATGATCGTGTACTAAAGGTATTACAAAAACGTATTAAGGGAGATACCTTGCAGAAAATATCCAATGAAATGGGTTTAACAAGGGAGCGCATTCGCCAGATTGAAAACAAAGGGGGGAAATTGTTACTAAAACACTTGAACGGCTTTAATATTAATATATTTGCATTTATAAATATCGACTATAACTGTAAGGATATAATAACCATTAATGAGATGGATGAATATTTAAACGGCATTGAAAACCTGGATCTGTTTATGTATATACTGAAAACCAAACGGATATGGGACAGTTATAGTTTTAATAAGAGATTGAATATTTTTTATAATGAGCGGGTAATTACAGATATTGACGCTGTTTCAAACCGAATAGCCGTACTGTCCGATATAATTGAAGAAGATAAAAAGGATGATATTTTATTACAGATCAGCCGGGAAAATAATTTTTCATTAAAGCTGATAATGATTGAATTCTCAAGCATCTATAGACACAGTGGAAAAGTGTATGTTAAAGGTAAATTATCCTTAGCCAGGATATATGATTATATATTGGAAAAATATTACCCGGCGGGAATAAAATTGTTCAAGGATAGTACGATTGAACAATTTAAAAAACGGATCACTGAAATATTTGGAGCTAACAATTTTTCAGAAAGTAATCGCGCCATTTATGCTAAAATTCCAAATCAAGCGGTATTATGCGACCGTGGAATGTATATACATCCTAAATATATTGTTATCAACAGGGAGCTAATAGAAGAAATAGATACATTTATTGCCGCATCTCACAGAAAAGTGATATCCTTTAACGAATTATTTGAAACTTTCAAGCAAAAATTGTTTGTCAGTTCCAATATTAAAAACAGATATTTTTTACAGGGCGCGCTCAATTTTTACCTGGGCAAGAAATATTTTCTTGCCAGGGATACTATTTCAAAGGAAAATGACGCCGATTTTACCGATGAAATTGAATCTTATATTAGAACCAGGGGAGAAGTATACAAAGCGGAAGTATTTGCAGAATTCAATGGTATTTCGCAAATAGTCTTTTCCATGAGAACAAAATATAATAAAAACATTATATACCTTGGAAACGGCTTGTATATGCATGCCGATAGATTAAAACTTGAAAAAAATGATTATCAAATGAAACATACAATAGCGGAATGTGTCAAGAAGAATCCCGTATCATCAAGAAAAATGTTGGAATTATTCCGGAAGGCATTCCCGCAATTTCTGACAAGAAATAACATTGAAACCCATGAAAAACTTTTTGGCATTTTAAAATTCATGTTCAATGATGATTTTTGTTTTTCCCGTCCTTATATTGCAAAATTGGGTGTTGATGAGATATCAAATAAAACGGTAATCCACGAATATCTACAGTCTTATAATTCTATAACTATCCCCGAATTAGTTGAACTGTGTGAAGAACATCAGTTAAAATATTTTTCTATCCGTAATTTGATAAAAAATTTGAATGATGAGTTTCTTAGAATTAATAGCGATACCCTGGTTCGTGTCGGCACTGAAATTGATGAAAATATCATCGTTGAAACAGAAAAATTGTTGTTGGAAAAAATAGATAAGCAGGGGTTTCTTGTGGCATCAAAAATTGACGATTATATTCTTTTCCCTAAAACAAAATTTGAATGGAATCCTTTTCTTTTGAGAAGCATCGTAGAAAAATATCTGGATGATACGATCAACATTAATGATATTCCAACAACCGACGTTTATGCCATGAACAGCGTTTTTACCGATCCTCAAATGGAAATAGATAATTACGAATCGTTGCTTAGGAATATACTTACAGCCGAAAACAATAATGAGCCGTTTAGCACTACCGATGAAGCTATTAACTGGCTGAAAGAGCAGGGCTTGATTATGGGTAATGTTCCCAGATGTCTTTTGGATGAAGGCATTCTGTTAAATGATGAAAGCGGCAGAATAATAGGAGGTCGGAAATTTTCAGTTTAAAGCAGAAAGCCGCCGCGCCCTAAGATTAGAAAGTTGCGGGCATTGTTCCCAAAGACACTACGGCCTGCACTGAGAACGGGGGTCTTCTTGCGGGGACGCATTTCATTCGAGGGCGTGGTTTAATACCCCCTGAGCTTGCCCCGGCTCCTGTTGCAGTACGCTGAAGAGCGGCGCTGTGTTGTTAGCGGGGCTGCTTATGCAGTTTGTAAGGTATAAAAATTCACTTTTGTGAATTTTTATACGATTTTGCGCTGAAGCGTAACAAATTGCTAGATATCCTCAAACCGTATCCCTTCCCCGGCGGGGATAAAGGTGCGTGCGACTCTGCCTAGAATGCGGTCTTCCCAGGCAGGCGGAAGTCCCGGGTGCAGTATCTTTTCTGTGCGCAGGACACGTATGGTCCCCGCCGTGATGGTTTCACCCGGGGCAATATCCCGCAAGGCATGGATGGAACGGTTGGTACGCTCGTAGTTGGCCTTTTCCGAGGGGGCCAGCCGCTTAACTCCGCTACCCAGTACGGCCTCTACCAAGGCTTCCCCCCGTTCGCGTGCTAGTTCCCCGATAAATGTTTCCGTGTCCGCGGCGGATGCCCGGCGTATTGCCGCCGTCATGCGCTTAAAGTCCGGGGGCGGCAGGGCTATAGGGTCGTCAAGGCCCGGATCGCTGCGGGAAAGGCAGAAGTGTTTCTCTATGGCGGCGGCCCCCAGTGCGGCGGCAAGACCGGGGACCAGTTCCGGATCCAGGCTGTGATCGGAAAGGCCCGCGCTTACGCCAAAAACAGCGGAAAGGCTTTGCAGAACCTTTAGGTTATACTCGGTTTCAGGCGCCGGGTATGAGGTAATGCAGTGCATAAGGCAGACGGCATGGGAAGGCCCCCCCTGCAAAGCCCATTCATCATGGACAATGGAAAGGGCATCCTCTATGTCGGAAAGCCTTGAAACCCCGGAAGAGAGCAGCAGGGGAATACGGCAGGCGGCGGCTTCCTTGAGCAGGCGGGTGTAGTTAAGCTCAGGAGACGCTATCTTGAGCAGGGCAGGCTGTAACCGTGAGAGTTCCCGCAGGCTGCGCGGGCCAAAGGGTGTGCAGAGAAAGAGGAGGCCGAGCGCTTCCGTCCGGGCTTTTAGTTCCGCGTAGAAATCGGGGCTACGCTCCAACTGCCTAAACCGCTCGTAGAGGCTGATTCTGCCGCCGGGCAAGGGGACTTCGCCGGTTTTCGGGTGGAGTATCTCATCGGCATAGACCATCTGGAATTTGATGCAATCCGCCCCTGCTTCCGCAGCCGCGGCTATAAGTTCGCCGGCCTTTACCGGATCGCCGCCGTGAGCGGTTCCAAGTTCCGCGATCACCAGCACCTTACGGGGGCCGTATACAAGCCCGTTTACTTCAAAATCTTTTACATCAAAATTTTTCATTTTTCTTTTTCCATCTCGACATAATCTCTATTATACTATATAATAATAACGTTATGTGTCTTCGTTTACACGTTCTTTACGCGTTCTAAAAACGGGATTGGTATTGGAAACAGCTTAGGCCGGTTTTTCCGGTTAAATCAAGGGTGCAGGCATAAAATTTAAGTATTATGTCCGCAGCAATTTATATTATAAGGAGTTTAACATGAAAACCCTCACCTGCGATGTATGCAAACATACAATTCAGCAGCCAGTGGCAAATCGTAACTATTTTCACCTTGCCCACCGGGATCTTTGCGAATACTGTAAAGATCAACTTGATAGTGTATTAAAACCGGTTATCAGAACCAAACAACCTTTCGATTATGATTGGTACAACCGCTTAATGCAAGACTTCATTGAAAAGGCCATCATCAAAGGCGGCTTTGAGAGCAAGAAATAAGCAGGAGAGGGAGCGCCGGCAGGAAACAGGGCATATCTGCTCCGTCTCTTGTCATGAAAGAACATCACAGCGTTTTCCATGTTGAATGTGGGTAACGATGCGCCGATATTATTCAACATTGCTCCCCGTTCCTGTATCCGGCAGGTTTCTGCGTTCACAGGTTATTTTTTGCTCTGGGGCGGTCTTGAACTCACCCTAACATCTTCTTAATTACATGTTATAACGTTGAAAGGTAAATATACATTGACCGGAGTGTCGATAGTATGATATTTATACAGGGAGCCAATTTCAAACCCGGTTGGTGCGGATCTATGGTCCGATAAAATTGGCTTGGCAAAAGCGGCCTAAAGGCTCGTTTTTCATCTAAATTTAAGGGGGGTCTTTTAAAACTGAAATTTTGAAAGACCCCGGTGTACAGGGAATTCTCTCTAAACCGGTGTTTTGAGGGATTCTCAAATTCTATTAAGGAGTTATCATGTCGGGCCACAGTAAATGGGCGACTATTAAACATGCAAAGGGCGCAGCCGACGCTAAGCGCGGCCAGATGTTTACCAAGCTCATCAAAGAAATTTCTATCGCGGCGCGGATGGGCGGAGGAAATCCGGAAGGGAACCCTCGTCTGCGCACGGCGGTGCTGAAAGCGCGGGGCGCCAATATGCCCAAGGATAATATAGACAGGGCTATTAAGAAGGGTACGGGCGAGCTTGAGGGTGTAAACTACGAAGAGCTTACCTACGAAGCCTATGCTTCGGGCGGTGTTGCTATCCTCATTGAGGTTTTAACGGATAACAAGAACAGGGCCGCCGCCGATGTACGGAATATCCTTACCCGTGCGGGTGGGCAGCTTGCAACGGCGGGCGCGGTCTCGCGGCTCTTCAAACGGCAGGGGATAATTACCCTGGATGGGGAAAAGTATACCGAGGACGAGGTTATGGAAGCGGCTATAGAAGGCGGCGCCGAGGATGTGTCCCTGTCGGACGGCGTCATTGAAGTAACCACCGCACCCGAAGACTTTGAACCGGTCATAAATACCCTGAACAGCAAGGGGTTTGAGACCATGAGCGCCGAGATCAGCATGGTGCCGGAAGCGGCGGTAAGCCTTGATAATGATGGTACCGGAAAAGTTGTCCGGCTTATTGAGCGGCTTGAAGAAAACGACGATGTTCAGAATGTTTACTCCAACATTGACATCCCCGAGGGCTTCGAGACTGAGTGATACGGATCGGATACGCAGAATTATTGGAATAGATCCGGGGCTGGCGGCCTCCGGCTGGGGCATTGTAGAGTACGAGCCCCAGCGGATTCGGTATATAGCCCACGGATGTATAGAAACGGAGGCGGGCTGCATCCATGCGGAACGCCTGTTCTTTATTTATACCCGCATAAACGAAATCCTCGAAGCCTATAGGCCCTCGGAATCGGCCGTTGAGATACTGTATTTTGGCAAAAATGTAAGCAGCGCCGTCGCCGTGGCCGAAGCCAGGGGCGTACTCTGTATGGCACTGGCCCGGCGGGGCCTCCCCGTGTATGAGTATAGCCCCAATACCATAAAACAGGCGGTGCTTGGCCGCGGCGCGGCGGATAAGCGCCAGATACAGGAGATGATCCGCATGATACTTGGGCTTGACGCCGTACCCCGCCCCGACCATGCCGCCGATGCCCTTGGCGCGGCCGTATGCTGCGCACATTCGGCACGGAGCTTACAGGCCGGCGGCGGGCTTTGAAAGCGGCTTTTGCCGGACCTTCGGTTCGCGCTTTGTTCCGCGGAGGTTCATTAATTTCAAGGTTTACCCCGCATCAAAAACATACGGCCGCTTAAACGGGCGGCAGCTTTTTAAAGTATGAGGGGTTTCGCCCTCAGAATGCCCTGCATTTTATTCTCATTGGTTATCCAATAAGGAAATAACATGGCTAAAGAGTCATGTTATTTCCGCACAGTTCCTTATATATATTTGGATACGAGGTTAATGATCGTATCCCTCGCCTGCCGGCGTTCCTCATCGGGCGTTTCAAACAGAACCGCGGGGTTGATGTTCAGGGCGCTGCATATCTTGAACAGCGTGTATAGATTCGGGATTCTCCTGCCCGTTTCAATGCAGAACACCTGGTTTTGGGATAAGCCCGCCAAAAAGGAAAGATCTATCTGGGATATCCTGATTTTTTCGCGTTCCTCGCGCAGCCGGACCGCAATACGCTTGATTTGAGCCTCAATTTCTACCGTATCCTCAGCATAATCTGACATAATCTTTATGTGTTAATTATTACAATCTTTTTGTGTTGAAATAAAACCTTAAAAGGTTGTGCTTTATACAATATAAGCAATTCGGTGGTATAAGGAACAGTGAAATGAAAAGGAGAATAATCGGGGTATTTCTGGGTTTGGCGCTTGCGGCGGGGCTTTATCCCCAGTCGAGATTGGCGCCGCCCAATGATCCGAGGGCCGAGGCGGGCTTGGGAGAGTTGGAAATAAAATAATTAACGCTTCCAATGTAGAAAAGGATATCGCGGTCTGGGTGAACGATGTAATTGCAGCCCATGTCCATCCAAAAACAACTGAAAAAATCATCGTGCGCGACGGCAAGAATATCGTTCAGGCGGCGGGGCTGCCCAAGCCTCCGCTCAGGCAAGCCAGGCCGCACGGGAAGCCCTGTCCGCAGCCAGGCCCCCGGCAGCGGCCCGGCGCGTTGACGACAACACCATAGAGGGCGCCCTCAATAGGGCGGCGGAGGGTTTAACCGCATATACAACAGGGCCCAGGGCAACAGCACCTACTTTCCAATCCTGGGAAATCACCAAGAAATTCAAGAATTTTACCACGAAGCACACCAACAGCACGAACTTTTTGTTCAATATTTATGATATTTCCCTTATATTCGTGATGGTTCATACAGTTCGTGGTTATTCATCGTGGATGTGTTTGACATAATAATCGTCGTGGGTGCCGCAGATACTCACGTTGAGGGCCGCGTCAAGAACTTTCCGGAAATCTTTCGGGGACGCGAAACAGGGAAGAAAATTGACGTTCAGTTCCAGGGCGTTGAGGAGACGGGTCAGTTCCAGTTCGTCGGGGCGGCCCATGGAGCCTACGTTAAACACATTGACGGTGTGGGCGTTCCGGTAATTCCACAGCAGGTCGTCCAGTTTATCGGGAACGACCAATGTTTCCCGTTCAATTTTCTTTTTGCTTAAATTTTTGAGAACCCCGTTGTATACCGCGTCATAGGCGGTGGCCATAAGTTTGGTTTTGAAACCCTCGCAGTTCACCGCCACAAGATCCGCGGAAACGTCCCTCTCCATTTCCGAGAGGATATTGTCCACGTCGTCCCCGATGAGGGCGGGGACGCAGGTTGCGGCGACTACAATAGCCTC
>JAISNI010000166.1 GCA_031276295.1 Treponema sp.
ACCCAGGTCCCGGCAAAACCCGATCCGTTGCTGGCCGTGGCGTACTTCAATACCGGCTTTGCCCACTACGAGGCGAAACGCTACGCCGAGGCGGTCGCGGACTTTAGCCGTGCGCTGGAAGTTAAAAGCGATGATGAAGCAGCATTACGTTACCGGGCTGCTGCATATCTTCTTATGTACGAGTATGATGCGGCAATTTCGGATTTTTCCCACCTGCTCAGGATAAAGCCCCAAGACGCCTGGGTGTATAATGACAGGGGGACATGTTATGCAAAAAAAGCGGAGCATGATAAAGCACTTATGGATTTTAACCGGGCAATCGGCTTGGATTCCGGACAAGCCACGTTTTACAGCAACCGTAGTATTATATATGCTAATACCGGCGTTTATGATAAAGCACTCGCGGACTGTGAAGAGGCGCTCCGCTTAGATCCCAAACTGGCTGAAGCATATGCCAACCGGGGTAGGATGTTTTTTTTAAAAGGCGAGCAAAATAAAGCCCTTGCCGATTGTAATGAGGCAGTCCGCCTGAATCCCGGCATGAGCGAGGTATATGTTGCGCGGGGAACCATTTATGCGGGAAGCAGGGATTTTGGTAACGCCTTGAAAGATTTTGAACAGGCTGTCGATAAAAATCCTCGTTTGCCGGAAGCGTATATAGGACGCGCTACTGTGTATATAGGTATGGGCAGTATGGACAAAGCCCTTGCGGATATTAACCATGCGCTCAAGTTGAATCCCAATTTTGGATCGGCATACGGTCTGCGCGCTTCAATATCATTGCTTTCCGGGGATTATGACGCGGCCCTGGCGGATTATAACAAGGCAATCCAGATGAGTCCCGGCTTTGCCGAGGTATATCTCAACCGCGGAATTTTCTATATGGTAACCAAAAATTACGATAAAAGCCTTGATGACCTGAACGAGGCCCTCCGCCTGAATCCCGGCCTGGCGCTGGGATATTATATCCGCGGAATGGTGTATCTGCAAAAAGGTGATTTTGTTCATGCTCAGACCGATTTGACTACAGCCAAACGGCTTAATCCCAATATCGACCAAATGAGATTTTGATCACGGTAACGGCTATATTGGATAGAAATGCCGCAAAGAATGAGGCATTAAACATAAGGAGAGAAACATGAAAATAAAACTGAAAATTATGATTCCGCTTTGCGTAATACTGATTTCGGGCTGCGCAAAACAGGAAGTTTCCCAACTGCCAACAAAAACCGCCGCGCTGGAAGTTACGGGCAGCGTAACCGTTATATCGGATGTTGCCGGTACGATAATAATCGATGGAAAAGAAACAGGAACACGGATCAAGTCCAACGGAACGGCAACTATAAACGACATTCTCAATGGCGATACTGAATTCGCGGTAAAACTGGATAACGGAACCATAGTCCGGGCGGCGGACATGGTTTCGGTCAGAAGCGGGGAAACCGTAACGGTACAGATAAGAGCGATGGTAGAACAGCCGGAAATTGCGGAAACGCCTGTCATATCAAGGACACCGTCCGTAGCTGAACCTGAACGACAAATCCAGGCGGCAGTCGGACCTGCTCAACAGAAAATAGATAAACTGACTCCGCCTACGTCAGTCGTACAATCTGTATCACAGAATCAGACGACTGAACAAACGGGGAGCCAAAATCAACAGAACGATACAAGTAATGTCCTAAAAACAGAACAGCCGCCCGCCGCAAGTGCCCCCACAGGGCGCATTATTACTTCCGATCCACGCGATATGCCAGGGCCGACTATCCGGACCGTTGACACATCCCTCATAGAGGCGGCGCGGCAGGCGCAGCAAAGAAGGGCTGCGGGGGATGTGTGGGATACGGAAGAAGGGGAAGGCGGCCTTGTCATTACCTACTACAGGGATACGGAAAAGGTAATTCAAATCCCCGAAAAGATAAACGGCCGTTCGGTAGTTGCAATCGGAGATGACGCGTTTGAGGGAAAAGGACTGGCCAGTGTTACTATTCCTCCAAGTGTTATCTACATAGGCAAGAGTGCTTTCGAAAACAATGAGTTACATAGTATTGTCATTCCTCCAGGCGTAAAATACATCGGCGAAAATGCATTTTACCATAATGAATTAGTATACGGCATCACCATTGGAGCGAATGTTGAGTTGGGACGAAATGCGATAGGAGAAGAGGGAACCGAATATGATTTCGTCGATTTCTATACCCGGAACGGCAAAAAGACCGGTACCTACACACTTACCGAGACCAGTTCAGGTTGGAAATGGAATTACCAGGCCAGGTAAAAAGGTACAACGTAACACAGAAGTGTCTGACACCGGATGGATGTTACAAACAGAACTACGCCAGCGTTGGTTGGGATTAAGCCTTACGGCTAATCCCAAGAAGGGCTACGGCAGATGGGCTATTGAATGACGACCCGGACAGGTTCCGGGATTTTTTGTTGCCGCAGAGACCGCCTCGCAGTTTGCGCCCGGTGGGCCTACGGTGTATCCTCAATGGCGTGATATGGAGGCTATGATGAAAAAGTGTTTTGTACTGTTGCTGTTTGCGGCGGCCACCGCTTTTGCCCAGACCGATAGGGCATCCGCATACAACAATTGGGGCGTTTACTGCATCGAGAGCGGTATATTGGATGAAGCCATAGAAGCCTTCACGGAGGCCATCCGGCTCAAGGCCGATTTTGTCGAGGCGTACTACAACCGGGGCCTTGCGTATGACAACAAGGGAGATACGGACCGGGCTATCGCTGACTTCACGGAAGCCATCAGATGTAACCCTAATCTCGCCGAGGCGTACAACAACCGGGGTATTGCCTACGCTGCCAAAGGTGAGTATGACAAAGCGATAGTGGACTATAACCAGGCGCTCGCTCTCAACCCCAATCTTGCGATGGTGTACCTTAACCGGGGTTTTGCCTATGTTATGAAACAAGACTACACCCGCGCCCGCTCCGACTGGGAGAAAGCTTTACAACTTGACCCCAATGATACCCAGGCGCGGAAGGGCCTTGAAATACTACGGAAAGAAGGACATTGATTACGGGGAACTTTCGGAACTTCACGAAAGCGAAATTCCGGTTTATCACACAACGCGGAGTGAAGGAGGGTTTATGAAAGGCGGATAGCGGTTTACCGGAACAATCCGGCGGAAGGCGAATGTCCTGGGGACATTCAAATTCAAATGAAACTTACCCTTGTATGAGGATACGATATTTTTATAACTCCATACAAACGCGGAGAAAAGGAAGAACAAAAGATGTACGATACAGAGAATTTAATTTTAAATTTGGTTTCTGCTGTGACAGATATAATCATCGCTGTGTTAGCATTCATTACATTACCAAAGATATCTAGAAATTTTTCCCTAGGTGAAAGAATAAGAAAGCTAACTACCAGGATAAACCGTAATCCTAATAATGCGATCCTCTATGTTGAACGGGGAGACCTGTTCTTTGATCAAAGGGATTATGCCAAGGCATCGGAAGATTATAATAAAGCATTCGAAATTGACCCAAAGAACAAAGAAGCAGCTGAAAAAAGAATGAATGGAATTGAAAAATGGCTCAAGGAACCATGATAAAACCCGCAGCATAGCCCCCGCATGGAGGCTATGCTTATTTTAGGCAGGTACCCCATGAAACCGGCAATCATCATCCCGGGATCGTTGTACTTCAAGGGTGTCGCTAGAAGGGGCGGGTATATAAAAAAAGGAGTGTCCTTGTTCTGTTACCGCTTACCGCGGCGGCCGGTTTTGCCCAGACCGATAGGGCGCATACGCATACAACAACCGGAACGTTTACCGTATCGAAAACAGCATATTGGACGAGGCCATAGCAGCCTTCACGGATGCCATACGGCTCAAGGCCGATTTTGCCGAGGCATTTCGGAGTCTCGCGGACTTAAGGGATTTGGCCGCGTTATACCAGGGTTCCCTTCTTGATTATCACGCAGGCGTAAAGGGCCTTTTCCGTGGTGGCGGCGACCCCGTAGGCGTTTCTCGCCCGTTCATAAAATTCAAAACGGTCGATG
>JAISNI010000236.1 GCA_031276295.1 Treponema sp.
CCACGGCCAATTCCTCACAGCGGGCGCTGGTATTGACAAGGACCGCAAGCTGGGCCGGCAGAGAACCAACATGGACCGGGTGCAGCCCCGCCTTGTCGGCGTAGACCGGAACCTCCACGTTTCTTACAAAAAAGTCTATCCTGGAATTATACAAAAATGAAGGCCCCATACTCCGCCGTGATGCGTTCCTCGCGGCGGTGGTACAGGGGTAACATTACCGCTTACGGGCGGCGGCGGCCTTCTTGGCCAAATCAACAAAGTACATAAAAAGAGGAGTCATATCAGGTCCTTCGGGGGCTTCAGGAAGCTCTGACCGCATCCGCTCAGGATGCCACTCAAAAGCGATAATGGGCAGAGATTCGTGCTCAATAGCTTCAATAACCCTGCCGTCATCGGCGGTGGCAGTGATTTTTAACTCTGCCCCTAACTTATTTATCCTCCGGTTATGCCGGCTGTTAATAATAAAGCTGTCGCCAAAAAGATTGTTCAACACCGATCCTTTTTCGGTCTTAATAGCATGGGGAATCATCATATGCTCTTTTCCCTCCTTGAATTTAAAGTTATTCTCCAGGTCCCCGCCCTGAAAAATATTTATCTCCTGGAAGCCCAGACATATACCAAGGATAGGTTTTTTAAGTTTATAAAAAGCCCGGTAGAGCTTTTCATCAAAACGATCCCTAAAGGAGGAACCTGTCGTTTCAATATCCTCTGCCAAATCAGGCCGGGGAGTATAAGATTGAGCACCGCTTAGCACCAGGCCATCCGCAAGCTCCGCGTACTCGTCAATCAGATCTTCTTCAAGAGGCATAATAGGCACTGCCCCAGCCGCCACCAACGCTACCGCATAGGTTTTGTTCAGTACAAAGCTTTTACTCTCAAATTTACGGTCATAAGCAGGACCGCCGTTTAATAAAACAATAGGCGCCATCATTCGTACTCCCTGTTGGTTTTATCACTTAAAGTGATAAAATACTTAAAGATTTCACTGCCTGTAACAAGTTCCCGTTCGGGATGCCAGAGAACACCAAATATCGGCAGAGAAGTATGCTGTAACGCTTCCACTTCTCCATCGCTGGAAACCGCTACTTTTTCCAGGTTTTCTCCTATTTTGTCCAACAATAATCCATGGAAGCTATTTACCTGCGCTAATCCTGACAGAGCAGCTCCCAGCCCGCCTGTTGTTGTTATTTCAATGCCATGACTGGAACTACTGTTATGTAAATCGTCTCCCGGGGCAAGAGGTTTTAAAGTTCCACCGAGAGCCACATTGATCACCTGCAGTCCCCGGCCAATTCCAAAGACAGGTTTTTTTGCGGCAAGAAAAGCCCGGAATAGAATAAAATCAAATTCGTCCCGGGAGGCGCTGAATCCGATAAAACCGTTATTTTCCCGGTAATCGGCATAAGTTTTGTAGATCCCCCCATAGCGGCCAGCGTGTATATTGACTCCTCCGGTTAAGAGCAATCCCGAAGAAAAGGCCGCATACTCCTGAGCAAGCCGGTAACTGTATATCAAGTATGGCAATCCACCGGCACGACGTACCGCCTCCGGATATTTCCGGGCGACAAGAAAATGGGGGATATATACCTGTTCGTCAAATCCCTCTTCCCCAATAATTGCAATTCGTGGTTTCATTTTTTCTCTTTACCTCCATTCTATCTTTTATGAATAGACTTGTTCGAAAACTCCGGTTTCCGGACAGCTACCGTCTAAAACAGCAAAATGTTGATTCTTAACAAAATCTTCATTTTCCTGCAAATCCATGAAACAACAAACCCGGCTGTCAAACAAGCCGAATATGTTTTTAAAAGGGATTCCTCCTTAAATGTTTCCATATTTCCAACACCGGACTCGATGTTCTCCTTCAAAAATTTCAGATGGTTTTTCCTCATGACAGCGGGGCAGAGCACAATCACAGCGGGGAGAAAAACGGCATCCCCGGGGCATGGCGCCAATCTGGGGCACCGTATCACGGATAGTATATAATTCATCCGCGTTGTTTTTACTCCGGGGTATGGATTTTAATAGCGCCGACGTGTAAGGATGCAGAGGCCGGGAAAAAATTTCATCACAAGGACTATATTCCACCAATTCACCGGCATACATGACCATCACATAATCCGCAATTTCCCTGATAACCCCCATGTCATGAGAAATAAAAATGATGGCGGCCTTAAGTTTTTCTTTTATATCCTTCATCAATGCCAGAATCTGGGCCTGGATAGTCACATCCAACGCAGTGGTTGGTTCATCAGCAATAAGCAGCTCCGGCATACAGGAAATTGCCATGGCAATCATCACTCGCTGGCGCATCCCCCCGGAAAGTTGATGAGGAAACTGCCGGGCCACAGTCCGGCTTTGGGGAATTCCAACCTGATTAAGTAATTCCACTATCAAGCGCTGGGATTCCCGATAACCGATTCTTTTGTGGGCCCGCAAAGCTTCCCGCATTTGGGTCTCAATTCGATACGCAGGGTTAAGCGCAGTCATGGGTTCCTGAAAAATCATGGCCATTTTATGGCCGCGAATTTGGCGCATGGCCTTTTCACCTACAGGTACAAGATCATGACCATCCAGTAATACCTGGCCGCTAAGCCGTTCCTCGGTTCCATTGGGGGCTAATTTGAGCAAAGAACTGGCAAGAATACTCTTTCCGCACCCGGATTCCCCTACCACACCCAAGGTATGACCCTGATGTAAACTGAAACTGATATTCTCTACAATGTTAAGAACGCCGGCATTACCGGTTCGCAGGGCAATCGACAAATTTCGCAATTCAAGGATTGGCCCCTTTCCGGCCTGATTCGTATTATTCATAGAGTCTGCATTTTTGGATCAAGGGCATCCCTTATCCCTTCGCCCAGAGTATTAAAACAGATAACAGTTAAAATAATCATGATTCCGGGCGGTATCCACATCCAGGGCCGGTTAATCATATTATTCAAATCCTGGGCTGAATAAACCATGTTTCCCCAGGAAGCCTGGGGCGGCTGAATTCCCGCGCCCAAAAAACTAAGGGTTGATTCGGTCAAAATCGCCGATCCCACACGGAAAGAAACAATAATCCATACCGGATCCAGGGCATTGGGCAATATTTCATGATAAAGAATATCAAAATCATTGCGGCCAATCGCGCGTGCAGCTTCTATATACTCACTGGAACGAATAGACAGAACTTTGCTATACACCAGCTTTCCAATGGGTATCCATCCCATAATGCCAATAATAACCACTACCATAAAAACGGAATGAGAAAAAACAGTTGTCAAAACCAGAATAAGAATCATACTGGGAAACGATTGAAAAATATCAGCCAAGCGCATGATAATCATTTCGTAAACGCCCCGGTAATACCCGGCAATCATACCCATGGGGAGTCCCAGCAGCACACTGATAAATACAGAACTTACTCCTACCAAAATGGAAACTCTGCCTCCGTAAAGAAGGCGGGCAAAAAGATCCCGGCCTACAGCATCAGTCCCCATCCAGTACTTAAAATTTGGCAAACAATAAAACCCGGCTTCCTTTTGAATAACATAGGGATTCATGCCACAAAAAACAGGAACCAGAAAAACCACGCCTATTTCAATCAGTAAAAACAATGAAGCGGCCGTCATGGATAAATTTTTTCCTATTTTTTTCCATTCCCGGTTTTGAATCATAAAAATATCCTACTTGTAAGTTATTTTTGGATCCAAAAGGCCAAAAAATATATCAAGCACTAAATTGAATATCAATACCACTACCGCAATCAAAGCGGTAAGCCCCAGAATCACCGGATAATCCCGGCTGGTTATGGAAGAAACCATCAAACTGCCGATGCCCGGCCAGCTAAAAATCTGCTCAACCACGGCGACACCGCCAATGAGCATGGGAATCTGCAAACCGATGCTGGCAATAATAGGGATCATTGCGTTTCGCAGTACATGATTTATCAAAACCCGGATTTCGGAGATGCCCTTCGACCTAGCGGTTTTAACAAATTCCTCGCCCAAAATTTCGATGCAAGCCGCCCGTGTCTGTCTGGTGATATTTCCAATAATCCCCAAAGTAAATATGGATGAGGGCAATATGAGATGGTAGATAGAATTACCCAAACTGGTTATGCCAAAATCGTTCATTCCCTTTGAGGGAAACCATCCCAAATGTACCGAAAAGATATATATTCCAATAAGGCTAAGAAAAAAAGAGGGAACCGCCGCACCGCAGAGGGAAAGAACCCTGGATAGGGTATTCCAGTTTGAAAACGGCCTGTATGCGGAAACCAATCCCAAAGGAACTCCGAGCAAAATAGTCAGCGTCATACTAGTAAGGGTAAGCCGTAGAGTTGGAAATACCCGCTGCCCTATCATCAAAGCGACTTTCCGGTTAGTACGATACGATACACCCAAATCACCTTTTAAAAAATTGATAAGCCATTCCGAATAACGGACAAAAATAGGCTTATCCAGTCCCAGCGAATGCCGCATTGCCTCATATTCCTCATTAGAAAGACTCCGTTCTCCGGCCGCCAGCAAATCTACAACGTTCCCCGGGGCCAGAGTAATCAGAATAAAAACAATAATAGTTATGCCAAAAAAGACAGGCACCATCGTTAATATTCGCCTAAATACGTATATACCCATAGGTATGGCCCGCCTGTCTATTCCTTAACCCATTCCCAATAATTCCGCCCACTGAACGACGTGTAATCCATATTTTTGACGGTTTTGGAGACCGGGTAAATTGTTGTCGCATACCAAACAGGAATCATGGGGGTAGTTTCAAAAATATATGCCTGCAGTTCTTTCGTCAGCCTAATCCGTTCCGGCTTGTCAATGGTATTGGAAATTTTCTCCCGGTATTCATCATAAGTAGTATCCTTAATGGAGAACCATGTCGGCCTGGTACTGCTAAAATAATCATTAATATACAAGGGATATGCCAAAGCCCCATGGGCTGTAATACCCATATCATATTTTCCATTGGTCAAACCGGCAAACATAGTGGCCACATCCACAACCTGAAGTTCCACTTTTATCCCTGCCTCGGCAAGCTGCTGCTGAATTGCCGCCGCCAGGCTTTCCCGGGCAGGACCAATGGCAAATATCCATGTCTTGTTATAATCATAATTGGCCGCGTCCAGAAGACGGCGGGCTTTATCCAAATCTCTGCTGATAGTAATATCGTCATTTCGGTATTCGCTGCCGGGCATAATATAAGTGTGGGCTACCTGGCCAATTCCCGGAACCCCCAGATCTGTCAAAGCCTGTTTATCAAGGGCGTAGTGCATAGCCTGGCGTACCCTTGGATCACTGATAGAGGTATTATTCAGAACCACTTCCAAAAAATTGGTATACACACTGGAATGAACCGTTTCAAACCCCGCCTGCTGGGCAATAATCTCGCTTTGTGCTGAAAATTCATTAATCCGGCAATAATCCATCTCTCCGGCGATCATCGCGGAAAGCATAACCGATGGATCTACCACGGAAATCACCAGATTATCCCATTGGGGAGTACCCAGATAAAACTCCTTATTGGCCGCAAAAACAATCTCGTTTCCCACAATCTCGCTTACTAACTTACCCGGACCGGCGGCAATGGGATGCTCCCAGAATTCGTTGTCCAACAACTTAGCCGGCGGTATATTTTCCAACAGGTGCTTGGGGAGTACATAGATAAACCTGCCTTGAAGTACAAGGAAATCCTCGGGAAACAGTATGGTTTTAAAAGTAAATTTCAGGGTGTAGTCATCCAGGGCTTCCGCTTTAATGGATTTGGGGGAAAGCTCTATGCCGCCATTATCAGTACCTTCAAGACCCCAAAAAGGCCGGTTGGCAACCTTGAGTTCAGGATTAGAAATAAGCTGGGCGGTAAAAACCCAGTCTGCCGCGGTAATCGGCTTGCCATCATGCCAAGTGGCGTTCTTATTGAGGTAAAAGATAATAGATTTACCATTATCCGCATTCTCCCACCGATCTGCCGCCCGTGGACGGAACGAAAGCCCTCCCTGTTCTATGTAGGCAAGTTTCTCCCAGAGTATGTCATAAATTTCATGGGCATAGCCGGAATTGGAACTGGAGTTATACGGCATAATATTGTCCCAGGCCGTCTGAATACCAAACGTAATCGTCACCGGTGCCTTTTGCGATGCCGAAGTTTCCCGTTTTGAGCAAGAGCCGAATATCACCATCATTCCTGCAACTGCGATAACGACCCCGCCGATATACCTGATATTAACGTTTTTGAAACCCGCCATATTATTACCTCTCTTTTTGAAATGGCCGCAAAATATAATCTTGAAACCACCTCTTTTTTTTATCAAAAAGTTATTCTGAAACTTCAGCTTCCCAAATAACTTTCCTTGGACATACCACATCTTTGCGACCACAAAACAAAAAAATCTTACAACCCGTCAGGGCTATCAAAAAATCCATTTGGGAAATTCCAGCCCTTCAGAAAACAATTTAAGCTGTTATCGCGGTTAACTCAACTTTCGGCTTCCGAAGCGGCTTCATGCCGGTGATTCCGGTATGGAAACAAGCCACATGGTGAGTCCCGCTAACGGATATAAAATCCGGTTCTTCCGTATAACAACGTTTGGTAGCGTAAGCACAACGAGTACAAAAGTGGCAGCCCTGGGGCGGATCAACGGCACTGGGAACTTCTCCCTGTAAAATAATACGGCTATTCCTTTTCTTCTCGTCAATATCCAATACCGCTGATAACAAAGCCCGGGTATAGGGATGCCCGGGGTTATCAAAAATATCCTCCCGAATGCCTGTTTCCACGACTTTTCCCAGATACATAACCAGCACACGATCACAGAGATACCGGACCACGCTTAAATCGTGGGAAATAAAAAGATAGGCCAATTTTTGTTCCCGCTGAAACCGCTTCATCAAATTTAAAATTTGTGATTGAATAGAAACATCAAGGGAAGACATCGGTTCATCACAGACTACAAGCCGGGGATTTAGAACAAACGCCCGGGCTATTACCGCCCGCTGGCGCTGTCCCCCGGACAACTCGTGGGGATACCGGTACGGCATATCGCCACCGATTTCAACATAGTTCAATATCTGTTCCACGCGCTCCCGCCGCTCGGTCTTATTTCCCAAAGCAAATGCTTCCAGGGGTGCCAGAACTGACTGAAATATTGTCTTCCTGGGATTCAAGGCCGCATAGGGGTCCTGAAAAATGATTTGCATGTTTTTTCGAGTAAGCCTGAAACGCTTTTTATCCATGGAGTTAATACGTTCACCCTCAAAAAACACTTCCCCTGAAGTAGGGGCATATAAACCAAGAACCGTTCGGCCCAAAGTCGATTTTCCACAGCCGCTTTCCCCTACCAGCCCTATCGTTTCTCCCTCCCGAATCGTGAGACTCACATCGTCAACCGCCTTGAGAAACCGCTTTTTTTTAAAAAAAGTCTCTCGGTGTACGGGAAAATATTTTTTTAAATGTCGAATCTCCAATAGCCATCTCAACTCAGGCATAGAGTTTTGCCTCCTTGTGGCTGATACTCGATAACCATAATTCCTATTAAACACTTAGTGTTTATAGGAATTATGGCTGCAACAATTTATTATGTCAAGAGAATTTTGACAAATTTTTTGCAATCTGAACTGGTTTCAAGCCCTGCGGGCATAAAACCACTTGCGGGTTGAACTTCTTTAAGATGCGCTATATATAGTGTTCATCTGTCCACATACCATATATATGGCGTTAAATTGATAAAAAACTTGATAACTTGGAGACTATACTACTTGTCGGACAACAAAAAAAGTCGTAACAGCAAAGAAAATGTGAATTTCTTTCCTGATCGACGTCGATAGCGCCCGGTGTATGCCCACATATCATAATCCACGTTTTCAATACTGACTGCGTGCCGGGACAATGTTGAGGCAGTACACAAAAGGGGCCGCGCCCCCTTGACGCGCCGCTCCGCGCCCTTTATGTTGGAACAAATCATATCGTTCGGGGTGGCAGGGCTCGCCAAAGGCGGCCCGCCTGAGATTAGACCCGTTGAACCTGATCCGGATAATGCCGGCGTAGGGAGCAATGAGGCTGGGTACAGTCCT
>JAISNI010000009.1 GCA_031276295.1 Treponema sp.
GTTATAAAGAATTGCCGGGGAGGGGGTTTATGCACCCGCCCGTTTCTCCGCTCGTTTTACACGGATACTGTAGGGCGTATGTAGGGATTGTGGAGGCATGGAAGATGAAAGGAGGGGGGAGCGGAGGGCAGTACATAGGCAGCGCGAGGGCGGTGCGAGGGTGGTGCGAGGGTGGTGCGAGGGCAATACGAAGGCGGGCACTGCCCATCTGAACGATAACGAGGGACAGGGTAGACCGCGTGGAATGGCATTACCCCGCCCGCCTCAAAAACGGCACGCTTTGCCGGGGACAGGGCACGCGGAAGCCGGCGGCGGACTATGCCGACCGGACACCCAACAAGGTCTTTAGGGAACATCTTTTCGTACTTCAGACTTGAACCGGCGTTGTAATATAAAAATTTTAGGCCATTCCACCTACCTTTTCATAATGTCCAAAACCCCTCTTTTCGGTTACTTTTTCGATGTCTCACTGCGTTCCCTTGTCTAAACCGCCGGAATCGGTTATCATTGTTTTAATATGAAGAAAGATATAATCCTTGCGGGCGTCGGCGGTCAGGGTGTGCTGTCTATCGCCGCGATTATTGCGCAGGCCGCGGTACGGGAAGGGTTCAAGGTGCGCCAGTCCGAAGTTCACGGCATGGCGCAGCGCGGAGGAGCGGTACTGGCGCACCTGCGTATTTCAAGCACCGCTATCGCTTCCGATCTTGTCCCGCGCGGCAGGGCGGATCTTATCATCGCTATGGAAGTGCTGGAAAGCCTCCGCTATGCGGCCTGGCTTGCCCCCTCCGGCGCGCTTGTAAGTGCCGCGGAGCCTTTTGTCAATATAGATGATTATCCCGACATGGAATCGGTAAGCGCCGCCGTAAAGAGCTTCCCCGTTTTCAGGCTGATTGAAGCCTCAGCCCTTGCCCGGGAAGCGGGAACCGCCCGCTCGGTGAATATGGTTATGGTCGGCGCAGCTTCCCCCTTCCTCCCCCTCAAGCCGGAGACGCTGGAAGCCGCTATAGCCGCTATGTTTGCATCGAAAGACGCCGCTATTGCCGATGCGAACCGGAAGGCGTTTAATCTGGGCAGGGCGGCTTCAAAATGAGCGCTGCGAACACCGTGAACTTTCAGTACTGGAATAAAAAAATGGAAACCCTCCCCAGGGCGGAACTGGAGGCATGGCAGCTTGACAAGCTCCGTGAGGCGGTAGGTTTTGCCCTGCGCACGCCTTTTTACCGCGAAAGGCTCGCCGCGGCAGGGATAACCGATGCCGGCGGCATTAAAACCCTGGCGGACCTCAAGCGTATTCCCTTTACCGCCAAAAACGATCTCCGCGACGGCTTTCCCTACGGCTTTCTTTCCATACCCCGCGATGAGGTGATACGCCTTCATGCCTCAAGCGGGACCACCGGAACGCCGACGACCATCTACTTTAGCCGCGAAGATATTGCACGCTGGACAAGTTTTGTGGCCCGCTGTATCTACGGGACAGGCTGTACCCAAAGAGATGTGTTCCAGAACATGATCACCTACGGCCTTTTTACCGGCGGACTCGGCTTCCATGCCGGCGGCGAGGAAGTGGGAATGCTCGTCATCCCCTCCGGCGCGGGGAATACCTCCCGCCAGTTCAGGCTGATGCAGGATTTCAGCGTTACGGTCGTACACGCAACGCCGAGCTTCCTCCTCCACCTTGAGGCAAAAATGAGGGAAGAGGGCGTAAGGCGCGAAGATCTGAGCCTTAAACGTGCCTTTGCGGGGGCGGAACCGTACTCTGAGGATACACGACGCCGTATTGAAGGGCTTCTCAATATTGACGTATACAATTCCTACGGCCTTTCCGAAATGAACGGCCCGGGCGTTGCCTTTGAATGTCAGTGTAAAAACGGCCTCCATATCTGGGAGGACGGCTACATTGCCGAAATTGTCAATCCCGATACCCTGGAAAATGTACCGGACGGCGAAACCGGCGAGCTTGTCCTTACCTGCCTCTGCCGCGAAGCCACGCCCATACTCCGTTACCGCACGCGCGATCTCAGCGCTTTCTACACCGAGCCCTGTCCCTGCGGCAGAACCCACCGCCGTCTCCACCGTATCAAAGGCCGCAGCGACGATATGCTCATCATCAACGGGGTGAATGTCTTCCCCAGCCAGATTGAAGAAGTTATCATGGGTATAAAGGAAGTAGGCAATAACTACCTGATAGTTGTGGAGAAGGAAGGCGCCCTTGATCGGCTTACGGTCAAGACCGAAGTGGGCCCCGATATTTTTATGGACGATTCCCGGCCCCTCAACGCCTTAAAGGAACGCATACGCAAGACCCTCCAGGCCAGTGTTACCATCAATCCGCGTGTAGAACTGCACGAATCGGGCAGCCTCCCGGTATCGGAAGGCAAGGCCGTGCGGGTCCGGGATATGAGAAAGAAGGATGTGTAGGATCGGTCGGTATACATACGGCAGGGCTTGCGGGTAACGATGGAGTACAGTAATGGGAATACGTTCGCCGAAAGAATTATCACTGGGCAATAGAATCATAGAAACCATATCCGCCATTTTCCCCGAAGGGAAGATACTGACGGCCGCAAAACTTCTGCTTGAGGATGAAGAGATTCAGGGGATGCAGGAATATGCGAATATCGTGTCGATTAAGCGTCTCGGTTTCAACGATCACGGGCCGGTACACATGCGTACCGTCGCGCTCAACGCCGTTATCATGATGGGCTTACTGAGAAAGGCCGGCATCAGGACAAATCTTGAAACCGAAGAGTACGGCAGTTTTGAAGACAGCCTTACCGCCGCGCTTTTCGCCGGTATGCTTCACGACCTGGGCATGAGCATAGGCCGGCAGGATCACGAGCTTCACAGCGCCATTCTTGCCGCCCCAATCCTTGACCGCATACTCCGTGAAGTCTACGCATCCAATCTCCAGAAGTCTACGATAATCCGCTCCCTGGCAATTGAAGGTATCACCGGACACATGGGCAACCGCACTATTCATTCCCTGGAAGCAGGCATTATCCTTGTTGCCGACGGCTGCGACATGACCAAGGGCAGGGCGCGCATACCCCTGGCCATATCCTCCGGCCCCCGTGTGGGCGACATCCACCAGTATTCGGCCAATTCAATCGAAGAAGTCAAGCTCCTCTCCGGTACGGAAAAACCCATACGCATAGAGGTGTATATGTCAAGCGAGGTGGGGCTTTTCCAGGTGGAAGAGGTACTGCTCGGTAAAATCTCCGTAAGCCCCGCCAGGAAATATATAGAACTCTACGCGCTCATCAACAACGGCAATCCGAAGCGCTACCTGTAGGAAAACCGCGGCCCCGCAAGGGAAAACAAAAGGCCGAAACGGTACGTCCGGAAAAAACGGCCTTGATATGAGGGTAAAATCGTGGTAAAATCATAGTACGATTTTACTAAACTACACCGAAGGCCGGACATGACAACCATAAAAGATATAGCCGCCGCCGCGGGCGTTTCGGTTTCTACCGTCTCAAACGTCATGAACAATAAATCAAACGTAGGGGAAGAAACCAGACGGCGGGTTCTGGATCTCTGCCGGGAACTGCACTATATTCCCAATTCCGCGGGAAAAAGCCTTAAAACCGGGGAAAGTAAAACGATTCTGTTTAATTTCAGCGATTTTGACCGGAGTTTTTACCTCAAGATAATTGAAGGCATCAACGATTATGCGGGGGATAACGGGTACGATCTTATGATCTGTACGACAAAATCCTGCGAAAAATATATGCACAACGGGCTAACCGACGGCTGTATTATCCTTGACGGCCGTATGGAGAATAAAACGCTTCAAAGGGCGGCGATGGAACAGTACCCCATCGTGGTATTGGACAGGATTTTATCAAATCCTTATATAAAATGCTTGGTAGTGAACAATTACGACCCCATGACCGAACTGGTGGAGGGTACTGTGGGCCGGGGATACCGTAAATTCGCCTTTATCGGCGGCCTGGAGCATACCGATGACAACAAGGAACGATTTCGCGCGTTTATAGACGTATTGACCAGGCGCCGCATCCCTTTCTGCCGGGAGAATTATTTTTCCGGGAATTACCGGGAACGGAGCGGGTACCAGGCGGCGAAAATTTTTATGTCCGCCCCGGAATTGCCGGAGATTTTTGTCTGCGCCAATGACAACATGGCTATCGGCGCCATGAACGCCCTCCGCGAACGGGGATACCGTATCCCCGATGATGTAGCGGTTACGGGCTTTGATAACTGCGAACTGGCCAAAACGGAGGGCCTTACCACGGTGAGTGTGCCGAACTATGAACGGGGATACCTGGCGGCAAGTTCCCTTATCGAAAACATCAAGGGCAGGGAAAATTTTGAACTGATGAAACTTACCGCGGTAGTTGAATGGAGAAGGAGCACGGGCAGCCGTTCACTTTAGTAAAAAATACTCTAATTTTACTAAAATAAAACCATATTCTAGTAAAATAATCCAATGCCTTTTGAGTTTAGCCTTTCATAATCTCGTTTTGTCTGCAATTTTTTATAGCTCCACCCCCTGCGCACCCCCCTATTAAAACTCGCGCCTAAAAATAAAAAATATCATAATTCTTTACTCTACAAGTAATTATAAAAACTTCAAAAATCTTCAAGAAAGATTTTTTAAAAATTTTTAAAAATATCATCATTCTACTAAAAAATAACGCTTGACATTTAAACAAACCGGCGGTAATTTTCAAGTAAATCGTTTTATAAGTTTATTGGAGGTAACTATGAAAATTCGAGGAAGAATTTTCCTGTTCATCGGCGTGGCTCTTTCTTTCGTTTTTTTCGGTTGTACGAAAAAAGACGAGGCGAAGAAGAGTACATTCGTTATTTTTCAGTCCAAGGTGGAGATCACCACCCAGCTTGAGGCTGCGGCCAAGGCATACCAGGCGGAAACCGGGGTAGAAGTGGAGGTGTGGAGTACCACCGGGGATGATTATTTCCACCAGCTCAGGACACGGATTGCCACCAATCAGGGGCCGACCCTGTTCTCCATAGGCCCCGGGGCGGAAGCAACTGAATTGAGGAAGTATCTGGACGATCTGGGCGATCTCAGTTTTGTCGGGAATATCACCGGGAGCCTGCTGGAAAAGCAAGACGGAAAGATTGTCGGTATACCCTACACAATGGAAGGTTTCGGCATCGTTTATAACAAGAGCCTCCTCAACCCCGCTCAGGTACGGGATTACGCTTCCTTTGTGGCTGCCTTGCAGCAGGCCAAGGCGGGGGGAATTAACGGCTTCGGCCTTTCCCAGGAAAGTTACTTCCTCATCGGACATATCCTCAATACCCCCTTCGCGCTGATACCCGATATGAAAGCCTACATGGAAAAGCTGGATCGGGGAGAGGTAAAGATGGCGGAAACCCCGGAATTCCAGGAATTTGCCAAATTCTATACCGCTATCCGGGATTATTCGTACAACCCCCTGGAGGTAAACTACGATAAGGAATGCGGGGACTTTGCCACCGGAAAGACCGCGGCCATTCATCAGGGAAACTGGTGCTACAATATGTTTACCGATTATGACCTTAACTTCGAGATGGGCCTTATGCCCTTCCCCCTCCTGGGCAACGACAGGCTTGCGGTAAGCGTTCCTACGGTCTGGGCGATCAATGCCCAAGTTCCCGCAGATCAAAGAAAACTGGCCAAGGATTTTCTTACCTGGCTCTATACCAGCCCCACGGGCATCCGCTACATTACCGAGGAGTTCGGTTTTATCCCCGTGGTTCAGGGAGTTACCAGCGCCGCCCTGGACCCCCTCTCCGCGGAGGTTTCCCGGTACGCTCTGGAAGGAAAGATCATCCCCTGGGCGACCAGCTTCTATCCCGCAGGGATTGTGGATACCTACCTGGTTCCCGTGGCCCAGCGTTTCTTTACCTCGAAGATGAGTGAAGGTGAATTCCTTGCCGCCCTGGACCAAGCCTGGGCAAAAGCGAACGGACGTTAGAGCCGCCCACACTAAAACAGAGGAGATGCCGATATGAAAAAAAATCCTCTTTGGTACGTCTTGTTCACCGCACCGCTCCTTTTTGTCTTTACCACCGTGGTGTTGATCCCCTTTTGTATCGGCATCGTGTATGCTTTCTTCTCCTGGGACGGCCTGCCCCTGAACCCCAAAGTCTTTGTAGGATTCGGTAACTTTGTCCGGTTATTTGCCGACCAGCGCTTCCTTGCCTCGGCGGGGCATACGGTTATTTTTACCGTACTATCGGTGCTGGCCATCAATATTCTGGGACTTGCCTTTGCCCTGATGGTTACCACGGACCTGAAGGTCCGCAACGCCGCCAGGGCTATGCTCTTTGCCCCCTATCTTATCGGGGGCTTGATCCTGGGCTATATCTGGAAGTTCATTCTGGGGGACGCTTTTAGGGCCATAGGAGAAAACACGGGGCTGACGGCGGTATTCTTCAACTGGCTTCTCAACCCCCAGTTTGCGCTCCTGTCCCTCACGGTGGTAAGTACCTGGCAGATGGCGGGTTACATCATGATCATCTATATTACCGGCATCCAGGCAATCCCCGAAGAGGTAATAGAGGCGGCCCATGTGGACGGCGCCGGTTTCTGGCGGATACTGCTGTTTATCAAATTCCCCCTGATCATGCAGTCCTTTACGGTGTGTTTGTTCCTTACCCTGTCGAACTGTTTTAAGATATTCGATGTGAACCTTTCCCTGACCAACGGCGGCCCCTACAGTTCCACCGAATTATTCGCCATGAATATCTACCGGGAAATTTTTAGTTCGAATAATTACGGATACGGTCAGGCAAAGGCTATCCTTTTCTTTATCATTGTGGCCGCCATTACCCTGGTACAGGTAATGATCACCAAGAAGAAAGAGGTGGAAATGTGATGAAGACCTATACATTGCAAGACGGTAAGTTCAAAACGCTCAAGAGAATCGCCGTTAATCCCCTGGTGCTTCTCCTCTGTCTGGTTTACCTGTTTCCGGCTTATATCATTCTGGTCAATTCCTTTAAAAACAGGGCGGAACTGTACGAAAACATTCTGGCGCTGCCTTCCTCGTTCGGTTTTCAGTACTATATCAATGCCATAGAACGGATGAATTTCCTGAGCGCCCTGTTCAATTCCTTTTTAGTAACGGTATGCTCGCTTGTCTTTATCGTGGTACTCGCTTCCATGTGCGCCTGGATGCTCGTGCGGTCGAATAACCGGTTGAGCAAGATCATCTTCATGGTTTTTGTGGCAACTATGCTGATCCCCTTTCAAACCTTGATGATGCCCCTGATGCAGGAGATGAGCGGCGTTAAGCGGAATTTGGGGCTCCCTATGGTCGATACTCTGGGAGCGCTGGTCTATATGAACATCGGCTTTGGGGCAAGCATGGCGGTTTTTCTCTACCACGGTTTTGTCAAATCCATTCCCCGCTCCCTGGAGGAGGCGGCTACCATCGATGGCTGCAACACTTTCGGCGTTTTTTGGAGGATAGTCTTTCCCATGTTAAAGCCCGTTACCGTTACGGTTATGGTCCTGGATGTAATCTGGATATGGAATGACTACCTCCTCCCCTCCCTGGTTTTAACCAGCAAGGTCAACCGTACCATCCCCCTTTCCACGGCGTCTTTTTTTGGGGAATTTACCATACAGTGGAACATGGCTATGGCAGGACTGATGCTCACCATCATCCCGGTCATTATTTTCTATCTTTGCGCCCAAAAGTATATTATCAAGGGTGTTGCCGCCGGGGCGGTTAAATAGCTTCCTGAGAATCCGTCCGGAATCTTAAAGAGAGCGATGTACCGCTGGAGGCGGTTAAACACGATGGATCTTATCTACGAACTTGACGATTTAAAAACCGACGGACAATCGCTGCTCGTCAACGAGACCCTTTTCCATAATGCCAACGGGTATATCGGGATCCGTTCCAATTTTGAAGAAGGCTATCCCGAGGGAATCGATACCATTCGAGGGGCCTACATAAACGCCTTCTATGATTTCCGTGAAATAAAACAGGCCGAAGCCTTTTACGGTTTCGCTCTGGAAAAACAGACCATGCTGAATGTCCATGATACCCAGGGTATCACCCTGTACCTTGACGGCGAGGCTTTCAGTATTTTTACCGGAACCCTTGTCGCGGCAAAGAGAACCCTGAATATGGCAGCAGGGTATACCGAGCGTTATGTTCATTGGATTTCGCCCCAGGGAAAGGAAGCTGAGATACGGATACGGCGGCTCGCCTCCTTTGTCCGCCTCCCGCTTTTTCTCATAGACTATTCCGTTACGGCCCTCAATTTTGAAGGCCCCATCAGTTTTGTTTCAAGCCACCGGGGGGATGTGGAGAACTACTTTAACCCCGCGGATCCCCGGCTCTCCCAGGAGCATTTCCGTTCCCTCATTCCTAAGGATGTAGTTATTGAGGGAAGCGCCTCCTTTGTTTCCAGTGTTACCTCAAAATCCGCTCTGAGCGTCTGTACCGCCGTGGATCACATTCTCGCGGAGGAGGATACCGGTAGTATTACCACAGAGACGGAGGGGCACGGGACCGTCTCGCACATTGAGGGGCGAATAAAGAAGCAGGGGACGCTTACCCTCTACAAGTACTGCATCTTTACCGACAGTCTGCGTTATCCCCTTCCCGGTGCGGCGGAACTAGAACTCCGCCGGGCAATGGCAGAAAAGCCCGCGGTCCTGTACCGTGCCCAGGAGGAGTACCTGGGCAGATTCTGGGAGGGCGCCCGTATTGAAATTGAGGGAGACAAGGAACTGGAGAAGGCGGTGGCATATAATCTTTTCGAGCTTATCCAGTCAGCCGGAAAGGATCCCTACAGCAATATCGCCGCCAAGGGTTTAAGCGGCGAAGGTTACGAGGGGCATTACTTCTGGGATACGGAAATATACATGGAGCCCTTCTTTACTTTGACCAATCCTGATATTGCGAAGAATCTGATCAGCTACCGGTACGGGATACTGGACGAGGCCCGTAAAAATGCCCGCCTCCTCGGACACGCCGGGGGAGCCCTGTTCCCCTGGCGTACCATCATGGGCAGGGAATGTTCCGGTTATTTTCCCGCGGGAACCGCCCAGTACCATATCAACGGGGATATAGCCTGGTCGGTAGTTTCCTATTACCTTGCATCAGGAGACCTCCCTTTTATCGCCGAAAAAGGGGCGGAGATCGTCTTTGAGTGCGCCCGGCTCTGGCTTGACGTGGGAAATTATTACCGGGGGAAATTCCGCATCAACGAGGTTACCGGTCCGGATGAATACACATGCCTGGTGAATAACAACTACTATACCAACGCTTCCGCCCAGTACAATCTCCGTTGGGCGGTCCGGTTTTGGGAAATTCTCAAGGAGGCGGGCACCCTGGAAGATGTAAGAAGAAAAATCAGCCTTTCCCCCGACGAGATAGACGCTTTTTCCCGGGCGGCGGAGGATATGTACCTTCCCTATGATGAGGAATTGGGGATAAACCCCCAGGACGATTCGTTCCTTTCCAAAAAAAAATGGGACCTGTCCCATACCCCCCGGGAAGAATTCCCCCTGCTGCTCCACCATCATCCCCTGCATTTAAACCGGTATCAGGTTTGCAAGCAGGCCGATACGGTACTGGCACATTTTATCTTTGAGGACGCCCAATCCCTGGAAACCATAAGGAATTCCTTTTTGTACTATGAGAACATAAGCACCCACGATTCTTCCCTTTCAACCTGTATCTACAGCATCGTCGCCTCAAAGCTGGGCTTCCGTGAAAAAGCCTCGCGCTACTTTGGGGATTCGGCAAACCTGGATCTCCAGAACCTCCACGGGAATACCAAAGACGGCATCCATACCGCCAACATGGGCGGCGTCTGGATGGCCATTGTGTACGGCTTTGCCGGCCTTAGAATCAAGGAAGGGGGAATAGGCTTTACCCCGGCCATCCCTGAATCGTGGAAATCCTGCCGGTTTAAGATTCGCTATCGGGACAGTCAAATTCTCGCGGAGATAACCGGAAAGGGTGCGGTATTTACGCTGGTATCGGGAACGCCGAAGATCATCAATGTATACGGCAAGGAGTATGAACTTTCGGATTCGCTTACCGTATCCCGTGAAACCTAGCAGTTTGTTGTACTTCGTGGATTTTTATACGATTTTACGCTGAAGCGCAACAAACTGCTAAGTTGAGATGCCGAGGCAGGTTCCGACGGCCCGCGCCGTGGCTATCATATAATGATCCTGCGGAACCGATTTTATTTTTCCCGCGGGAACGCTTAAATCGACGGAACTGATACCGTCGCCTACCAGGGCGACCATCCTGCCGTATTCGCCGCGGGCAAGAAGATCGGCGGCCCTGGCGCCCAGGCTGGTGGCAAGAACACGGTCCGAGGCGCTGGGAACGCCGCCCCTCTGGACATAACCCAGTATCGTGGCCCTTGTTTCCATGCCGGTTTCCTCTTCTATCCGGCGGGCCACGCAGTAGCCGGTGGCCGGTGTCTGTTCACGGTACTTCTTCCTATCCTTTTTGTCCATTTCGGCTTCTTCAACCGAGAGGGCCCCTTCCGCAACGACGACAACGGAAAAGCCTTTTCCGTTACGGGCGCGTTCTTCAATATGCCTGCCTATAGCCTTTATATCGTAGGGGATTTCCGGGATAAGTATCACATCTCCGCCGCCCGCCACACCCGCATAGAGGGCAAGCCAGCCTGTTTTATGGCCCATAAGTTCTATTACCATAACGCGGTTATGGCTTTTCGCTGTTGAATGAAGCCTGTCTACGGCTTCCGTACCTATGGACAAGGCCGAATGAAAGCCGAACGTCCTGTCGGTGCCGACTATATCATTATCAATAGTTTTGGGAAGCCCTATTACATTGAGCCCTTCACGGGCAAGAAGGTGGGCGGTAGTATGGGTTCCGTTCCCCCCCAGCACGACAAGGCAGTCCAGGTTGAGCTTCCGGTAATTCTCTTTGATATGAGCAACCTTGTCCCCTTCAACTTCAACATCGTAAAAGCCGGGCTGCCTGGCCGTATCCTTATCTTTTTTAAAAGGCTTCTCGCGGCTTGCGCCCAGGATAGTACCCCCGCTGGTCAGTATGCCGGAAAAATCATCCGGTTTAAGGATGCGCACGTCCTCATCGATAAGCCCCCTGAAACCGTTGAAGATGCCGACTATGGTCATGTTGTAACGGTAATAGGCGGCAAGACAAATACTCCGAATGGCGGCGTTAAGCCCGGGGCAATCGCCCCCCGCCGTCAGAATTCCAAATGTCCCCGCCGCGCTTGTGCCTGTATCCACACTCGTCCCCCTTGCCGCAATTTTATACGGTATAGCCCTTTGCTTCAATAGGACTACGAGGATGCCCCGCCTTCCACTACATGAACCATGCTGACGCTTCGGGTTAAAAACTTACCCCGATAAGAAATTGATTGTACCGGCGGGACCGTACCCCGATGCGAATATAGCAGTTTGTTACGCTTCAGCGCAAAATCGTATAAAAATTCACGAAAGTGAATTTTTATACCTTGCAAACTGCATAAGCAGCCCCGATAATCGGGATTTTTTGCATGAATATGCAAAAAATCCACACGTGCAATAGGCTGCTAGGCTTACCACCTGTTCGGCTCTTTTCTATAAACCTTTAACCACATCGAGAGGCAGCTTGAAATTAAGGGCAATGGTTTCAAGCGGAGTACCCATCGCTTTAAAACTGCGGGCAATCTCCAGCTTCTCTTGGTACGCCTTTCTCCATGCTTTCTCCGTACCAATCTGAATACCCTTCTCCGTACCGATCTGAAGCCCTCTCTCTGTACCGATCCGGATACCAATATTCCGCTCTCCATTGCGGATGTTGGCTTCGTCTGAACGGGCCAGTTCGTACATCTGATACTCATGCAGCAGTTCCTTGTCACTCCTGACCATCTCCATCAGTTCATGCGTCCGCGCTATCGTTTTGTCCATCCTTACTATCTCCTTTATCTCCTCCAGCGGCGTCTCTATGTCGATATACGAAAGCCACCGATGCAGCGCATTATGCCGTATATCCTTCCCTTCCAGCTTCCGGTATTTCGGCAGCTCTATAAAATGCAGCTCTTCCGCTCCCGTCAGTCGGTACTTCCGCTCCTCATCCTCGTACAGATGAAAACTCGTGTGAAACCC
>JAISNI010000081.1 GCA_031276295.1 Treponema sp.
GGCGCGTCCCGGCGCCCGGCGGGAAACTTTGGACAACTACATCAAGCGGCTGGAAAACCTGGAAAATATCGCCACGGGCTTTACCGGGGTCGACAAGGCCTTCGCCATTCAAGCCGGCCTGGAACTGCGTATCCTGGTAAACAACGATTCGATCAGCGAGGAACAGTCCAGGGCTTTGGCAAAGCAGATAGCGAAAAAAATCGAGAGCGATCTCCGTTATCCCGGCCGCATCAAGGTAACGATCATCCGCGAGATTCGGATAGTGGAATACGCCCGGTAAATACCGGTAAAATTCTGTTGACGGGACGGAAATTCTCCCGTTAAACTAATGTACAGGGGGTTCTTGCAAAACTTCAGTTTTGCAAGAATAACCGCTGAAGAATGTATGTTCTGCGGTCAAAACGGTGCCAAAGGCGATGTTTCGGCGGGAAACCGCAAGAGGACCGGGCTTATATGAATTTACCTCTAAAAAATTCGGTTTTTTAGAGGTTTTACCCCCGAAACACAAAAATAACCTGTAAAGGTTATTTCAAGAGGAAGTTATGTCTGCAAAGCTGATGTTCCGGGGACAATGTGTTGTAATTTCGCTGCTGTTTCTTGCCTGTCCGCTCTATCTTCCTGAAAAAGTGCAGATTAAAACCGAACCTGCCATTTATTTGCCGCTGGGAACCCCCGATTCCCTTCAGGAAAATATGAACTTTTCCCTTGCTGGCCTTGCGGACTCCAAACCGGCTCTTTCGCCGGATAATAAAGAAATTGCCCTGTACGATTTTCAGGGCGAATATGGGGATACCCGTGCCTTTATCATCAGGATGAAACTGATGGAGAAGAATCTGGGGACCGTTCTTGACAATCCGTCCCCGGCGCCCCCCGGTATAACGCCGCCGGACATCAAGATAGATTTTGAGAAAGCCGGAATTAGTCCCATCGATGGTACTAAAAAGGGTTTTGAATTAAAAGATATCCAAAAAATTTTAGGCGAGTACGAAGGGCTTAAATTTCGTTCTGTCCCTGTTTATCTTTATATTCAGGGTCCGGATCGTATCTTTAAGAACGGAAATGTTACCGCCAGCATCACAGCCCTTGACGGGACTGACAATAGTGCGCCCCTGCCGGACGCCGAGCTGCTTTCCAATCAACCGGTAAGTCCTCATGCGTTTCCCGTTTTTCCCGATTCGGATGACGAGCCCATGCTTGGAACGCTTTCTCCAAAACCGGAAACCCGTTTCGATCTAAAGGATATTCTGAATCAGGATAGCCCGCCCGCAGGACTGGATTTTAAATACAAAATAAACATTGGAAACATCACCATAAAATACGATGAACTGCCCGCAATCAGGGAAGATTTTAAAACTCCCCTCTCGGCGATTCTGGTGCTGGTTCTCCCCTACCAGTTTACTGCCGGTCAGGATATACCGATACTTGCCGAAAAAAATACCGATCCGGATGCCAAGGCGATTCACCTCCTTGATGAAGGCAAAGATCTTTTCGGACGTAATTCGGCGGACGATGAATCCGAAAGTACCACAAAGGATATGCTGGAGAGGATGCAGTCCCTGGTGATCCAGGTGAACGTTGAAAATAATTTGGGACTGGCCGGATACGCGCCGGTTTACGGCGCAAGACCGGACACTGATCGGGCAAAAAAACCGCTCGGCAGAATGCCTCTTTCCGGTCCGTCCAGCATAGCCATTCCCAAGTCGGAAGTTGGTTACCCTTTTAACATCTGGGTCGAAATATACCTTGAAGAAGGACAGGATTTTGACATCAAAAGGCCGGGGAAAGATTCGGCCGTTCCTCCGTTGAAATTCTCATTGGGAATTGTCGTGAAAACACGTATTAATGAGATATTATAGGGATCAGGCATGAAAAAGACCGCCATGATATGCAGTATTTTACTTATGGGTATTGTATCGCTTTCCGCGGAAATCCCGGTGGAATTTTCTACGGGGGAACCCCACAGAATGCTGGAATTCGGCGTAGACGCGGAGGCCTATGCTGCCAACAACCTCCTCCGCCTGGGCGATATTTTCAATGTTCATAAGACCCTGACCATTGATTTGGTTAATGTCAATGTAAGGGAATTGATCGTAGCCGGCGGAGGAGAAGCGGACGTATTTTTTAGCCTGAATCTTCGCAACGGATACGGAATCAGCGTATTTGCCGGCCTTGACGGCACGGTTTACGGTACGGTGCCGGAAAGCCTTATGCGGCTTTTGGGCCGGGGCAACGCGGGATCCGGTTCCCTTGACGGAAATTTGAATATAGGCGGAAGCGTTTTCGCGGAGGCGGGAATAAAGGGTACGGGCAGGTTTAACAGGCTGCGCCTCGCGGTAAAACCTTCGGTTTTTATGCCTGTCATTTTTATCCCCGCTTCCGGGGCTGATTACTCGGTCAGCACAACAGAAGACGCCATTAATGCGCACGGGCTTTTCGATCTTGACATATATTCCGCTTATGCCCTGGGAGAAGAATCCGGATCTTCGTCCCGTGACAACGACACGCTTCCCCTGGGCTTTGATATATCCGCCGGGGCGGAATACGCCCTGCTGCCCACTCTGGATCTTGGGGCCTCCATTTCGCACCTTCCCCTGGTCCCCGCCAGGATGTCCCACAGGATGCATATCAGTTCCGGCGAGTTTACGATAACCAGCACACTCGACGAGCTTACCGCCGGAGATATAGATTTGCCGGAGCCGGAATTCGTTACCAGTTACGACAGCAATGCCGATTTCTACGTACTCAGGCCTTTCCGGCTTAATGCCTACATAAATTACAAGCCGGATGCTGCCGGCCTCTTTGTGATACGTCCCAGCCTGGGGTTTTCCCTTCTGAGTATAGACAACTATGCCCCCTGTTTCAACGCCGGCATTGAGGGACAGGTTAACGTTTTGAAGATTTTTTCTATCGCGCTTTCTGCCGGTTATGTTGAGCGTATCTGGGCATACAATTTCCGTTTCATGCTTAATTTTCATGTCGCGGAAATGCTTTTTGGCGTATCCCTGCGGGAGACGGGTTTTGCGAACGCCTTTGACGCCAGGGGACTCGGCGTATCCCTGGGTCTGCGTTTTGGCTATTAAATAGAGTCTGCCTGTAATGTAAACACAGTATAGAAGCGGACCGCAGGGTCGCAGCTTCCTTGAAATATGCAATTTGCGCCCTGTTTTGGTACGAAACGGGAGCAAATGCATCGGATTAAAAGTCCGAGGTCTGTCCGCAAAGTAACCGGCTTTGTGAATAGACACTATATATAGTGTTATATATTTGATATATACTATATATAGTATGCACTACAAGTCCAGAATTCCAAAGTGTACTATATGTAGTCGTATGGAATTTAACGGTACACTATAGAGTATTTCCCAAAACTGAAGTCTTGGGAAAGCCCTTATTATAGAGGCCCTGTGAGCGATTATAGGTTAAATATGCGGCTTTGCCTATTTACACAGAGACAAGACTTGCTTATTATTAAATAGTCGTTTAGCAGAACGACCATACTAATGGAACCGTTTTAAAATTCGATATTTTGAAACCGGTTCAATTTATCGCTATTTGCAAGGAGGAGTTTATGAATAAAAACACAAACAGCAGGGTGTTTTTTGTACTTGTCTGG
>JAISNI010000108.1 GCA_031276295.1 Treponema sp.
TGGGGTTTTGTCAGTTTTGACGACTACCTGATGGAACGGGAATTCCCGGAGAACGAGGAAGCCATCCTCCGTTCAGGCAGTCTCCTCATAGCCAACGCCATGATGCGCAACGAAATGACCCAGAATCTGGTCCATGCCCGGGAGAGCGCCCTTTCCAGCGCCAGAGCCAAGTCGGAATTTCTTTCCAATATGAGCCACGAAATACGGACCCCCCTCAACGCGATTGTCGGGATGACGGCCATAGCGAAGAACAGCGGCGAGACGGAACGGAAAGATTACTGCCTGGACAAAATAAACGACGCGTCTGCCCATCTTTTGGGGGTTATTAATGATATTCTGGATATGTCTAAAATCGAAGCGAATAAATTCGATCTGTCGTTGTCGGAATTTAACTTTGAGAAAACGCTCCAGCGGGCGGTTAATGTAATTACCTTTAGGGTGGACGAAAAAAAACAGCACTTTACCGTACACATGGACAAGCATATACCCCGTACCCTGATAGGCGACGATCAGCGGCTTACCCAGGTGATCACCAATCTCTTGAGCAACGCCGTAAAATTCACCCCGGACGAAGGCGCCATCCGCCTGGATGCGGCGCTCGTAAAAGAAGAGGGAAATATATGTACCATAAAAATCGAGGTAAGCGATACCGGCATAGGAATTGACCAGGAACAGCAGGCGCGGATCTTCTCTTCTTTTGAGCAGGCGGATTCAAGCATATCGCGCAGGTTCGGCGGAACGGGACTTGGACTTGCCATATCCAAACGTATCGTCGAAATGATGGGCGGGGAAATATGGATAAAATCCGAACCGGGCCAGGGTTCCACCTTTGGGTTTACCATCAAGGCGGAGCGGGGCGTGGAAGAAATCCAGACAATTTCCGCCTTCAACCTAAAAGACCTTAGAGTGCTGGCCGTGGACGACGATCCGGATATTCGGGATTATTTTGAGGACATAGCGGCGCGTTTCGGATTTGCCTGCGATACCGCCGGCAGCGGAGAGGAAGCCCTGGAGAAGATCGGGCGGAACGGCTCTTACAACATCTGCTTTGTGGACTGGAAACTCCCCGGCATTAACGGCGTGGAACTTGCCCGCAGAATCAAGAAACAGGCGGCATCCACCGAACCGGAACAGGGCGGCACCAAAGTTTCCCCGCCGGGGCAGCCATTCCCCATTGTTATCCTGATATCCGCCACAGACTGGAACGTCATAGAAGCCGATGCCCGCAGCGCCGGCGTAAACAGATTTTTGCCCAAGCCCCTTTTCCCCTCTTCAATTATGGATTGCATCAATGAGTGTCTGGGAACGGCCAGGCTGATGCCGGTAGAAAAAACGGAACCGGATAAAAGCGATAATTTTAGCGGTTACCGCATCCTCCTGGCAGAAGATGTGGAAATTAACCGGGAGATAGTGCTTGCCCTTCTGGAACCGACGCAACTTGCCATTGACTGCGCCGAAAACGGCACCGAGGCGGTACGGCTCTATACCGGGAATCCCGAAGCCTACCAGATGATCTTCATGGATATACAGATGCCCGGCATGGACGGCTACGAAGCCACCCGGCGTATCCGCACGTTTGAAAAGGACCTAAACAAACAGCTGGCCCCGGACTCTCCAAAAGAAATACCCATCATTGCCATGACCGCCAACGTATTCCGCGAGGATATTGAAAAATGCCTGGAATCCGGCATGAATGACCATGTAGGCAAACCCCTTGATTTTAGCGAAGTGTTGGAAATACTGCGCCGTTTCCTGCCCGCCAATCACGGATAAACGCGTTCCGGCCGGAAATTTACACTTTATCGATGACATTTGTAACTCAACTGTTTTTTTTATCCGGTTTTGTTCCTATAATCAAACTATGAGTAATACAAATCAAAATGCGAATGAAACTGTGAATAAAAAGGAAATCACCCTCTACATATCTGAAGATGGGGATGATTCGAATGAGGGGACTTTTGAGAAACCCCTGTGGAGCGTGGCGGTGGCGTTGGATCAGGTACGGTGGAAATCCTGTGAAACAGCCCTCTTTATTATTTCAGGTTCCATTACCGAACCTGCGGCCCTCAACGCGATGATCGATATAACGGGAAAGGGTTTACCGGTGATTTCTCTGCAGGGCGGAAATCCCGGGTGCCCGGGGATACTCAACGCGCAAGGCCTGGAGAAACGGGTTATCTTCGTCGCGGACCACAATACCCTGTGTATAGGGGAACACATCATTATCCAGGGCGGCGTTACCCAGGACTGCCATGGAGGGGCAGGCATCACCCTTGAAGACGCAACCCTGATAATGAGGGGCGGTGAAATTTCCAACAACGATTGCGGTTTTGGCCTGGGAGGCGGCGTACATGTGGGTAATAAAAGTGAATTTATCATGGAAGGCGGCCTGATTACCCGGAACAAATCCGATATGCACGGCGGGGGCGTGTTCATGGATGAGGGCGGAATATTTACGATGCGGGACGGCCTCATTTCCGGTAACACGGCGTATGTTGCCGGAGGCGGCGTGTTTGTGGGAGTGGATTCGAAGTTTACGCATCTGGGCGGCTTTATCAAAAAAAACAAAGCCGGGGGAGAGGAAAACGAAATGTTTGACGGCCTGCCCATACCTTACGGAGAAGGCGGCGGCGTGTTTGTCAACGAGGGCGGCAGCTTTACGCTGAGGAACGGCAGGATCGTCGAAAATTGTGCCGAGGCATTTCACCGGCAGGATGCATACTCCGGTTCCGGGGGCGGTGTGTTTATCGATGCCGGCGGCGCCTTTAGTTTTGAAGCGGGGAGTATTATACAAAACGACGCGATGTATTGGGGCGGCGGCGTGTACACCGCGGAGTCCTTTACCTGTACGCATAAATGCCTAATCGGTGGCAACAAGGCGGGCATCGGCGGAGGTGGAGTTCATATAAAGGGCAGGGAGGGAACCTTTACCATGAAGGGCGGATTTTTGATAAATAACTTTGCCGGACTGATTGGCGGCGCTGTCGATATTACGGAACACTGCTCCTTTATTATGGAAGGCGGGGTTGTACTGAGAAACAGGGCCGCTAAAGCCGGAAACATCTTTATCACAAACGGCGCCGTTGTTATGAGCGGCGGAGTCATGGATAACGAGGTATCCCAGCCGGAAGAAAACCTGGAAGATGTGGAATTTTCCATGCCTTCGGAAACGGCCGGCACCGATGTCGCCATAGATGAAAAGGGAAAACTGATCTTAAAAGGCGGCAGTTTTTGCGGCGTAATCAGCATGAAACACAAAGACCAGTTCGAAGACCTGCGCGAGAAAAAGGGGATAACGGAACAGCTCGCCGTTAATACATCACCGCAGTAGGATTGATGGTAATACCGTTTTTGTAAACCGTAAAATGCAGGTGCGGCCCTGTACTCAACCCGGTACTGCCTACATCGCCGATACGATCCCCGGTACGGACATAGGCGCCGGCCTTGACCCGCACAACACTGAGATGCGCGTACAGGGTACGGTAGCCTGAATGATGGGTAATGACCACATAGTT
>JAISNI010000139.1 GCA_031276295.1 Treponema sp.
TGTATACTATTTTATACACTTATGCTTTAGTATACGTGATGGTATAATCCCGAAATTTTATAAGGAGCAGTGTATGAAAAAGACACAGGTTCTTTTAGGCAGTTTAGCAGTACTGTTGATAGCGGGAGTATTGCTTACTGGTTGCGACAACACCACCGATCTAACCGGGAGTTTATCGGTGAATGAACACGGGGTTTCGGCCCCCAAGAATGTAGAGATTATGTCTCTTGTCGGGGGGAATCTTATCAAGTGGGATCCCGTAGAGGGAGTTCCGTATTATTCTATTTCCCGCAAGGTTAAGGATGCCGAGGATTCTACCGCGGTAGTTATATACCAAGGCGCCAATAATTGGTGTTATGATAGTAGTCCGAGTAAGAACACACCAGTAAATAATACGGTCTATGTATATACCGTAAAGGCAGTAGCTACCAGTGATTTAGGTACAGACCCTGTTACCGCAGCCGCCGAGCCAAAGGAAGCGGCGGCTGCCAAAATCCCTGCTCCCGGCAGTGATATTAGCGGTTTGTACGGGGCAACATTTACGGCAAAATTCGGACCAAAGTCTACCGATACTGCTGGTGATGCTCAGTATGCCAGTATTATAGTTACCGGATCAAACCTTGATCCGGCTTTTAGCTATACTATTATCGTTTATTATTCAACCGATTATGATGTGGCAACTCCCGCTACAGCCACTTGGGCAGTCGGTGGTAGCGGCTCGTTAAGCGCCGCCAATCCTACTAGGAATGCCCTTTATGATGGAAGTGGGACAGTTATCACGCCTGGAACCTTCACCAGTAATGCCACTACTAAATATAAAGTGGTGGTAGAATACACCGCCTCCACTAGCAACTATGTTGTACCGACAACTGCAATTAGCGCAAACACTGCTGATGCTACAAAAGTGTTAAAACAGGTGAATCAGAAGGAAATAGGCACCCTCTAAATCACCCGTACTACGGCATAAAGCCGTTAAGCCCGTGGAACAACCCTTCCACGGGCTTTTTTGGTATAATGGGGGCCCTTAATGCGGCTCATCTTCAAGGATCAGCAGCGTTTTGGGGTCCAGCTTGAGGATCATGTGTTCAAGGTTGCAGTTCTCCCGATCTTTAGAAACCGTAAGCTCTATATGGTCCGGTTTTGGTTCCAGGCCGATAACCACGTCAATATACTCCAGATAATCCTGTATGACAAGCGGTATGTTCCGCTTGTCATACAGGGGGCCCGTACCCTGGACGGTGCAGCTATACCATACGGCAAGGTTCAGGTCTTTCGCGCATTGTTTTACACCGGCGATGCGTTCTTTATCCATACGGGAAAAATCGAAACCGTCTATGATGAGGGCTTCGGCTCTAAAGCCCCCATCCTCGATCAGCGCCCGCAGGCTTTTTTGTATCTGGGCGCTTGTCATACCATCCTGATTAAAATTCATCAGGACACGGTTTTTTATAAGTTCATTTTTTACCTCATGGACATTTTCAAGGTTCTTTTTCTTTATAAATTCATCAAAAATATCTTCATACCAGGCAAGTACATAATCGGTATGTTGGGTGAAGGAAACGTGGATCACCTTCCGCGACTGTAACAGCTTATCCAGCGCTATCTGAACCAACACCGATGTCTTGCCGAGGCCGCTTGCCGAGGCGATAAGTCCGATCTCCCCGGTCTTTAATCCTCCATGTATGGACTTTTCGAATATCCGTACCGGACTGCGCTGTATTAGTTCCTGCTTAACCATCTGAAACTCCTCTGCGGAGAGTGGAATTTAGAATTTGAAGAGCGGAATTCTGTTACGAAAGGTTTCCCCTCAGTTCAGATTCCGCCCCTCATCCACTCTGAAAATAGTTATCTTTGCTGATCTTTCTTCCGCTTCTCTTCGTAATCCTTGATCAGCGCTTCGGAAATGCTCTGGGGCGCCTTTCCGTACTTTTCAAATTCCATCGTGAACTCGCCCTTGCCCTGGGTAAGGGAACGGAGCGTCGTAGAATAACCGAACATTTCACTTAAAGGGACTTCGGCCTCAACCCGGGAGAAATTCCCGTCTTCGGTTGACGTTAGAATTATACCGCGCCTTTGGTTAATTGAAGCAAAGATATTTCCCTGATATTCCGCCGGCCCTTCAACCGATACCTTCATAATGGGCTCCAGTATACACGGTCTGGCCTTGTTGTAGGCTTCACGGAAGGCCCCGATAGCGGCAAGCTGGAATGCAATATCCGACGAGTCTACCGGATGGCTCTGACCGTCGTTGATCACACAGCGTATGTTGACAATAGGAAAGCCGATCAGACTGCCCCTTTTCAGCGCTTCCTTAAAGCCCTTGTCGCAACTGGGGATAAATTCCGTAGGAATGGCGCCGCCCTTTATATTATCCACAAATTCGTAGTCGCCGTCGATATAGGGTTCCATATAACCTGCAACCTTTCCGTACTGGCCTGAACCGCCGGTCTGCTTCTTGTGGGTGTAGTTGAATTCCGCCCGCTGGGTGATAGTTTCACGGTACGCAACCTGGGGCCTGCCGGTTTCAACCTCGCACTTGTACTCCCGGCGCATACGTTCGATATACACTTCAAGGTGGAGTTCGCCCATGCCCTTAATAATGGTCTGGTTCGACTCGGAATCGACAAAGGTCTGGAATGTCGGGTCTTCCTTGGTAAAGCGGTTCAGAGCCTTTGCCATCTGATCGGCGCTTTTCTTATCCTTGGGGGTAATAGCCAGGGAGATAACCGGTTCGGGAACAAACATCGAGGTCATGGCGTAGTTAAAGCCGCCGCCACAGAACGTGTCCCCGGAGGCACAGTCTATCCCAAAAAGCGCCACTATATCCCCCGGACTACCCTCGTTAATATCTTCCATGTTATCGGAGTGCATCCTGACAAGGCGGCCTACCTTGAATTTCTTCCGGGAACGGGTGTTCAGAAGTTCATCGCCTTTTTTCAGGCTGCCCTGGTAGATACGCACGTAGGTTAATTGGCCGTATTGCCCGTCTTCAAGTTTAAACCCAAGGGCCACCGTTGCGTTTTTATCATTAGCGAAAAGTTCTACGCGTTCCTCGCTGTTGTTAAGATCCAGGGCATAGTTCTTTACCTCGGTGGGGTTAGGCAAGTAATAGTTTATCCCATCCAGCAGGGGTTGTATACCCTTGTTTTTGTACGCGGAACCCAGCATTACCGGCACAAACTGTTCCAGCAGCGTACCCTTGCGGATAGCCTGCCGGATAAGGTCTTCCGGGATAGCGGCGCCTGAAAGGAAAAGTTCGGCAAGCTCATCGGAATACATGGAAACCGCATCCAGCAGTTCTTCGCGGTATTTCTCCGCATCCGCCTTGAGGTGGGGGGGAATCTCGGCGTAGCGTATCTCCGTCCCCTGATCGCCGTCAAAGTACACGGCCTTTAAGGTGATAAGATCGACCACGCCTTCAAGTTTATCCTCAATGCCTATGGGGAGCTGGATCATCACCGCGTTAAGTCCGAGTTTGTCGCGGAGCTGATTTTTCACCTTAAAGGGGTTTGCGCCGGTACGGTCGCATTTATTGACAAAGGCTATACGCGGCACATGGTATCGCTTGAGCTGCCTGTCTACCGTGATAGACTGGGACTGCACCCCGCCGACCGCGCAGAGCACCAGAATAGCCCCGTCCAACACACGAAGGGAACGTTCCACTTCGATAGTAAAGTCAACATGCCCCGGTGTATCAATGAGGTTGATGATATGGTCTTTCCATTCAACCTGCGTGGCCGCGGACTGAATGGTAATTCCCCGTTCCTTCTCCAACTCCATGTGATCCATCGTTGCCCCTACTCCGTCCTTGCCCCGTACCTCGTGGATAGCATGAATCTTATTGCTATAGAACAAAATACGTTCAGAAAGCGTTGTTTTACCTGAATCAATATGAGCGCTGATCCCGATATTCCGCATCCTGGTAATGTCGATGCTCATGTAAATCTACTCCTACTCCTTAAGCTCTAAAAACGAAAAATATGATACTAGATACTTAGAATTGGTATAGTTTAGCAGAGTTTGCTAGAATATGCAAGAGGGAAGGCGGAGATATAACAAACTGCCGTACCGGGCGGATTTTTTTAAGGCAAAAATTCCGGCTGCCGGCCAAAATCCCGCGGGTTCAAGCCCAACAAACTGCTAGACCTGAAGCTGGTCTATATATCGTTGCAGGCAGTGTTTGATAAAGCGGTGTATAATTAGTTTGGTTTCATGTTCCATCTGGGCAGGATTCATCAGGAATATCCATACGTTGTCGTTCCCCTGACGTTTACCTATCGCAATCAGATTTGTTCTTACAATACCCCCCCGCAGCCGCATCTGGACATCATTGATGAGCGTACTGGGCGCTATATCAAAAGGCTGGTCTATCCGCGCGGCAACTCCAACGGCGCTGATATCCAGCAGTTTGCCGTGAAAGAGAATGCCCTCGGGCCCTTTGAAGTTCAGAATGGCATTGACATCATCCTCACATACGGCACGGATATACTTGCGCCGTCCCCGCGCCTCGTTAGCCTCCAACGCGGCAACAATGATGCGGGTGCTTTCCTGCAGGCCAAGTTTAAGTTGTATATACCCGCAGGGCACGGCAAGTTCCATAAGATACTTCTGCATCAAGGCCGCATTATTGTTATAAGAAAGAATACCTATACGGCACCCCTTGGTCTTCTCATTATTCTGAATTGCATAGATATAAGACTCCCACTCCGGTTCCGATAGCCCTTCGTCAATGTTGATAAACAGGATAGAATCGCCAAAATGTTCAATAAGCCGCAGCGCCCGTTTATGATCCTTCAGGGTATATGCCTCAAATCCGTGCATAATAAGGATATCAAGCATATCTTCTTCTATCACACTGTGCGGAAAAAGAATGAAAATTTTTTTTCCCAACGGAAAAGCCGATGTATTTGTCTGCATGATACGAGTAGTATAAACCACCCTGCTTCTATAATCAACATACCGCATTGCCTAATCAGCAATTCTGAATTCAACCATCAGGGACATTGCCGGAGACGGTAAGGAACAAATCATGCCAGGCTTCATGAGGATAACGCGCGGTCTCGTACCGTAATGCCCAGAAAAAGTCGTCCTTCCTCCCCCAAAAAGCCCGGCCCCTCCGGTGTAGTCCTCGTCCGCCAATCCCTGGATCCCGTGGAACAGGAATGCCAGTAAATTCAGCATGCAAAACACCCCGTTCGCATGGTTCTTCCCCGTGCCCGAAATTATGTTTCAGATTGTATCCGTGGTGCTTCAACACGTTGTTGTGTTTGTTCTCTGTCTTCCATCGCGCCCGGCCGCACTCCGCTATCACCCGGACATTCTCCTCGTTTATACTCCGGTACCGGTACACCAGATGATTCCGATGGTTCCATTCCCGCCGTTCATACGTTTCCGGCTCGGCATACCGTACCTGTTCGGCTATCCACGGATGGCTTTCGTCTGTACAGTTCAACAAAAAGTGCATCCCCGCCTCCGCCACTAACACGCATGTCGAATGGCAGGCGTATAAATCATCCCCCAAAATGGTGACCTTAAGCGGCCCATACCGCTCTTTATGCCGGTCTATCCACCGTTTCGCCGCGTTCCGTTCACAATCCCGCTTCTCCTTCCCGTCTTCGTT
>JAISNI010000160.1 GCA_031276295.1 Treponema sp.
ATGAAGAATTCAAGGAGGTATTACAGATGTTTTCGTTGGAAGAATGGTGGGACAATTCGCCGTATGGGAAGCTGGAAAAGCAGAAACTAGAAGTCGAGCGGCGGCTACAGGAAAGCGAACGCCTGAGGTTGGAGAGCGAACGGTGGCTACAGGAGACTGAACGGCGAGTACAGGAGTTAGAGCGGAAATTGCGGGAATACGAGGCTGCGGGGAAATAATTGCGTAAAGCCTCCCGAACGAGCCGCCGTCCAAATCAACGCAACGCTCCGGCGGAAAACCGGTGCCAGGCACTCTTTTTTTGACAAAAAAGCCGACCCCTGCTGAGGTCGGCTTTTTCGTACTAAGCACGCTGTTGAAAACTAGAACTTGAAGACATAGTCAATGTAGAATGAATTGACTATATTGGAGTCCTTATCTAACTTAGGGCCATAACCCTTGTCCTTGTTCAACTGTACACTGAGCTGATCACCGATTTCAATAGAATTATTGGCGTCGATTTTAAGAAGAACAGCCGGTTTGAAGGAAAGGAGCATCTGATCTGGGTCCCCCGTTGCATCTGCATTACGAGTAAAATGCTTATGATGCCACTTATACCCATCCGTAATAGTCGTATCGTTCAACTTAATAGCCACATCCAGACGGGGTACAATATTATCGCTAACCGCATAAGAACCGTAGAGCCAGAAGGCAATGATAGGATCGGGAACATCGTCCGCATTAATATCCGCCTGATAGAGGGCGAAATTAAGGCCAGCACTCAGTGCATCCTTTGCATAGCCAATAGTGGCAAACCCATCTATATCCAACTCTTTATCTTCACCAAGACTGGTAAAGCGGCCTTCAAGTACAAGATTAAGACCCATGTTGCTCAGGGCAAGAATGTTTGCACCAACTATAAGCTGATTTTGCTCATTCAACACACTCTCTCCCAGGTTTTCGGTACCCTGGATCCAATTTTTTGTGCGAAAGGATGTAACAATCTTAAATAGATCGGGCATAGCATAAGAGAACCCAGCAGTGTATTTTGCATCTCCAAGTTTAGGGAGTGACTTTAAATGCCCTACCCCACTGGCAGCATAAGCGCCGCCCCCAATAACAAGACCTTCTATCGGTTTAACAAGGATGTTGGTTCCCACACCTTCACCGGCATCACTGTCAAGAATTCCTCCGCCCGAGTTAAAAGTACCGTCGTCAATAAGGCCACCCTGGAGGGTAAGTAGGTTGTTAAATACATTTACATACCCAAAGGCATAAGGAACAGTAAATTCAGCCCTTTGCTGAAGCCGGAATTTTACACCGGCTGTATCGCCTTCCGTAGCATAAGCCCCGTTCAACCGGAAATGAACACCCTGTTCAGAATCACGACCAAAAGGTATTAAATGTGCCTCTTCGCTGCTCGTATCATACCTAACACCCAAACCCATCTTTGCTTCGCCGGTCAGTTTTAAATCCTGAGCAAAGACTCCCCCTGCCACAGCAAGGATCAAGAGAAAAATCAGAGTTTTCTTCATTTGAAATCCTCCTAATAATTAAGAGGGGAGTAATCAACGTTTACTCTCTATCCCTCTTTATCTTAACACATTAAGAGGGGGTAATCAACGTTTACCCAATCCCTCTTAATCCTGATAATATAATCGACTATATTTTTAATTATGTCAAGTAATATTTTGCGGTTTTTTTGTAAGGATACGGTGAGGGCGGATGCGTTTTTTTTCGGCAGATACGGCAGGAAGGGGCGCAATCGGCTCCCCGCCCACCCCAGCCCTGTTTGAGGATAAAATTTCAGGGCTTGATGACTCATGGCGCTATTAACTCTTTTTTAATGATCTGTTATATTAAGATATCTTTATAGCATTGCAGTGCAAAGAGGTTTTTTATGAAAAATTCAAGGATACTGTCCCTCCTGCTCTTGACATTTTGTATTCTCTTGTATTCATGCAACTCAGAACATAATAAAAATGATGTATCTTCGGGTACCGGCGGGGTTTCTAATCCGGATTCTCAAAGTCAAACGGCAGGAAATACCCCTGAAGCTGAAGAAAAGGACTCCGCTCTGGAGTTTCTGGAGGAACCGGCGGAAAAATTGGAACAAATAGTAACTGATGAAAGCCTCACTATGAATTTTACCATGCGGCTTGGTATAGCGCTTGGCATTGTGCTCCTTCAGGGCCTGCTTATATGGCTGAGCTGGCAGGGTTTTAAAATTCTTAATAAAAAGATAACTGCACATCTAAGCCAAAAACTAAAACCATTGAGCATCAAAAATTTAAAGATTCTCAATGTCAAGCAAATTATCAATATTATCCTTTTTCTTGCAAAAATCGCAAAATACATTGTTACCGTATTTCAACTTTTCATTACACTTCCAATAATTTTTAGCCTTTTCCCTGCTACAGAGAATATTGCATCAACCTTATTCAATTATATTCTCCATCCTTTAAAGACTATCGGCCGTAATGTTATAGGATACATCCCTAAATTAATAACTATTGTCATTATTTTGACTATAACACGGTATGCACTCCGCGCTTTAAAGTTTTTTACCATTCAAATTGCAAAAGAAAAGCTGGTAATACCGGGTTTTTACGCTGATTGGGCCTATCCCACATTTAATATACTGCGGGTACTGCTCTATGCCTTTACCATAGCGATTATCTACCCCTACCTTCCCGGTTCGGAATCTCAGATATTCCAGGGAATTTCGGTTTTTATCGGTATCATCTTTTCCCTTGGGTCAAGCTCGGTTATCGGTAATCTTATGGCCGGCCTGGTTATTACCTATATGCGGCCCTTCAAAATCGGGGACAGGATACGGCTTCAGGATAATACCGGCTTCGTCGTGGAAAAATCGCCCTTTGTTATCAGGATTAAAACCATAAAAAACGAATATATCACCTACCCTAATTTAACAATTCTTACTTCCAATATAATCAACTACAACACCTCCTCGGATGAAGACGCGGAAGGGCTCATCCTCAATGCCGAAATAACCTTTACCTATCATACCCCCTGGACCCAGATACACGAAATCCTTATCGCGGCTGCTCTTAAAACCAAGAATACGCTCAGCAAGCCCAAACCTTTTGTCCTTCAAACAGCCCTGGACGATTTTTATTGCCGTTATCAGATCAACGTGTATACTAAAGAGGTCCGCAAAATCGCGTCTGTCTATTCAGAGCTTTTCCAGAATATTCAGGACGGGTTTAAAGAGGCCGGTCTTGACATGACAGCGCCGCATTACAAGATAATCCTCCCGCCGGATGTAGAACCGCCGCAAACCAGTTCCTAACAGTTTGTTGCGCTTCAGCGCAAAATTGTATAAAAATTCACGGAAGTGAATTTTTATACCTTGCAAACTGCATAAGCAGCCCCGATAATCGGATTTTTTGCATGAATATGCAAAAAAATCCACAAGCGCGACAGGCTGCTAGCTTTGCGGCAGCCTGCTTACCTTTTTGCCGTCGGATGTGCGGTAAGGGTTGCGGCGGTTTTTAAGGTATGCCTGATAAGCAGCGCTATTTTCATAGTACCCGCCAAGGCCCTTAAACGATGACGATTCATCACAGCGGTAAAGTTCCATAAGGGTAGGGAACAGGGGCGACTGCATTATCTCTTCTGTGCGTATAAGGGGTAGCCGCTTGAGGGCTGCGGGCAACATGTGGTTTTTTACCAGGTATTGAATGTCCCCGATAATAGCCGGTAAAAAACCGAGGCGGCCCAGGAATTTCCGCGCAATGCCCGCGCCGATTTCTGCATGGCCGGCAAAACGGCGGTTCCCCGCTGATGCAGAGACGGGTTTGCCTATATCGTGGAGGAGCAACCCCAAGGAAAGGCGCAGATCCCAGGATTTCCGGTAACGGAATGTTTCCAGGGTATGGTTCCAGACATTCCCTTCGGGGTGGTATTCCTTTGAATGGTCCACAGAGGATAAAAGATCCAACTCCGGCCACAGTTCCTGCAGAAAACCGGAGGCTTTAAGTAACTCAAAGCCCAGATCAGGCCGGGGGGACGTTAGAAGGCTTACCAGAAAAACCCGCTGCGCTTCTTCACGCGGAGGGGGGCCGGAACTCAGGCGGTTTACAGCAGACGCCGCTTCTACAGGAGAAGGCTGAGGGGAGTCCCCGCTATAGCGGGAAAGGATAAGGGCCCCTTCCATTGAGGCATAAAAACGGTCCGCATGAGGGAAAAGCCCGTCCAGCCAGGTTCCGCCGGAAAGCGAAAGCAACGGAGCCCTATTGGAATATACCTTGTCATTCGGTGCGGAACTACCATACCGTCCATCCCTAAGCTGTCTGAGGAGGGGGTATATTCCATACGGGTCCTGGAAACGGACGGTTTTTCCATCCAGGTAGAAACAGAGAAGTTTAAACGCAAGGTTTAATGAATCGGACGTATAGCTGTTTCCGCCTGTATGACTTATTCCTGAAAAGCCGGAAGCAAGGGGAGCATCAATACAACGGAAATACCAGGTTTCCCCCTTGTCGTCAAGGGCGGCATCGGCAATATCCACACCCGGAAAGCGCAGTCCGTCAAAGATCCGTGCCAGGGTGGAAATATCTGCATCGGTTACAAGCCATGCGTAGGGCAGGGGCTGGCACCTCCAGTAAGCATCCAGAGCACTCCACCCAAAAAGTTTGACCGAGTACCCCGCGGATGAAAGGGTGTTGCAAATTGTATCGTGCCCCATGACAGCCCCCATATCCAAAACAAGATAACGAACTACAACGTAACACATCTTCATTGGACACACCTTTAAAACAGTTCCTTTTCCTTATCCTGTCAAATCTACCCTTCAAAAAATTTTCTATTTTTGTAAAAATTTTTTATTTTCACTGAAGCGCCACACACCTAGACCCCATATATAGGGAAGGAGGCTTTTATGAAAAAAGACTGTTTTCATAAAAATTTACATTCGGATTTTCCTGCTTCTAAACCAGCAGGGAATATACGGCGCTACTGCAAGTACCGGTTGGGCGTCAGAAACCAGCGAGGCATACTCCCAAAAGTATTGCGATTCTCCGTTCTATGTCTCGTACTTTTCATTCAATTAGCCTGTAATATGACTTCCATTCCCGGCAATGATTCTTCAAAATCAGAAAACAGCTTAACAATTGTCAGTTGGAATGTGCAGGCTCTCTTTGATGCGGAAGAAAACGGGACGGAATATCAGGAGTATACGGCTGCGGCAGGCTGGGATAGGGATAAATACCAGGCAAGGCTGAATATGCTTGGCCAGGCATTCGGCAAGATGGATGAAACAAGCCCCGATATAGTAGCCCTATTGGAAGTTGAGAATTCTCAGATATTGGCGGACATTGCCCAGGGGCCCCTTGAAAAACAGGGCTATAAATGGACGTTCTTTGCAAATAACCCCGGAAATTCCCTGGGCCTTGGCATACTGAGCAAGTATCCATTTGAGCAGGCAAAGGCGCATTCCCTTACCTACTATGAGGACACCACTCCCCGGCCTGTCCTGGAAATCCATATTAAGATACAGGAGACGCCCCTTGTCCTCTTTATCTGCCACTGGAAATCAAAACTTGGCGGAGACCTTGCCACGGAACCGCTGCGTAAAGCATCGGCCCGTATACTTCTTAGGCGTATACGCGAAATCAGTAACGATTCCCCTGAAACACCTATAGTCATCATGGGCGACTTGAACGAAAATTATGACGAATTTTACCGGCAGACAGGCCAATACATCAGCGCCTTGCTCCCTGACGATCCGCAAGCAGCGGAAATTGCCGGCTACCAGGATAACGGGGAAGAAGGCGGTACAGAAGGAGGCAGCCTTACCGATACCGCAATTCAGATCGATTATCTTATCCTAAGCCACAATAAACCGCCCAAAGCACAGCATTTCCCCGAAGATGCAATAGTTTTCTATTCCCCCTGGGCTGATGAACTGGAAGAAGGCTCCTATAACTATAAGAATGCCTGGGAAACTATCGATCATTTCCTGCTCAATGATGCCCTTTTTACACAATCAGGCTGGAATTTTGAGACCTGCAAGGTAATAAAGGAGGAACCTTTTATCAATGCAGCGGGAGTACCTTTCCTCTACAACCCCCGCACCGGCCTCGGCCTTTCGGATCATCTACCTATCCTTTTAAAGATACGGATGAAGAATTGACTATTTAAATGTAAGGTTGCTCTTTCAAAATACCTTTCCTTTATTAAAGTTTTGAAAGAGCAGATGATATTCAAAATTTTGCATTTTTTTGCAAAATTTTGTATTTTTTCTGTATTTTCATTGACACTAAAAATTGAATCGCACTATACTACTTTTTGATAGAGTCCTATCAATCAAAACATTTCTCTATCAAACAGGAGGAAAAGATGAAGTTAAGATCAACAGCCCTTATTGTGTTTACCATGCTTGTATCGGCGGGTATTGTTTTTGCCGGCGGTCAAAGGCAGTCCGGCGGGCTGACTACGGAGAAAGGGATACTCACCATTGGGATGGAAATCGGTTATCCGCCTATGGAATATCTTGCTGAGGACGGCAAAACCCCTATCGGTTTTGACGTAGATATGGCCAAGGCATTGGGCGCAAAGCTGGGTCTGGAGGTTAAATTCATAGACACCGCATGGGATGGAATCTTTGCCGGGGTTGATACCGGTAAATACGACTGTATTATCTCCTCGGTTACTATTACCCCGGAACGTCTTGCGGCTCACAACTTTACCAAGCCCTATATTGGTAATGCCCAATCCATAGTGGTTCTCAAGAATTCTTCTATTAAAGTGGGGTCCCCCGAGGATCTGGAAGGGCTCGGTGTCGCCTATCAGGCCGAAACTACTTCGGATACCTACATGGCCCAATTTGCTGAAAAGGGTCTGCAATTTACCCCTTATGAATACGATAAGGTGATGAACTGTTTTGATGAGCTGAAACTGAATCGGGTTGACGCTATAATCTGCGACAGTCTTGTATCGGTAGACTATATTGCGCCGCCGGATAGTCCCTTCGAGATAGTCTGGCAGGGGCCGGCGACGGAGACCTTTGGCATTTGCCTTAAAAAAGGGAACGATGCCTTGACTCAGGCCCTCGATAAGGCGCTGGATGAGCTGTTTGCCGATGGTACCATGCTTAAAATTTCACAGAATACCTTTAAGATGGACCTTGTTTCAGGTGTAAGGTAGCAAGAAAATACCATAGGCCCGGTCAGGGCAAAGAAGGGAAGAGGCATTGGCGGAATCATTTTTACAAATACTCCAAAAATTTATTACATGGATTCCCCAGCTTTTAGACGGAGCCCGTATCACTATTTCGTTGACGGTGGTATCGGTTTCCGCAGGGCTGGTTATCAGTCTGTTTCTTGCCTTGGGAAAGATGTCGAAAATCGGAATTGTCAATAAATTCTGTAGCGCCTATATCTTCTTTTTCCGGGGCACTCCGCTTCTCATGCAACTTTACTTTATCTACTATGCCCTGCCTATGGCTTCCCCTATATTTATCATTAGAACGGGGAATCAGTTCTTTGACAGGTTTATCCCCGCCTTTATTGCATTTGCGCTTAACTCGGCGGCCTACTGCGCGGAGATAATCAGAGCAGCGATACAGAGCATAGACAAGGGCCAGTTTGAAGCATCGCGCGCTCTCGGCCTTTCCTATGCTCAGACTATGAGCCTTATCGTCGTACCCCAGTCTATCAGGCGGCTGATCCCGCCGGTCGGCAACGAATTCATCATGGTTCTCAAGGATGCCTCGCTGGTGTCCATTATTGCGCTGGTCGATATAACCAAGGCCACCAGGAATATCGAGTCGTCTACGCGGTCGGCGCTGGTCTATATTCCGGCTATGATCCTCTATTTGATAATTACCGCTATCTTCTCTTTTATATTCCATAAATTAGAGAAGAAATATTCGGTTTATGAATAAAACACCGGAGTGCTGCTATGTCAATGATCAAAACTGAGGGCATATCCAAATCTTTCGGTACTTTACACGTTCTTAAAGATGTATCCCTTACAGTTGGACAGAGGGAAGTGGTTTGTATTATCGGGCCTTCGGGGGCAGGAAAATCCACTTACCTGAGATCCCTTAACCGTCTTGAGCGTATTGATAATGGTAAAATATATATTGAAGATAAGCTGCTTTTTGATTGTGTAAACGGGGTAAACAGTATCAAAATGCACCCGGTTGAACGAAACAGAGCCCTGCTGGAAGTGGGCATGGTTTTTCAACGCTTCAACCTGTTCCCTCATAAAACCGTGATCGAGAATGTGATGCTTGCGCCCCTGCATGTCCGTAAACTTAAAGCCGACGAAGCCCGCTCCAGAGCGCAGGCGCTTATTGAGCGGGTCGGTTTGAGCGATAAAATAGACTCCTTCCCCTCCCAGCTTTCAGGCGGACAGCAACAGCGGGTAGCTATTGCCCGCGCCTTGGCTATGGAGCCCAAGATCATGCTTTTTGATGAGCCGACCTCCGCTCTGGACCCTGAGCTTGTCGGGGAAGTTCTTGCGGTTATGAAAAGCCTTGCCCAAGGGGGCATGACTATGCTTGTTGTAAGCCACGAAATGGGCTTTGCCCGGGAAGTTGCGGATAAGGTGGTTTTTATGTATGACGGCATCATTCTGGAGAGCGGTAAGCCGGAAGATATATTTAAAAACCCGAAAAATGACCGTACACGGCAATTTCTGCAAAGTGTTCTTTAATTAAAAAAAATCGAATTGTAACGGTAAAACGCCGTGCAACGCTTGACTTTTTTTTTATAAATGATTATACTTTTTATACTTTATGGGGGCGTAGCGAAGTTGGTTTATCGCGCTGGCCTGTCAAGCCGGAGACCGCGGGTTCAAGCCCCGTCGCTCCCGTCACAAAAACCGCCTATGGCGGTTTTTGTTTTTTATAGTTAAATGAAAACGGGCAGTAGTGCGGTTGGCAGCGCTCATGGTTTGGGAGTGGTCGTCCGATCAAGCCCTTGTTTTGTAAGTCTTTGTATTATAAAGAAATAGCGGCCTTTTTATTCCCCAACAGGGGCCGATGTCAACTTAATAGTTAAACCCTAACTCCGCCGTTTTTAGGTAGTGAATATTCTAACTCCTTGTATTATAAGGAGTTAGGGTTTAAAATAGGGTATCGTGTATTTAAAAGACCGAAAAAAGACAGAGTCGGGAAGCGGTTTTATCGTTGGTATTATTATTTTATAGACGAAAAAAATATGGGGGACAGGCCCTTGACTGCGATAGAAACGGCTGATATTTCAACCTATCTTTTTTGATGCAACGTTCCGGTAATTGGAAAAGCCACTATATATAATCATTTCGTTCACAGCTAAAAAAAATCGGGCGGGGGGGATTTGAACCCCCGATCTCGTGGTCCCGAACCACGCGGAATAGCCCCTATCCTACCGCCCGAAGTATGTTTTTATTATAAACAAACTGAACCGCCTTAGTCAATATGCCGCGTTGCCTAATAAGTATTCTAGCTAAAAAGGAGTACCGATTCCTGGCCGAAAACTCGTAGATCAACGCCCGGCAATCGTGGAGGAGAAGGCTCGTGCGGGGATTGGGAGGGAGATACGATGCTATAAAGGGGCAGGCAAGCCAACCTACAATGGTCGATGAACTCCTACGATCTTTACCGGCCTATAGCGCCACATCAAAGATACGTAGGCGCCTCATCTCTACCCATTTTCGCGCTTTTCCCGTTTACCTTTCTTCCTGAAATTGAAGGCCAAGATAGCCGCAACTTTTCTTCGCGGCCCTGTATCAACGCAACGGCTCGCGGATATACCGGTATAATTTTGGATCACTTCTTAAACGTTACTTTCCACTCATTATTGATCTTAACCAGATCAAATTTATGCTCATCGCCTGTAGCAGTTTTAATGGTTACTGTTGCCGTATCACCGGCAATATCTTCTTTGGCGACGGTATATGTGCCTTCACCGATCTGTTCCTTAATCACATCGCTGAAGGCAGTAAAGATATTGGCAGTATCATCCGTACTAAGCGCCTGTATCTTTCCCAAATCATTACTCTGTATCGCACCGATAAAATCTTTTGTTACCGTACCAGGCGATTTAGTGCAACCTGAGAACAACACCAATAAAATTATACCGGCTATACAAAACTTTTTCATCATAACCTCCATTCAATCTTACTGTATGTTAAAGTAAAATCGTTCCAGATAAGAAATCCTCCGCTGAGCATCGGCGTAACGCGGGCTCTGGGGAAATTCCCGAATAAGCCGACGGTAATAATCTATGGCGGTACGTATATCACGGCTTGGGCTGTTGGCCTCGAGCGCCTGGCCGTAAAGCCACCAGGCTTCATCAGTCCCCGCCGGGAAACGGCCCCGGAATTGGTCCAAAATTGCCAGCGCCGAATCAATTCGTCGTGCATCGTATTCCGTCCTGGCACGACTGATATACTCGTTAATACCTGCATCCTGGGGTATCGTAACACGGGAAGCTGCGCCTGCACCTGCTGCCGGCATAACGGTTGGAGGCTTTACCGCAATAATGCCGTCATCTGCGATACCGGGCTGAACAGGGGGCAATCTGCCGGCATTCGGCGTCTGGGCGGGCACAGCCGGATTCCTCCACGCATCGGCAGGATCGCCAGGAGAAACCTGCGTCGCTGGGGGCCGTGTGGGCTGGGCTTGGGGGGAGCCGCTCGGTGCGGGAGCCTGTCCCTGGGGACGAGTTGTACTTTGACTCGCGGGCTGCTGCACTGCCGAGGGCTGTGCGGGCTGAGCCTGGGGGGAGCCGCTCGGTGCGGGAGCCTGTCCCTGGGGACGGGTTGTACTTTGACCCACGGGCTGCTGCACTGCCGAGGGCTGTGCGGGCTGAGCCTGGGGGGAGCCGCTCGGTGCGGGAGCCTGTCCCTGGGGGCGGGTTGTGCTTTGACTCGCGGGCTGCTGTACTGCCGAGGGCTGCGCCTGGGAGGAACCACTCTGTGCGGGAGCCTGTCCCGTTGAAGGGGGTGAAAGAGCGGCTATTTGTGTCCCATCCCCAGCGGGATCTGCCGGAGAAGAGAGAGGAAGGACAGGAGAAACGGTTTCAGCCTGGGCTACCTGACTTCTCGCAAACGCATCTGCTTCCTGTTCCGCAGAAGGCCAACGCGGGTTTGCTATCACCCTGTCCAGATTCGGCGGAGGATTAAACCAGCCGGTATCGGCAACCAGCGGGGGGCCATTAACAATCACCTTGACATAATCGTTTATGATATAGCCCCGTATATAATCCTGCCGGTAAAATTTAAGATCATAAGTTCCCTCTGTATCGGCACGGAAGACAAAACTGAGACCGTCATTATCGATCTTTCGGGAATCGTAGGACAGTCCCCGCCGTCCTCCCATTTCGCCTAGATACACCCAACCGCTTCCCCTGTACGGTATCTCTACGATCTGTCCTTCATTTATCCGAACTATCCTTGAAAAAGGTGTCTTTTCTGCGGATTCCTGAACTGCCTCTGGGTTAACCCCGGAACTTGCAACTAGAGCGCCGGCATCCTGACCTTCATTTTCAGGGACTACGGCTGTTTCTGGAACAATATCCAGAGAACTAGGCGTCGATGGAGGCGATGCCGGAAGATCAGGGCGAGGTTCGGCTACCGGCGGAACGGCGGACTCCGGCCTTACGGCAGGAACAACCGGGCGGCGAACAACCTCAATTTCAGCAATCTGAGAATCGGCGGATGGCGACGCATTTGTCTGGCCTTCAGGAGCAACCGGGGCTGCCGATGGTCGTTCTTCCTCGGCAAGCGGGACGTTCTCAGGAAGAGGTTCCAAGTGTATATCTACCGCATCCGGCAGGGCTTCGCTCAGTACCGGGGGCGGCGATAATTCGGGAACCCAGGGGCCCAGAGGAGGGGACCCTCCCCATTCGGGGTAAGGCGGTTCAAGCATGGCTGAATTGAAGGCTTGCAGGGATGGCGGAATAATGGCAGCAGCCGCTTCGGGAGGATCGAATGCCGGCTCTATATTCTGTAGTATGAGAGGCGGTTCAATCGTGGGCTGGGGCAGATAAACAGAGGCCCGCTCATCTGTCTGGGCATATATTGCCGCCGGTATAAAGATCAATACAAAAATAAAAGCTAATATAGAAAGAAAAAGCGGTAGATGTATATACCAACATTTTTTGTTTTTTTTATATCCAGCGATCATGGAATGCCCTCCAGGAATTTATCTATAACAGATTTTACCTCATCCTGCCACAATTCTTCGCCCAGATTCAGCGGATCTCGCCAGTAAGGGGTCGCATCATCACCTGTCCATGCTTCCCTCTGTTCCCTGTCAAGGAGAATTTCCGGCAGAAAATCCGGCTCTTCCGGCAAAAAAAGTTCTTCCGAAGGAATAAGCGGCGGCCTCCCCGTATCCGATACCCTTTTACTTAAGGACGCCTCATGATTCGGCCTTACCAGCATCACAATCAAACAGATTATAAGAACCAGGGCAACAACGCCCATTCCGATAAGTAAAGTCTGTTTTTTAGCCTGTAATACCGATTTTAATGAAATTTCAACTATATTTTTCGGTAAGTTTACCATGAAACTCACCACTTTTCCCCAAACTTCATTAGTTTTCGCCGGTAAATCTGACCATAAAGACATATTTATATTATATCACAAAATAACAACTGTGGTAGTAGGTAAAAAAGAAATTTGTAAGGTTCAAAAAAAGAGTGGATGTATACAGTGGTTGGGAATCAAGATTAGGTACCTGTGCTTAAAATTGCTATGTATTTTCCTGAATGCTTTTGGAATAAAGTGAAAACATATCTTGTCATAAACTTGGTAAGGGACTTGGCATTACCTTCATGAAGCCCTGTTTTTTACCCACTATCAATTCCCTTACACTCCAGACTTTCATTTTTCCTTTAAAGAGCTTCTCTTTTATCGTCTTAAATACTTTATCCATCCATTCTTTTATCTCTTCCGTGTAGTTTATCACCTCGGAAAAGAAGCGATCTCTCCAGAATGAACCGAAAATACCGTGTTTTTTGTTCCACCGGCGGGTGAAAAGAGACTGCACCCACTGCATAATGGCAGAAATTGTGCAGCCTGTCCCAACATAAATGTACAGATCAACCCAATTTTCCGTAAATTCACAGCTTTTCAGGGTAAAGTTAAACTTTTTCTGAGCGGCATTGAGGATATCTCTGTACATGTCATCGTTGTATGAGGCGTTTCCGGTGGCAGAAGCGTTTGAGATAGCGCAGAAGCTGGAAATCCATTATACCCCCACGCATGGCAGTTGGCTTAACAGAGCAGAGATAGAGTTAAGTGCGAGATGGTGCAGCCAATATTTGGATCGCCGGATAGACACGCTGGAAAAGCTACAGGGAGAACTTGGGGTATGGCAACGAGAGAGGAATCAAAAGACGGTGAAATGGCCGTTTACCACGGACGATGCTCGGATAAAACTTCACGTTATATCCATCTTTTTAGTCCAATCAAATCTACTAGACACGTTCCGTCAGCATCAAGGCGGCCTCAACAATAGCGATATGCTCTTCACGGTGTATACGCTCGGCAAGGCTCTCCGGCGTATCGGACTTGAATACCGGAACCTTCCTCTGTAAGAGGATAGGCCCGGTATCGGTCCCCCGGTCCACAAGGTGAACGGTACAGCCCGACTCGGTTTCACCGGCCTCAAGCACGGCCTGGTGGACGTACATTCCGTACATACCCTCGCCCCCGAATTTCGGCAACAGGCTTGGGTGCAGGTTGATCATGCGGCCCTCGTACTCGTCAATGATCTCCCCCGCAAGGATGGAGAGAAAGCCCGCATGGATGATGATATCAATGCCACGTTCCCGGGCAATGCGAAGTATCCTGCCGGAAAGGTCCCGTCGGCGTTCCGGTTTGGCAAGGCGTTTATCGGGAAGCTCGGTAAGAGCCGGTATGCCCGCGGCCTTTGCCCGTTCCAGGGAGTAGACGCCGCGTCGGTCTGAGACCGCCGCCACAATATGCCCGCGTCCAAGCCCGCCCTGTTTTTCCGCATCGATCAGGGCCTGGAGGTTGCTGCCCTTACCGGAAACCAGCACGAGGATGTTCCCCCTACTCAAAGTAGATTCCCCCCGCGCTTGGGGACTCTTCGACTCGGCCTATTTCCCAGGCAGGGAAGCCCCGGCCGTCAAGACGTTCAACGGCCTCCTCCACGTTTTCCGGCGCAAGGGCGATAACAAAACCTATCCCCATATTGTAGGTATTGAACATCAGCTTTCGGAGCTCCGCGTCGGCGCCCAGCAACTCCATACCCGCCGCCTGCGCCTCCGCGCCGGAAAGCCCCCGATCCTCCGAGGTCTTATCCTCATCTGAAGCGCCGCCGCCCGTGGTCTTTACCCCGTAAGCTATCCTCGCAAAAATAGGCGGAACTATCCAGGCGCGCCCTGAATCCGCTGCCTTGTACCGGGGATGACACAGCGCCGCGGCCAGCGGCCGTCCTCCGAAAAGACGGGGTATGTTTTCATAAAAACCGCCGCCCGTGATGTGGGCCATGCCCCGGATATCAACCTTTTCCATAAGGTCCAAAACAGGCTTAACGTATAACCGCGTTGGTTCCAACAGCGCCATCCCTATGGGCATACCTCCGAAATCCTCATGCAAATCGGGGAGCACCTTACGGATAAGACTAAACCCGTTGGAATGCACCCCGGATGAGGCAATACCGATAAGCCTGTCCCCGGGGCGGATCCTGCTGCCATCCACGATTCGCTTCCGGTCCACTATGCCTACGGCAAAACCGGCCATGTCGTATATGCCTTCGTCGTAGAAGCCGGGCATCTCTGCGGTTTCGCCGCCCAGGAGGACGCTGCCGGTTTCGCGGCAGCCGGCGACCGCGCCTCTTACCAGAGCCGCCGCAATGCCGGCGTCGAGTTTTCCACAGGCTAGATAGTCCAAAAAGAACAGGGGTCTTGCCCCGTGGCAGAGTATATCGTTGACGCACATCGCCACGCAGTCGATACCGACTGTATCGTATTTTTTCAGTTTAAAGGCAATGTCCAGCTTGGTACCAACACCGTCCGTGCCGGATACCAGCACCGGATCTTCCATTCCCCTGCCTGCATTGATAATCTCTTTTAAAGAGAACATCCCCGCAAAACTACCGATACCGCCCAAGACCGCACGGTTCACGGTTCCCGCGGCCAATTCCCGGTAGTGCCGTACCGCACGGTAACCTTCTTCTATATTAACGCCCGCTTGTTTATAGTCCATTTGAGAAGTATACCGATAAATAAACTTACCGGCAACGGCCGTTTCAATTACCGCCAAGCCGCAATGGGGTGGCCCTTTCCATGCTTCCTCTTTTCATGGTAAAGGCGGAAGGGACTTTAAACATCGGCCGATTTGTGCTATATAAGCCGGTAAGCTATGTATCGTTATTCCAGTTTTTTAAAGCGGGTTTTCCTCCTCCCTTGTCTGCTCATGCTTTTCTCCGCCTGTACGGTATATGAGAATCTGACCAATCTCTTTAAGGAACCTGCCGTAGCCATACTGTGGACCGACAGGCCGGAATTTGCCTTGTATGCCGGATATTTTAATGCAAGCCAGAACGAATTCAAAATAGAGACGGAGTACCTTGAATTGCCGGCCCAAAAGCTGACAAATGCCGAAAAATATCCTGATATTGTTGCCGGGAATTGGCTTAAAAGCACCTCTACCCGGAGTTTCTTCAAACCTTTGGATGATCTTTTTAAAGATGATATTATAAGCCAATCGGCTTTTTACACGCGCATCCTCGATTTAGGCAATATAGAGGGAAAACAGTACCTTCTGCCTGTCGCATTCAACATCCCGGCCCTGGTTTTTGCCCGGACGCAGAACGAGTCTTTATCCAATCCCTTTACCATCGAAATGGCGCAAATCAGGGAGTTGGGCAAAGCCTATAATATCCAGAGGAACGGAAATTTTACCCGCATGGGTTTTTCCCCGGCCTGGAACGATGAATTCCTCTTTATTACGGCGGCCCTATTCAACTCATCCTTCCGTGAAGCATCCCCGGTTGCCTGGGATGCCTTAGCCCTGGAAAGGGCAATAGCTTTTGTTCAGGAATGGATCAACGAGGCCAATAACGGGATACAGGCAGAGGATGAATTTACCTTCAAATACTTCTACGATCCCCCGACAAAACTTGTGCTGTCGGGGCGCATTCTCTTTACGTACATGAACAGCGCCCAATTCTTCACGCTGACCGATGAACGCAGAACCGATCTTGATTTCCGCTGGATTTCAGAGCAGGATACCATTCCCCTTATTGAAGGAACGATTTACTATGGTATCTACAGGGACAGCAAGGCAAAGAAAGCAACCCGCGCCTTTACCCAATGGTTTTTCCAGGAAAACACCCAGCGGCTCCTCCTTGAAACAGCCAGGAAGAACCGCATCAACGAAACCCACTTCGGCATTGCCGGCGGCTTTTCAGCCATGCGCACCGTTACCGAATATGTATTCCCGCAATTCTATCCCGGCCTCCTGGGGCACATGCCGCCCGCTGATTTTCTCTCGCCGCCAAACATCCTCCCCAGGAACTGGACCGCGCTCAAGGAAAAGGTCATATTGCCCTACCTTCACGAGCGTATACGCCACGAAAGCAAGGATGAGATACGTTCCCTTGAGCGGCGCATTGCCGAATGGAACCGTTTAAATAACCCGCGTCAATAGTTTTCCGCTTTAATCTGAAAGTAAGCCTTAGGATGATTGCAAACAGGGCAGGTTTCAGGGCTTTGCTTTCCGATTACAATATGGCCGCAGTTGGAACACTGCCAGATTGTATCGCCCTCACGGGAAAAGACCAAACCTTCCTCGATATTTTTAAGAAGTTTGCGGTAACGTTCCTCATGGGCTTTCTCGATCTGGGCGACCATTGAGAAAAGCGCGGCAATCTGGGTAAAACCCTCTTCCTGAGCGTCCCTGGCAAAACCGGCATACATATCCGTCCATTCGTAGTTCTCGCCGTCGGCCGCGTCCTTCAGGTTGCTCACCGTATCGGGCACATCACCGCCGTGAAGCAGCTTAAACCAGATTTTAGCGTGTTCCTTTTCATTGTCGGCGGTTTCCCTGAAAAGCGCGCCGATCTGGTTATAGCCTTCTTTCTCCGCCTTGGAAGCATAGTAGGTATACTTGTTCCGCGCCTGGGACTCCCCTGAAAAGGCAGTCCAGAGATTCTTCTCGGTTTTTGAACCTTTCAATTCCATAAATTCCTCCGTAATGATCTTACTATAAGCTATTTCAGATATTTTTTAAAGGCTTTTAGAATCGGTGTCAGGAATCGCCCTGTCGGAAATGCCCGGCGTTTAAATGAATTTCCGCAGAGCGGAGCGTGGACCAAAGATCCGATAATACCGTCTGGTTTAATGGCCACGCTCGATACCCCTATGCCGTATTTTGAAAAAGGCGCTATCTATCTTTTAATTTTGCCATGATAAATTCCGCCAGTTCCGCCAGGACTTCCTCCTGCCACTGTTTTTGTACCGGAGTTATCGAAAACAACTCAAAGGGCTCCTTCTGTAAGGCGGCTGCGATTTTTTCAAGCATCTTGTCGGTCGGAAAGCGTTTTTCCGCTTCTATCATGGCGATATAGTTGGGTGCGGTATCCACCAAATCCGCCAATTTTAACTGGGAAACACCCATTTCATTTCTGTACGCCTTCATATTTTTGGCGAGAATTGCCCGTAGTTTTGTCATATAAAAACTCAACGATATATATTTTATAGTCTATTGAACTAAAAGCTATTGACACAATTATCCATTGGATATATTCTGAATTAAATAATAACTTAAAGTTATAATTATTAAGATTTTGATGGCGTCAGGGCAAATTCAACGGGTTGCGGCGTCCTTATTGTGAGAAAACACCGGAAGGCTCTGTATGGGGTTAAACCGGGTTTTGTATGTTTTGGAAGCGGGAAACCGCAAAGGAGTTCTTCAAATGAAGAAAAAAACGTTTTTTGTCATGGGGATGCTGGTGGTTCTGCTGGTATCCGGGTTGGTACTGGGGGGATGTCCCTCCGATGCGGATGATGACGGCGATGATAATCCGTTCAGAGGAAATTGGAGTGGGACCGCGTCAATTGGTGGAGATTCGGCATCCGCAACAATTAGCGTTACTGATTCCGCATGGACTTTCACTTGCCCCGATGCCGATATGAGCGAGTCCGGTACCTATACCCGATCAGGCAATACGGCAACGTTAACGAAGGGGAGTGTTGCCTTTGGTACCGCTGCGGTTTCCGGCAAGAGTTTGATAGTTACTATCACTTCCGGTGACTACACGGGCGGTTCCGGTACATTCAGCAAATAGCGAAATCTTAGTTCATTTGTCCGGCAGCGGTTTCCGGGCCTTTGTTCGGAAACCGCTGTCCTGTCCCTCTGTTTTATTTATTGGATTTGTTCGGATAACATGGTTGGTTGTCTTGCAGAATGTGGAGCATTTTGGTGGTTTTAATTTAAGGAGAAGAAACGCTGGCTTTGAGGAACTGAGATCTCGAGCCTGTCCCCTGTAATCAGTCCTTCATATCCCCGTCCCCGTGAACTCCGTCCCCTTTCAAAATTCTTTCATCTTCCCTTCATTTTCTTTCACCCAGACTAAAGCAATTCAGCACCTTGCCCCCAATAATACGGTATGCGTAAACCTCGTGAACAAAAAGAAAACGGTGTGCATCACGTTACCGTTCAAACGAACCGGGGAGAAAAATCCTTCCTCGACCTCGATGCACAAGCCATGTACAAGGATATCCTCAAAATGGCTCAGGAAAAGTTCAACTTTACCCTGATAAGCTGCGTGTTTACCGAAAACTGGGTTGATCTGTACGTCTATGTCGGGACAGGCTGTACCATTTCCGCCATTATGCACTGGATACAGCCGATCTTCACCCGCCGGTGGAACAAGAAACACGGCCTATTCGGCTCATTTTGGCGGGACAGGTTCTTCTCTGAAGTGATAGAATACATTGAAGAGGTGAAGGAATGGATGGAACAGGTATTTAAGAGGATAAAAGACAAGCTGTTTAAAGGGAAAGTGAAGATATGGAGTATAAAAGAGTTTATAGTCAAGAGCAGGCCGGATTCTCAAACCGAAACGGTACAAACTCTTAGAGCATTTATGACCGGATAGCATAACCCGTTACGCCGAAGTTGATGAGGATAGAACAGCCGCCTTACCTACCAGCCGGGGGAGAGGTATGTGCGGAGACACATACCCGGCAAAAATCTGCTTTGAATTGACGTTAATTTATAAAGGTTCAAGTTAAGACGAAACAAAAAAATGTCCGGTCCTTCGGCCTTATCCTCCGCTATGGCCTTTATCGAGCCTCCTCCTGTGTCAAGTTGTTGTTAAACACGCTTGAACGTGCCTTATCGGGCGGGTGAGGATGGGGACAGGGAATAGGGAACCGCTTTAGACGAGCGGACCCGACGCAAAATAACGAAAAAACGCGATTGATTGCGCGGCAAAAACCACCGAAAAGCGGTAAAATTACGGGTTAGTGTCTAAACACCGCCCGCAACAGGCCGCTACCTGTCAAAGAGCGTCTTGAGTTCCTCGTGGCTCATCCGAGCAAGCCAGGATTCCCCAGAGGATACGGTCATGTCGGCAAGTTCCCGCTTGGCGGTAAGCATGGCGTCGATTTTCTCCTCGAAACTGTTTCTGGTGATAAAGCGGTGGACAAAGACATTCCGCGTCTGGCCTATGCGGAAGCTGCGGTCGGTCGCCTGATTTTCCACTGCGGGGTTGTACCACAGATCGTAGTGGATAACCCTGCTTGCGGCAGTCAAGTTAAGGCCCAGGCCGCCGGCCCGCAGACTGACAAGGAGTATGCGGGACGCGGGATCGTTCTGGAAACGGCTAATAACCGCGGCCCTGTTTTTCTGGCTTAAACCGCCGTGGTAGCACAAGGCCGCTTCGCCCATCTCTTTACGGATGATCTGTTCAAGACAGTCCAAGGTTTCCACGTACTGGCTAAAGATGAGGGTCTTTTCCCCGCCGGTAAGTATCTCTTCAAGGAGGGTGAGGAGAAGCTGGGCCTTGCCGGAAAGCGAGGAAAGCGCAGGGCTTTCCTTGTCGTAAACACGGGGGTGATCGCATATCTGCTTGAGGCTGGTCAGCAGCGTCAGAATAAGAGCCGAACGTCCCTGACCCTCTTCAATTTGTTCCGATTTCTTTAGTATCTCCGTAACAACGCTCTCGTAAAGAGCGGCCTGCCCTTTTTCAAGAAGGGCATACTCGTTACTGATGATCTTCTCGGGGAGATCGCTGATTACGGCCTTGTCGGTTTTAAGGCGGCGCAGGAGGAAGGGGGCGGTTATCTTCTTCAATTTTTCCGCAGCCTCCCTGTTGCGCATAACCTCGACAGGATAGCGGTAGGCATCCTTAAACTGAGCGGCCGTCCCCAGGTAGCCGGGAAGGACAAAATCGAAGAGCGAGCGGAGATCCTCAAGGCGGTTTTCTACCGGCGTACCCGAAAGTGCCAGGGTAAACCGTGAACGGAGCTGCTTTACTGCCTTTACGCTCTTGGCTTCAGCGTTTTTCATAAGATGCGCCTCGTCAACGACAAGCAGCGAGAAAGTATGCTGCACCAGCTTGGCATTGTCCCGCGCCGCGGTCTGGTACGTGGTAAGCATAACATCGCATGCATCCGCAAAATGCCGGCCTGCCCCGTGATAACGGAAAACCCTCAGCGAAGGTGCAAACCGCGCCAGTTCCCGCTCCCAGTTGGAAAGCAGGGCCGCCGGAGCTATGATAAGGCAGCCATCCCCCAGAAGTCCGTCGTCATTTAAACGGAGCATGGCCGCAATGGACTGTACGGTCTTGCCCAGGCCCATATCATCCGCGAGTATACAGCCGAAACCGGCGTAGAGCAGGGAACATATCCAGTTATAGCCGCGTTGCTGGTAGGGCCTAAGCTCGGCTTTCAGGGAAGGGGGAACCGTGTATTCCCTTTCGTTAAAGAGCTTTTCGATTATTTCTTTCGCGTCAAAGGCAAGAACCGAATCGCCGGAAAGATGGTACTTGAGAAAATCGTTTAATCCGGGAGCGCGCGCTTCGGTTTGCCTGAGCAGGCGGGAAAGCTCCGCGGGATCTATACGGACAAAGGTATTGTGGAACTGTACTACGGCGCGTTTCTGGGCTAGAAGAGCGGCAAATTCCTCCCGGCTTATAAGCTCGTCCCCTATTGCTACCTGCCATTGCCAATCGAGAAGGGAATTGAGGTTGAGGTAAGAAACGAGGGAACCTGCCTTGGCCCCCTCTTTGGCGGAGGCTTGCAATACAAGGCGCGGTTTAAGTTCGCGGCGCAGGCTTTTAGGAAAGACAAGCTCTATCCCCAGGGTTTCAAGCAGGGGAGCGGCGTTGTCCAGGAAATCCGAAAGCCTGTCCCCGGCAAGTTTTACGGTCTTCCTTGAGAGGAGGGAACGCAGTTCCGGCAGGTAATGGGAAAGAAGGGTCGGGGCTTTGAGCACCTCGATGGAACCGGTCAGTTTGGCGGCATCCTTGAGGGGCGCCTTCTCGGTCGCGTCTTCCCTTTCAAAGAGCACTTCCATAGCAAGGCTGAACTCAGGCTCCCTGTCCGCCGCGGCATCTCCGCCTTTCTTCTGTACGGGCGCGCCCATGAGGAGCCGGTACGTATAGGCCGCTCCCGCCATGCTTCCCGCAACGGGGGAAGAACCGGGGGCTTTTCGGGGGGACGCGTCATCGGCGGTAACCGCGACAGGGACAGCCTCGGAAACAGGAACAACACCGGGAACAGGGGGCGTTCTCCTGCCGCCTGAAAAATCCGTATGCAGAACCGAAAGCCACTTAGACACGGCAAGGGGAAGGCTCCGCACGGCGGGGGAAGATACGTCAAGGCTCGTTCCCTGGAAAAACACCTGCACCAGTTCCCCGGTCCCGCGGCGGGCGGTATAGCTGCGCTTGGCATACTCGCCTAACATAGCCGAGGCAAGGAGCGTAACCGTACTCCGCCCGTCGGCATACACCGCTTTTTTCCGCTTTCCGCCCGATTCCAGTTCAAGGATACCGCTGTCAAACAGGGACAGGCTTTCAAGGGCGCCCCGTATTGCAGGCAGAGCCTTGAAGGGCTGCCAGACAATGCAGAGTTCCCCGTCTTCCAGCAAGACCGAGGGGATAAACGCCTCCGATACACAGAGCAATCCTAAAAATTTGGCCGTGTAATAGAGGAACGTATAACTGAGCGTTCCTTTCTCCGAGGAAAAAGAACGGAAAAAGCTCAGGGCTTCGTACACCGTGTACTGTTCGGTCTCGCCCGATATGCCGTGCCGGACAAGAATGAGATCGGCACCCGGTTTCGGCTTTTGCTTCCTGTGGGCGGGCGCGCATTCCAGGGTCCACTGTGAATGTGAGAACAGGCTCTCGCGCCCCTCATCCTTGCCGGTATACTGCCAAACATCGGCGCGCGCCGCGCGGTGGTAGAATTCGGCAAGGGCTACGGTAAAGTCCTTGCCGCTTTGAAAAGGCGCTTCGGCCAAAAGCGACAGGATAAGACCGGCGCAATGGGGAATGGCCGGGAATTCAGGCGGCAGGGCGGGTGTCTCCCGCTCCGCCGGCCCAGACTCAACGGAAAAGGGAGGTTCTATAACGGCGGTCTCAAGGCCGGCCCCGAATTTCGCGGTCAGCACCGCCAGGTCTATTCCCCTTAAACGGAACAGAATATGCGGGTCGGCATCAATCTCGCGGGCTATGACATAGTAGATAGCCGCTTCGTGCTTGCAGGGGTCCCCGTAATCGGGGCAATTACAGGAGCGGCGCATGTCCTTCCAGCGCTTGGGGATAAGATTTATACCGCTACGCTTGAGCTTCTGTAGAAAGGATTCCGGTAACTCTCCCGCCGCAATCTGGGCAACGAGGGCGGTATCTTCCTCAATGAGACGCAGAACTTCCGCCTTTTCCTGCTCTTCAAGCGGGGGGAATTCAATCTCAACCTTATAGGAGGGCCGGTAATTTCCTTTAACTTTGGCTACGGCCTTGCGTTCGTTGAATTCCAGGGAGAGCACCTTGCCGGTGTTGGCATAGGTTTTCCCCCGGTTCAAACGGGCATCCATCCTGTAGCTGTCCAGGACATCAATAAACCACTTACCCCAAGGAGTAACTCCGTAACTTTGCCGGGCCATACGCTCCCCCCTCAAAAATACCGTTTCCTTACGAATCGTATTCTTATTGAGAGGCTGCTTCTGAAACAGCCTCATAAGGAACTGGACAGAAATAACTTGACCGTTTGATCATGTTATTTCTGTATCGCATAAACAATTAAAATAAAATACGGTGCATTTTATGTATGTATAGTTCATAAGTCTGCAGCAATAACCTTTCCCCGGTACAGAACCTTGGGGTAAACCGCAATTCCCAGTTTCTTTTCAAGAAGGGCAAGACGGCGCATCTCTTCTTCATCGCCTATGCTTGCCATAATTCCCCGCTTGCCTGCCCTGCCGGTACGCCCTGCCCGGTGCAGGTAGGCTTCACGGTCGTCCGGCACATCGAGGGCGGCGGCAAGGTCAATACCGGCAATATCAAGGCCGCGCGAGGCAAGATCGCTGGCAACCAGAACTTTCACCCGCCCCGAACGGAAATCGTCCAGCGATTTTTTCCGGTTCTTCCGGTCCATACCGCCGTATATACCCGCGGCGGCAATATGATGGTACTGAAGCTGCGAGACGATGTTACCGATCTGCCCGCCCCTGCCGGTAAAGACCAGGGCTTTTTTTGGATCAAGCACGGCAATAAGGGAGCGGAGCGTGGCTATCTTCCGGCGATCCTCGCTTAAAAAAGCCCAATGCTCTATGGCATTTTTCAGTATATCAAGACCGGCGGCCTCTATAAAAGAAGGTTCCCGTCCCATAAAGGGGCTAAGCCTGTCCCTGGCCTTTGCGGACATAGTGGCGGAACATGCCGTACCGAACCTTTCCTCCGGCAGCTTTTCCATAAGTTCCCCGGTTTCCGGCAGCAGATCATCCTGAACAAGCCTGTCCCCCTCGTCAAGAACCACACAGCGCAGCCGGTTAAACCTCAGCTTTCCCATACGCTCAAGCTGCAAGAGCCGCCCGGGATTGCCGATTACCACCAGGGGCCGTTCCCTTTTAAGAGCATCGATCTGGCGGCTGATATTCGCGGAACCGATCAGGAGGGAAGAGGTAAGCTTGAAGGGAAGGGACAGGCCCAAAGGCCGGGGCATGGGGACAGGCTGTGCAGCATTGAGGAGGAAGTCAAGTTCGTGCTTGATCTGGGAACAAAGTTCGTAAGTAGGGGCGCAGATCAGCACGAGGGGGCCGGCAGACGGGGCATCCCCGCACAGGATGAACCGCTGCAACAGGGGGATAAGGTAGGCAAAGGTTTTTCCGGTTCCGGTCGCAGAGCTGAAAAGGAGATTCCCGCCCTGTATAAGACGGGGCATCACCATACGCTGTATCTCAGTAGGCTCAACTATGGCCCGTTCGGCAAGGCGTTCAATAAAAAATGGGGCAATCCCTAAACCGGCAAACGAATCATCCATGATGGTAGGAATTATACCGGATACCGGTTAAAGGGGATAGTATGGCGAAAAGCAAACAGCAAGGAACAAAAGAAAAATGAAGACCCCGGGCGCAAGCTCCGGGGTATCTTCATCTATAATTTACCGTTGAATCTAAAGATTTTCTGAAAGATGCGGCGCTGACCGCGTCAACATCCGGTTGGACCCGTCCTATCCGTACCAGTGCGACCGCGCCGTACCCGTTGGGGAACCCCAAATCGGTTTTGAAACGCCGGTTAATGGTATCCATAGGACCCGTGTATATCCGCGAACCGAGTCCCAGGGCCTGAGCGGCCAGATATATGCTCTGCGTTGCCAAACCGCAGTCCAAAATCTCGCGGACGTTGGTTTTTCCGTCTCCTGACGCGGAAATGATAATCAAAATATTGCCGTCCGGCATATTAGGGACAATCTGATTTGCCAACGCATGATTCCGCACCACGGTAAAATACCAGGGCTGCCGGTTACTGGCACTGGGCGCCCGCAGGCCGGCGGTGAGTATCCGATCAAGCTCGCCTTGGGTTACAGCGCCGGACGTAAAGTTCCGGGCCGCATAATGGTTTGAAATAACAGCCGTAGGGCCGGTCTCCTGGGCACCGAGTGTAGACATTCCTGCCGCACCATTCAGCATCACAAGAACAGCAATAAACAACACAGCTTTTTTCATGGCTTTTTCCTTATAAAATAAATTTATGGTTTAGTCTTCATATATATTATTTCTAAACGGTCCTTTTGATCAAGATAGGATAATTTTGTATGAAGGAGGCGTTTTGATCTTTTCTACTGTTTATACCGGAGGGCTACGCTCCCGCCGTTACCCGCATAAGAATTAAACCGCCCAAGGGACAGGGTATCCCGCTTCAAATAAATAGCCTTAACCTTTTGACATTGAATCCTCACGGGTAAAGCCCTTTTTTCCCGGCGCATCCGTCATGTCCGCCGCCGCCGTAACGAATCCTTCAAAATAGTCCGGCGGTGGCGCGCTTATATCCACAGGCGGGGAAGCAGGGATGACAAGCCTTGAGGCATGAAGGAGAAGCCGCCTGAGCCTTCTCGTTTTGCGGAGGCTTTTGTTCAGGGAGAAGTTGCCGTACTTGTCGTCGCCCAGTACAGGGCAGCCTATACCGGCAAGATGCCGGCGTATCTGGTGCATACGGCCTGTCCCCAATTCCAGACACAGAAGGGAGAACTCGCCGTTTCCCTTCAGCACGGTATAGGCCGTCTCCGATTGCCTCTTTTCCCCTTTGATGTAAAGACTCAGTCGGATAACCCCCGAGTTTTCCCGTGGCCGGCCCTGACAGACGGCAAGGTACTGCTTGAGTACGGTACGGGAGGCAAACAGACCGGAAAAATAGACCGCCGCTTTTTGGTTTCTGGCCACTAGGATAAGGCCGGAGGTATCCTTGTCAAGGCGGTGTACCAGGAAGGGACGCGGACTGTAAGCACCGACAAGCAGGGAATCCAAAGAAACCCTGACCCCCTTGCCGCCCTGAACCGGAAGACCGGCCGGTTTATTAAAGACGATACATACGTCGTTTTCAAAGACGACGGGGATGTTTTTAAGGGGAAGCAAGGGACAGGCTACGGACTTGTCCACCCCGCCATCGCGCCCGGCTCTGTTGTCGGCATTGTCGTCCCCTCTGTTGTCAACCTTGTTGTTTGTTTGTTTCATACTTATTTAAAAGAAGCTCCGATAATAAATATACCATGAAAATAACATTTAGTTTGATACACCGGAAACGCCTAAAGGTTCTTTTTTTATCTGTCGCCTTCTCTTCATTCCCCGCGGCTTTTACCGCCGCCTACCCCATCTACTCCCCTACCTGGGGTTTTGCCCTGGACCTGCCCGAAGGCTACGAACTGACGGGCGGGGACAGGAGGGACAGGTTTTCCTTTGCCTCGCCGGAAGGGGCCGTGCTGGATATTGTGGTCTACGCACCCGGGGCCGGCGGCAATTCCACCGGCTATAATTCGGTCGAAGATATGTCCGCAGATGTACGGCGGCGTCTGGGCAGCAAGGGCGATATGGAAACATTCAGCTACCGGGGGAAAAAGGCCGTTCTTTTTGAACTTTCCTTTGACGCTCCCGCGGCGGCAGGACGGAATTCCGGGAGGAATGCCCTGAATTCAGGCTGGGGCCTCAGCCTTGAACTGAATTCGGACGGCGCACAGCCCCCCTTGCTCCTGGCCCTGGCCTACGGGCCGGACGAACGCGAAGACCTCCGTGTTTTCCATCTATCGGCGCTCGATTCCCTATGCCCCTCGACGGCGGACAGAAAGATACCCGGCCCCATTACGGAATATAGCTTCCCCAGACAGAAACGCGTGCCACTTCAGCTTGCGGGTATGGAAGAACAGGCCTTATTCTACGAAAATGACGGCGAAGCGGCCCGGTACCTTGTGGACAGGGAATTCGCGCTGCTCAAACGCTATACGGACTCCCGGCAATGGAGGGAGGCGTGGATACGCTTTTACCGGGCAATCTACCGCGATTCCTTCGACCGCCTGACAAACGCCGCCTTTATTCTGGAACGGATATGGAATGTGGAAACGGCGTCCATCCAGGCATCCGCGGATAAGCCCGTTCCCCAGGAAGACATGGACAAGGCAAACCTTTCCCTTGCATCAAAAGCCCTTGCCTGGGTTCAAAATTTCAACTACGAGCGGGATCTGATGGGAAGCGATTTTGTGAATCTGGTGAGCGCCGTAACCGAAGGCCGGGGGGACTGCGACAGCCGCGCCATGCTTTGGGCCATCATACTGAACCATGCGGACATTCCCGCCCATATCATGGTATCCCGCTTTTACGGACATGCTATGGGGCTGGCGGATATAAAAAGCGCCGGCGCTCAGTTCGAGATGGCAGGGAAAAAGTGGCTTGTCGCAGAAACCACCGCCGCGGTCGATATAGGGCTTATAGGCCGGAACGTCAGCCAGACTGACAAATGGCTGGGCATTGAGTTTGTCGAATGAAAGCGGATAACGCGCCGCTTTTTATGGATAGGCTCTGGCGGATTCCCTACTTTTTACAAGCAGTTCATAGGCTTCCCCAACAGTTTTAGCCGCGATAAGAGAGGATCGGAGCAGGGGATTCTTAAGGCGCGCGCTGAAAAAAGACAGGGTTTGCAGGTAGTAGGCATGTTGGTTATAAGCCGCCGCTATCATGAGGATAAGCCTTACGGCCTCGTCGTCCAGAGGCTGAAAATCTATGATATTGATCTGGCTTATACCTACGGAAACCACCAGGTCGGTAACCGAGGGCAGACGGATATGGGGGATGGCAATGCCGCGGCCTATGGCGGTGCTCATCAATTCTTCGCGTTTAAGGATCTCCGCCGCCAGTTCCTGTCGGTTTTTTACCTGCGGGGCACTTGCAAGGTTTTCCGCCAAGGCAAGAAGAGCATCGTGCTTTGTTGAATAATTGAGAAAGAGTATTCTGTCCGGCGAAATTATGTTTTCAACCTGAATAACGCCGGTCTTAGGCAGAAATTTATTTATCGACAAACGATCATTTACCCATTTTTCTATGTCCGCTTTTTTAAAGCGCCATACCGTTCCGATCTTGCCTGAAGGAATCTCTCCTTTCTGCGCCCAATCATAAACAGTCCGTTCCGAAACCCGTAAATATTTCGCAACTTCTTCAATGGTGAGGATATCGTCTTCTATCATCACTGCTCCTTGCCAGAATAGTACATCAAACCGTAATAGATGTCAATTATCTACAAGGAATTCCTGGAATAAATATCAGGTGGCTCTTTCAAAACGGAAGTTTTGAAAGAGTCGCTACCGTTCTGCCAGTTCGTGCAGGGAGTCGTAGGGATAGAGTTCCCCGATAGTGGTATCTACCCTGTCGGGGCCGCCGCCGCCAAAACGCACCGGCACTTCCGGTGGCATAAACTCGCTGAGGACCTGGCGGCAGGCCCCGCAGGGGCCTACGGGGCTTGCGGAATCCGGCGTCGAAACGGCCAGGGCCTTAAAGGACCGGCAGCCCTTGCTGACGGCCTGCACAACGGCGCTCCGTTCGGCGCAGATGGTCAGACCTAATGAGCGATTCTCTACGTTGCAGCCTGAAAAGACCGTGCCGTCTCCGGCAAGTAGCGCAGCGCCGACGCGGAATTTTGAATAGGGGGCATAGGCAAAGACGGCAGCCTTTTCCGCTTCCCTGAATAGTTCATCCATCATAACCGAACCGTCCGCCGATACATTATCCGTCATATTATTTTCTCCTCATATCTTGCTTGTGTTTATGTTGCGTGAAATGCTCATCTCCATTATAATACTATATTAAAGGAGAGGGGCTATGGTACTGGAAAAGAAAAAAAAATTGATTATTCTGGCTTGCTGCGGGCTTTTTGTCCTGTATACCGTTATCGCGGCCCGGCCTGTTCCCGTTGAGACTATTCTGGTAAAAAACTGGTTAAGTTCGCTTGAATCGGACTATCCAATCCAGCTTCAGGGTAAGGCCGGGGAAACGGCTTCGGGGTATCCTGTTCCCTTTGAACTGGGTACACGTTTCGGTTATATCGGGGCGGACGGCCGTTTTCTTATCAATAAAAACAAGAGAAACTATGTTTCCATGTCCCCCGAAAGATGGTCGGAGTATGGGCGCATCCCCCGAAGCATAGAGATAAGGAATCCGGCGGACGAGCTTCTACAGACCATTGAGGACCCCTCCGGTTATCCCCAGTTTCTGGACGGACGCGTCTTCCTTGTCGGGAAAGAACGGACTTCCATCAGCGCCTTTGATGAAAACAGCAAGATGCTCTGGAACCACGATTACGGCTCGACCTTAACCTGTCTTGACGCCGCCGCCGGTTTTGTCCTCTCCGGTTCCCTTGACGGGGCCGTTGAATTTGTGGACTCTTCGGGCAATCTGGTTTTTCCGGTTTACTATCCGGGAGGTTCGCGGGTATCGGTTATCGCGGGCTGCGCTCTTTCCCGCGATGCTTCCCGCTTTGCGATTATTTCCGGCATTGACGATCAACGTTTCCTCCTGCTTGAACGTTTTGAGGAATCTTATAAGGTGATCTACCACGAATTTCTTACCGACGGGTTTAGACGCCCGGTTCACATCTCTTTTATTGATAACGACGGCAAGATCGCCTTTGAACGGAAAGAGGGTCTGGGTATCTATGATATAAAATTGCGAAAAAGCTACACCATACCGCTTGACGGAGAGATCATAGATATAGATGATACGGGTAACGAGCGCCTGCTTTTCCTGATCACAGGCCAATCGGAAACGGCAAAAAGGCTGGTTGTAATACGGCTGCCCTATACTATCATTATGGAAGCGCCTTTTAAGAGCGGTACCGAATTTTTAGGCAGGGACGGCCGGCGTCTCTATGTAGGGGGCGGTACGGCCGTCTCATCCTTTAATATCGAGAGAAAGTAAAATGAAAGGTATTCAATTTTCAACTGTGAATGTAAGCTCCCCCAAAAACCGGGAGCGTTTTTCAGGGCTGGCCTTAAAGCTCTGGATAAAAGGTATGGCATTGCTCTTTTTGGTCTACTGTATTCCCGCGTTAAACGCTATGGACTGGCCGTCCCTGGAAGGGAATCTGATCCACAACTTCGGCTGGAACGACGGGGGGCAAGCCCTGCTGGGTACGAGTTTTGAAACGGAAGGACCGGTGCTTGCCGCCGAAAAGGGCGAGATATTCTTTACCGATACGAACAGAAAAAAGGCTTCCAGGTTGCCCTCTCCGCTTGGCGTCTGGACGGCCGTTGATCACGGGGATGGCCTTGTAAGTATCTACAGCCGCCTTGACGGCGCAAAACCGATCCGTGAGGCCGGCAGTGTGGAAAAGGGCTCGTACCTGGCGGAAGCCGGAACGACCGGATGGTCGGCGCAGAAGGGCTTTTACTTTTCTCTCTTTGACCGCAAGGAACGCCGCTGGGTCAACCCCGCCATGATCGTAAACCGCCTGCCGGATACGAGCCCTCCGTTTATCAGATCGGTAGGCCTGAGGAATCAGGAAGGCCGCCTTATAGAACTCGATTCCACCCAGGCAAGAACCGTAAGCCAGGGCCGATATACCGTCCTGGCCGATGTTGTAGATACCCTTATGCCGGCGGGCAAATACCCGCTGGCGCCCTATCTTATCGGCTGCCTGGTAAACGGCAGCGAGATAGGGCTCCTTAACTTCGAGACCTATTCCGCCCGCGACGGCGTGCTTATGGTTTACCGTAACGGCCTTGTACCGGTAAAGCAAGTCTACGCTCCCTACCCGCGCTTCGAGATAGGGAATGTCAGCCTGACCCGCGGACAGGTCAATCTTCAGATCAGCGCCCAGGATATAAACGAAAACAGACGGGAAGAACAGTTCAGGCTGATAGTCGAATGACGCGGATTATCACGGTTTGAAGCGGGGAACTGGCCGCCGAGGTCTAGCAACCTGCTGCACTTGTGGTTTTTTTGCATCGGACCTTTGGTTCGCTTTATGCAAAAAATCCCGATTATCGGGGTTGCTTTGACAGTTTGTATGGGGGCCTTCGGACACAGTGGTCTTCGGCTATCCATTCCCGCAAATCCGCCGGAAACAACAAGAGGGTGTTCCGGTCTACATTGACAAATCGTGCGCTCATGTTTTGATTTTACCGGATAGTGTTCTTTTTGGCGATCCCCTGAAAGGGGAAGCGCAACAGGCTGCTAGTCGAAATGGCCTAAATTTTTATATTACAAGAAATTACACAATGAGTTAATTCCAGATAGGATAAAGGGTTACAAAGAGGCTCAAACACCATTATAATACCCAATTACAGTCTTCGGATGGTTTGCTCGTCCAAGTCGGTAATTCTGCCGATCAGATCAATGGACAAGCCTTCCTGCAAGGCTTTTTTGGCAGCGTCCAGCTTGCCCTCTATTTTGCCTTCCAGTCTACCCTCTATTCTGCCTTCCAGCTTACCTTTCCTCTCACCGTCCAAATAGCTTCCTTCCAGCATGGAAATCCGGTCGCGCCAGGCTTTCTGCCGTTGTTCGTATTGGGCCCGTACTTCTTCATTGGCGCTTAACTCGTACAGCGTATCTACCGCTTGCCGTATCT
>JAISNI010000162.1 GCA_031276295.1 Treponema sp.
TTGGTCAGATTTGTTTTAGCCCCTAGGAGAATCGAACTCCTCTTTTAAGATTGAGAATCTCATGTCCTAACCGATAGACGAAGGGGCCGGATAAGGCGGATAACTCCGGAGGACAGTTCCGGCGGAGGATACCGGAGGACGGTTCCGGCTTTCCCCATAAACGCTGATACCGCAAGACCCTTTTCCCCAGGGAGGATTTGAACCCCCACAAGCAGATCCAGAGTCTGTGCCACGCCATACTCAGCAAGAAGAGTATAAGAAACATTATTAGTCTAGGCAATACCCTGTTCAATGTAAAGCCCTAAAATGAGCGGAGTTAGGGTTTAAATTGAAATTTTCCCTCCCAATAACGCGGTAACGGTTTTCATCGCTTTACCGTATTCGGTCATCAGCACGTCATCGGAAACCGTTTCCAGGGTTTCGCGGGTTTTGCGGTCCAGGGGTTTTTGGTCGAGTTCTTCCAATACCCGGTCGATGGCGGCTGCTTTTTTGTCCTGTAAGGCTTCGACCAGTTCCCGCAGAAGAGGAGACAGCGCGGGGCCGGAAGCGTCGCTTGCCGCCGCGTCTCCCTCCGGGGTCGAGACTTCCAGGGCCGCGGCAATTCCTTCCGCCAGGGCCGTAAGTTTTTCCGTGAACGCGGGAAGGCCTTCCTTAATCGCCGCCCTGTCCCCGGCCTTCCCCGCTGCTTCCAGGACCGCCGCCGCCTTCGACACCTCCGCCGCGCCGATAGTGGCGGCGGCGCTTTTGAGGGCGTGTACCTGGGTTACAAAAACCGGCAGGGTGGTTTCGTCCGGCGGCTCCTGCAGCAGCGGCAGCCGTTCCTGGGCGTCTTTGTAAAACTGCGCCAGTACCTTCCGGTAAGCCGCTTCGGTTCCGCCGGTCATGGTGATACCCTTTCGCGTATCCACGCCGGGAATAACGATTCCGAACCCAGAGTTAAAGCTTTGCCGTTTAATTCCGGCCCCGTCTTTTATCTGCTTGTCCGGGGGAATCCACTTCGCCATAATTTCGTCAAGTTTGGCTATCTCGATGGGTTTGGAAAGAAAATCGTTAAACCCTTCGGCAAGAAACATTTCTTTCATGCCGGAAACGGCGTTTGCCGTCAGGATTATCATGACAAGTTTTTTATATCCATTATCCAGGGAGCGTATCCGTCTTGCCGCTTCTATGCCGTCCATGCCGGGCATCATGTGGTCCATGAACACAATATCGTAACTGTTTTTCTGTACCAGTTGTACCGCTTCCGCTCCGGTCGTACAAACCGTAATATCCATTTGATATGGCGCAAGAAGCCCCTTGACCACATCCAGGTTGGTAACAATATCATCTACCACCAGAATATTGGCCTCCGGCGCGATGAACCGGACATCGGTTTTTTCGGCAAAGGTATCCGCGGGGGCGCTGTTCAGTATGTCTCCAAGCGGCGCGGCATTTATTATCTCCTGCGGAATATTTGCACTAAAGGTGCTGCCCTCCCCGTAAACGGAAGATACGGTAACAGAACCTCCCATAAGCCGGCAGAGGCTGCGGGTAATCGCAAGGCCAAGCCCCGTGCCTTCTATACCCTGGTTTTTGTTTTTATCAAACTGCTGGAATTCGCCGAATAGTTTTTCCAAGTCTTCAGGTTTTATGCCGATGCCGGTATCGGCTACGGTAAAACAAAGCGTAAAGGTACCGGCGGTATTACTGCCAACGGCATTACTGCCGCCGGCAGTAATGCCGTTGGCAGTAAGCCCGGCAACGGTGAGTGAAATAGAACCTTCCCGGGTATATTTTACGGCGTTGGTAAGCAGGTTGAGTAAAATTTGACGCAGGCGTACCGCATCGCCCCGTAACACACTCGGCAGGGAACTATCAACGTTAATTAAAAATTGAACATGGCTATCCTGCATCCGCATACGGATAATGTTGACGCAGTCGTTAATAACCGATACCAAATAATATTCCGCGGGTACAATATCCATCTTGCCCGATTCTATTTTTGAAAAATCCAGAATATCGTTGATGATGGAAAGAAGGTTGTCCCCCGCCTGGCGTATACTGTTTATGCTGTCCCTGGCCAGGGGAGTAAGTTCCTCCCGCAGGGCAATATGGCTCATGCCGATAATAGCGTTCATGGGGGTGCGGATCTCGTGGCTCATACGGGCGAGGAATTCGCTTTTCGCGCGGGAAGCCGCCTGTGCAAGCTCCGTCTGTTCTTCCAGTTCCCTGGTGCGTTCATGAACGGTGATTTCCAGATTGGCGTTGATCAGTCCCAGGCGGTGATAAAACTGGCTGAACCTGCCGGAAAGGGCAAAGGAGGTTCCCACGGTAAAGACAAAAAATCCGTACCGGGACAACATCACGGAGGTATGAAAAAACATAACATCAATGGAGTCGTAGATGCCGCTGATGAATACGACGGCGACACCGATCATAATATTCCCCACCGGAGTTTCAACTATGGCCCTGCCGGAGGCCTTGAGCAGGGCGGCGACAGATTTATGGTTTTCCCCCAGTTCTTCGCGGCGGGCCTTGATAAAACGGAAAAGGAGGATGTAAAAAAAGACATACAGAATAAAGGGAATGAGAAATACATTCCATAATATCATAACCTCGTCGCCGTATTGGGAGCAAAAAAAGATCTGGGTTACGCTTAAAAGTACGCAGAAAGCGGAATAGATTTTTGTGGGCAGAACCACCTGTTTTTTCTGCAAAATTTCAACAAAAATCCCCGCGGTCAGGGGAAGCATAAACAGGCTTATATACTCAAGACGGATCGCTATATTGGAATCCGCAATGATCTGATACACAACACGGCACCGGGTCAGGGTATAGAGGCCCAGGAAAAACGAGAACATAGCGTAATATAAATTGTATGATTCCTGCTTTAGATTTAAATACAACAGAAAATGGTACAGGGCCATAAAAATATAAATACCGCAGAGGACTATGGTTAAGGTATCAATTTGCTGGTTTTCAATAACGGTGTATTCTTCGATATAATAGGGCGACGCGTAAAAAAGCCCCGTGCCGCCGTAGGCGGGATCTCCGATTATTCTAAAGCCGAGAATATTTTCGCCTTCCCGGAACAGTCCCTTATCCACCGGAAAAAATACGTCCCGGTAAGTCCTGCCCGACCGTATCCGGAGGGACCCCTTCGCCTTTTCCCCCTCCAGGTGCATCTCTTGCCGGATCCGCGTTCCGTTCAGATAGATCTCCCAATTATCCCCGATACAGGCAAGGAAGATGCCCGGCAGGATCTCTCCACTGCCGTCCAGATAAGCCTTGAAGGAAGCCCTTACCTCAAAGGGTATTAGGATGGTAAATTCCATGGGGGCCTTTCCAAGGGGTGAAAAGAGGTACCGCCGGGGAAGGCCGGGAAGTTCCGCATTAATGATTTTGCGGGGAACCCCGGGGGCAAATTTCTTAAATTGCAATTCAGGACCGGGGATTCTCTTTATAGAATTGATGTCAAAGCCCACGGCGGCCCAGGCGTCTTGCTCCATCAGGTTGATGTAAAGCGGCGTGGCACCGCCCCTGCGGATGGAAACATTTTCCTGGACAACAAAAAGCACCATGATCACTATGGCCAGCGAATAGGTGATGATAACCACCGCCTTGG
>JAISNI010000014.1 GCA_031276295.1 Treponema sp.
TGTTTCAGGCCCCGAAAAATTTTCGCCGTCTCTTTTCGCCAAGAATCCTGTCGGCATTGTTATGGGAGATACAGTCTATGCGCGCGCGCTCGATATAGTCATCCCCGGGCCGGGTTTACGGTTCAACTGTTCCATAGAAGAGGGAACCCTGGTGCATCTGTTAAAGAGGGGAGACATTATTGCCAATGCCCGGAAGTCCCTGGAAGACGCACGTCAGTACCTCCCGAACATACAGGGGGCGATTTTATTTAACTGCGTTCTCCGGTATCTGGAACTTCAGGAACTCAAAAAGACTGCGGAATTCAACCAGGTGTTCGACGGATTGAATTTTACCGGTTTCAATACCTATGGAGAAGAATATTTTACCCATCACAATCAGACCCTTACCGCAGTCTTTTTCGGAGGTTGACCCATGACTCCATCTTCTTTCAGCGCCGCGCCGCAGAAATCCGCGCCCAAGGCGGATACCATCGGCTACAAGATGAAACGGCTGGTTCATTATATAAACAGCAAGTTCAAAACCACGATGTTTGAGATTGTTTCCCGAATCCAAATATTGAATGTTACCATTAATTATCTGTACGGCGCCTTTAACCGCATCTCCGGGATTATGAAACAGGCCGCCGATTCCTTTCAGAAACACTCCGCGTTCCTGGCGGGTACGGTTAAGGATAATCACCATTACATAGAGAACGTGCATAACAACTTTGGGGTTATCGATAAGACCTTTGACGAATCCTTTCAGATTACCGATGCCCTGCACGGCATCGCAAAAGTTACCGGAGACAACCTGTCCGCCATCAATAATATCGCGGAGCTGACCAATATACTCGCCCTTAACGCGTCCATAGAAGCGGCCAGGGCGGGAGCGGCAGGTAAGGGATTCGCGGTGGTGGCGCAGGAAATTCGCAAGCACGCGGCCACTACCCAGGATGCCATAAAAACCATATCTCAAAATATCAAAGAACTTATTCAGCACATTAACCGCCTGGCGGAACGAATGAACGCCATGCGTGATGAGGTTAAAGCGGGAAAATCCCTGATGCAGAGCATGGTTGAATTGAGTACCCGGGAATCGACGGCCCTTAATGAGGTGTCTGAAGATATGGCTTCCATAATCACGACTTTTTCGGAATATGAGCGGATGGCCGCAACGCTGGAGAAAATGCTTGAGCAATCGAATGCCTCAAAGATAGACATTGAACGGATGCTTATGATGATTCGTGGTACTTTGGAAGGTCTCGAAAAAAAACCGGTCCCTTGAGGGCGTTTCAAAATGCCGGATTTTAACCGGCTCTATATTTGAACGATGAACTATTCAGCCGCTTTCATGGATTCGGCCATTTTGATGCTGCGTATCTTCTTCAGCATAAGGATATCGGTGCAGAAAGAGAAGAGCAGGGTGATAAGCGCCGAAAAGATATAGCTGGGAGCGGATATGGTTCTGCCGAACATAAGGTCGGTATTTTCCGCTACCGCGATGATAAAACGGTGGAGAGGCACGCCGAGGGCCAGTCCGGCTAAGACGCCGAGTATGCTGAGTACGGCTATCTCGCGGAAGATGTAGGCCGCCGCCTCGTTTTGACGGAAGCCCAGAACCCTTAGGGTGGCCAGTTCGCGGCTGCGTTCGTTGATGTTGATATTGCTGAGGTTGTAGATGACTATCATGGCAAGCGCGCCGGCTGCGGCAATAAGGATGAGTACCACAAAACTGATGCTGGAAAGCAGATTCTCGTAGGACTGCCGTATCTGCGAGCCGAATGAGGCTTCGCCGACCTTTCTTTCCGCGTGGAGCGCCCTGATCAATTCGTCCTGGGCTTGGGGATCGTCTATGCCGGATTTTATCAGAAGCGTGCCGTACCGCAGATCGCCGCCGAAGGCCGCCGTATATGCCGTTCTGCCTATGTAGACATAGCACCCGACATAGTTTTCGATGATGCCGGTCAGCCTGAATTCCCCGCGCTTACCCCCGCCGTTTTCAATACCGATGACGAGGCCGGGTTTAAGCCCCAGGACCTCCGCCATCTTTTCGGTGATAAAAACATCGGTATCGGAGAAGGGCATCGTTGTCCCGGTCTTTCTATCCCGCAGGGTGATATAAGAACCAAGGTCTTCCCCCGTTTTCGGTGTATACAGGGCGGTACCGATCCGCCCGCCGCGGGCTATAAGGCTGCCGTCTTCGGTTTGGACGGGTAAATAGTTCCTTTGCCCGGCACCTTCGCCAAGGCCGTACCTGCCCAGAAGACCGGCAAAGGCACGGGCGGCGCGATCTTCTTCATCGGGATCGGACGATACCGCCAATTCCACCCGCAGATCGTACCGTTCCAGTACCTTAAACTGGGTCAGGGCTATAGCCTCAAGCGATTCCCGCAGTCCGAAGCCCGCTACCATGAGGGCCGTACAGCCTGCAATGCCGGAAATCGTCATAAAGAAATGCTTCTTGTACCGGATAAGGTTACGTGCGGTAACCTTGTAGGTAAATTTCATGGGCTGCCAGATAAAGGGGATGTATTCAAGCAGGATACGCTTACCGCGGCGGGGCGCGCGCGACAGGAGAAGGGTCGCGGGTTTTTCCCAAAGCGTGCGGTAACAGGCGGAGACGGCCGCTCCCATAGTGCCGAGAAGGACCAGGCCGCAGGCGGTAAGGCCAAAGGCCCAATTGAATTCCGTTATAAGCGGGGGAAGTTTATACATGGTACCGAAAGCATGGTAGATGATTACCGGGAAAAGCCTAAAACCGCCTATCATACCGAACAGGGCGCCAAGGATACTGGGAAGCCCGCAGTAGATGAGGTATTTGCCGGCTATGATCCGTTTTGAGTATCCCAGGGCCTTGAGCGTGCCTATCTGGGTACGTTCCTCTTCTACCATCCTGGTCATGGTGGTAAGGGCGACCAGGGCCGCCACAAGGAGAAAGAATACGGGAAAGACCTTTGCTATATCGGCTATCTTTCCGACGTTGGCCTTAAAATTAGCCGTCCCGACGTTGGAATTCCGGTCAAGCACATACCAGCGGGGCGTTTCTATACGGCCGGTAATATCCCCTATACGGCGCTTCCCATCTTCGATATCCGCCTTTCCTTCGGCAAGTTTTCTTTCCGCGTCTATCTTCCCCGCTTCCCATTGGGCCTCGCCGCGCTCAAGCTCCCGCCGGCCTTCTTCAAGCGCCTTCCTGCCTGCGGCAAGTTCTTCTTCGGCAGCCGCCAGTTCCGCTTCGGCTTTGGCAAATTCCCTTTCCGCATCCCGCCTTCCCTGCTCCAGTTCCCGCCTTCCCTGTTCCAGTTCCCGCCCCTTCTCCGCGAGTATCGTCATCCCCTCCCGGTATTGGGCAAGACCCTCGTCATACTCCTCTACCCCCTTGCGGGCCTTGGAAAAAAGCATCCTGAAGAACGATTTTCTTGTCTTTTCCACTTCGTCCCTGGCCGCGTCCAACCTGGTCTTAGCTTCCGCCGCCTGCCTCCGGGCGGCGGCAAGTTCCGCGCCGCCGCCGCGAAGCCTCTCCTCGCCCTCAAGGAAGGCCCGTTCCGCCCGGAGCCTGCCGTTTTCCAGTTCCTGCCTGCCGGCTTTTGTCTTTGCCTCGCCTTCGGTAAGTTCCGCCTCCCGCCGCGAAAGCTCTGCCCAGCCTTGGTCGAGTTTGTTCCGCGCCGCCTCAATTTCAGCCGCTGCCGCCCTCTCTTCCTCGTCATACTCCAGTTCGGCCTCCCGTATCCTGTCCAAGGCCGCAGTTTCCACCCGGCGCAGCATATCCCTATGGCGCAGTGCCGAACGCTCCTTTCCAAGAGCGCCGAGTTTATCGGCAACGCGGTCGATAAGGTTTTGGTAGGCCGGGGAAAAAGACTTGAGGCGGGAAGCGCCCTTCAATGTCAGGTTAATATCGGTATAGACCGACAGGGTATAGGCGGCTTCCCCCACATAGATAACCGCGCCGAGCCGCCCGCTTCCTACACGGGAGGGCTCCCGTTCATAGCTTAAAAACAGGGGGCTTTTTACAATACCGGTAACGGTAAATTGGGTATACGCGTAGGTATCCGAAAGAGCCTCCCGGCCGCCTTCAATGCGGAGTACAGCTCCCGGTTCCAGGGGGGCAAAAAAACCGCCGCCCTGCTCGGCAAGACATTCGTCCGCCTTCCGCGGCATACTGCCGGAAAGAAGCTCCATGCGGTTGATAAAACCGCCTTCGTTACGGCCGGCGGTAGAACGTTCAAGATCGAGGCCGTAGATACGGACGGTCAGGGACTCGCCTGAAGCCGTCCTGACGGGGGCATCGGTTACCCGCAGGGGCTGTATACGATCAACCTCTTCCATGCCGCCGACCGTGCGGATGTCCTCCGGGGTAAAGCCCATATCCGCCTTGATGAAGATGTCCATCATCGCGGTCCGGTCGAAATAGCGGTCAACCGAGGCTTCCATATCCGGCGTGGAGGAGAGAAGGCCGGCGAGAAACCCCACCCCCAAGGCGACAATGGCAAAGATCGCCGCGAACCGGCTGAAATTCAAGCGTATTCCCCGCAGTATGTTCTTAACAAAGGTCATCCCGAACGCAGGCGGAACGCCGGAGGTATTGTGCTTCACCACTCTATCTTTTCAACCGGCAAAGGGGATGTATTGCATTCGGTTTTTATTATCCGCCCGTTTTTTATCCGTATGACGCGGTCAGCCATGTCCGCTATCGCCTGGTTATGGGTTATAAGGACCACGGTCTTCCCGAAAGTCCGGCAGCTTTCCTGGAGCAGCTTGAGAATGAGCTTGCCCGTATTGTAATCAAGCGCGCCGGTGGGCTCGTCGCAGAGCAGCAGTTTGGGGTTCTTGGCCAGGGCCCTGGCAATGGATACCCGCTGCTGTTCGCCGCCTGAAAGCTGGGCGGGAAAGTTATCCATGCGCCCTTCAAGCCCCACCTCGATGAGGGCCTCCCCGGGATCCCGGTGATCGCGGCATATCTCCGCCGCCAGCTCCACGTTTTCAAGGGCGGTCAGGTTCGCTATCAGATTGTAGAACTGAAAGACAAAGCCCACGTCATAGCGGCGGTAATTGGTCAATTCGGTCTCGCTCAATCCGCTGATGATTCTGTTATCAATCCAGATTGTTCCCGCATCGCAGGAATCCATACCTCCGAGCATATTGAGCAGGGTTGTCTTACCTGCCCCGCTCGGCCCCAGGATAACCGCGAATTCATTTTTTTCAATATCAAAAGTCATATTATCCGCAGCTATGATTTTGTTTTCACCCATGATATAGTACTTGCATACATTACGGAATTCAATGTAACTCATAGCTATATATATAATATATATGGGCTTAATAGAGAAGGGGGAACATATTCAATCGGTAAGCGGGGAACGGCCATCTCAGATACCAATTAACGATTCCTGCGCTGTTCCCCCGATCAATTTTAAAAGGGAGATTCAATTAAGTTGAAAACCATCCTGACATTTCTTATCCTTGCCGTTTCCATTGCTTTTCCCCGATTCTCCCCGGGCCTCTACGCCCAAACGCCCGGCCCTGCCCCCCGGACGGAGCCGCCCGGCGGCGCGCCCGCTTCCAACGCGGATATGGCAAGAGGCGGCCGCTATACCGTAAAACTTGCCGTTATAGGCCCCGGGGACGAGCTCTATTTCTGGTGGGGGCATATCGGGCTTGTCATAACGGATACGGTGAGCGGCGAAGAACGTTTCTATGACTGGGGCCTCTTTTCCTTTGAGCGGGAGAATTTCTTTGTCAATTTTGCGTTTGGAAGGCTTATCTATAGCTGCGGGGCAAGCCCCGCCGAAAGGAATATCCGGATCTATACCCTTACCAACCGTAACATTACCCTCTATACCCTGGACCTTCCGCCTGAAAAGAAGGATGAACTACGGCGTTTTGCCGAATGGAACATCCAAAGCGAAAACCGCGACTACTCTTACCACCACTTTAAGGATAACTGCGCGACCCGTGTACGGGATATTCTGGACACCGCAACATACGGCCAATTTAAGGAAGCATTCGGCCAGGCGCCGGGCCGTTTTACCCTGCGGCAACACGTGCGCCGCCATACCTGGTTTTCGCCGTTTTTTGACTGGCTGCTCAATTTCCTTATGGGGCAGAATATCGACACGCCCATAACGATATGGGAAGAGATGTTCCTCCCCTCAGAGATTGCCCTCCGTGCATCCGATTTCCGGTATACCGACAGCACGGGCATACAGCGGAATCTGGTCTCCTCGGTTGAAACCCTGAACCGTTCGCGGGGGCGGCCTATCGTCCTGGAAAAACCCCGCAGGCAATGGCCGGCGGAACTTGCCCTGGGTACAGCTATCCTCGGCAGCCTGGCCCTCTTCATGCTGGTAAGGCAGAAAAAGCCCGCCGCCGGCAGGATGCTCCTGGGTATAAGCCAGAGCTTGCTCGGCCTTTTCTTCGGCCTTACGGGCAGCGTACTGTTTTTTATGACATTCTTTACCAATCACGACTATACCTGGCACAACAGCAATATACTCTTCATTAACCCCCTCGTCCTTGCCGTTGTTCCCCTGGGGCTTATGAGTTTTAGGGAAAAAGATCTGAAAAAACGGTATAGAAGGGAGATTATCCTTAAATCGCTGTGGACCTATATCGCTATAGGAAGTATCCTCTCCCTCCTTATCAGGGTATTCCCCCAGTTTTACCAGCAAAACCAGGTAACCGTCGCCCTGGTACTCCCCTTCGCGCTGGGAGGGAGCTTTGCGCCGGATTGGATTGCCCATATTGTCAGGATTGCGGGGGGAAAAAAGCGGTAAGAGGATTAATCTTGAGTATGCCTGTAAGGCGGGAACCTTTCCCGTAAAAAACGTCAATCATTTTTATTTTTTCCGTACATTTTATCGCCGATCATAAATGAAGGGGTTTCATTTGACAGGCCGCAATTCAAGAACCCGCGTATACCCTTCCCCTTCCGGCAGGAATTGAGTATAATCTATACGCAAGGAGAGGAGCGGGGATATGGGTTTATCGGATGAATGGCGTAACATCAAGTACCAGGAAACCTTTGATCAGGAGATACGCGGGCTTGAACGCCGCAGGAAATCGGATCCGGCCTGTACGGTAAACGATCTTGAAGGCATATTACAGCACCTCTATATCATGGACGGTTCCGATTGGTATGGACGGGGGGAAGTACAGGACATTATTATAGCGGCTACTATTGCCGCATACGAATATTTTATTACTGAATGGAAACAACCGGCGCCGAACGGAAAAAAGGCGCTTTATTCGAGGGGAGGTTAATCATGGAATGGAGAGCCAGTCATATTTTGGTAAAAGACAGGACGCTGGCCCAGGATATTCTGCGGCGAATCAAAGGGGGAGCTTCCTTTGAAGCTCTGGCGAGGGAATTCTCTACCTGCCCTTCAAAGTCATCGGGCGGGGATCTCGGATGGTTCGGACCGGGAAAGATGGTTGCGGGTTTTGAAGCGGCGGTAAAAAGACTTTCTCCCGGCAGTATAGGGGATATTACTCAAACCCAATTTGGGTATCATATTATTAAGTGTACAGGCCGAAAAGATTAGGACTTAGAGCAGCCTGTTGTACGTGTGGATTTTTGAAGATTTTACGCGCGAAGCGCAACAAACTGCTCGTATTATTTCAGCGGGAGAAGCGGAGGCTTTAATGGCGGTTAAGAAAAGAAAAGCCAAGAAAACCAATTTCAAATCTATTATCAAGATTGATTCTGAATTAAACCAAATCAAGGATGTTGATCTCCTCCTGGAAAGGATACTGCTGGAAGCGCGGAAGGTAGTCCGTGCCGATGCGGGTTCCATCTATGTTAAGGTTGAAAGGGAAGAAAACGGAGAAAAGACCGAAAAGCTGGAGATTAAATATGCCCAGAACGACACCACTCAGAAAAGCCTGCCCCCCGGCCAGAAGATGATTTACAATGTTTTCTCGGTTCCTATCAACGAAAAGACCGTTTCCGGTTACTGCGCTTTAACCGGAAACCTGGTTAATGTGCCCGATATGTACAATATTCCCAAGGATGCCCCGTATTCGTTTAGCCCCGATTTTGACAAGAGGTCCGGCTATAAAACGACTTCCACGCTGACCATTCCCCTTGTAACCGCGGAAGACCGCCTGCTGGGGGTTATCCAGATGATAAATTCCAAGAACAGCCTGAGGGAAACCGTTGCCTTTTCCGAAGAGGACGAACTTATCATAACCCATTTTGCAGCCAATGCGACGGTGGCTCTGCAACATGCCTACCTGACCAGGGCTATGATCCTCCGTACCATTAAAATGGCCGAACTCCGCGATCCCAAGGAGACCGGAACCCATGTAAACCGTGTCGCCGGTTATGCGGTAGAGATATACGACCGCTGGGCCTACCATAACGGTATTCCCGATGCGGAAAAGGAAAAATACAAGGATACCTTCAAGATTGCGGCCATGCTCCATGATGTAGGAAAAGTAGCCATTTCCGATATTATTTTGAAGAAACCGGCTCGGTTCACCTCGGAAGAATACCTGATCATGCAGCACCACACCCTGTACGGAGCCAGCCTTTTTGATGATTCCCAATCGCCGGTAGACGAGATTGCCCGGGAAGTGGCCCTTACCCACCATGAAAACTGGGACGGCACAGGCTATCCCGGCTGGGTTGATCCCCTTACCGGAAAGCCTATCAGGGCGGATGAAAACGGTAAACCCCTCGGCCGCAAGGGGGAAGAGATACCTCTTGCCGGGCGTATTGTCGCCATTGCCGATGTCTATGACGCCCTCTGCTCAAAACGGGTATACAAGGAACCCTGGACCGAAGAGCAGGTTCTCCAAGAACTCCGCAAACTTGCGGGTACAAAATTCGATCCGAACCTTGTAGATATATTCTTTGAGATACTGCCCCGTATTAAGCAGATACGGAGCCTTTACCCCGAACCGGACAATGACTAGCAGCCTGTTGCACTTGTGGATTTTTTGCATATTCATGCAAAAAATCCCGATTATCGGGGCTGCTTATGCAGTTTGCAAGGTATAAAAATTCACTTTCGTGAATTTTTATACAATTTTACGCTGAAGCGCAACAAACTGCTAGCGGCGCCGACGGGGGTGTCCGCGTCAGTGCATCGCCCACACGAAATAGAGATAAGCTGGGATGCGGTTCCCGATGCAGCCGGCTATAAAATATACCGGTCAACGACCAGCGGCGGACCGTTTAATTATCCCTCTACGTCAAGCTCTACTTCCTATACGGACTTCGGTGAATCAAACACTACGCACTATTACAAAGTGTCCGCCTATAACAGCAACAACGAGGAAGGAACTCAATCAAGCCCTGTTTCCGCGACTACCATTGTAAGTACGCCGTGGCTGTCGCCCGTGAGCGCTATTTCGCCAACCAGCATAGAAATAAGCTGGGATACGGTTCCCGGTGCAAACGGCTATTATGTATACCGGGCAGAGAGCGAAACCGGACCGTATGATTCCATTACGTCAATAACCTCTACTTCCTATACGGACACCAGTCTATCACCAGGCACTACATGCTATTACAAAGTGTCCGCCTATAACAGCAGCAACAATAGGAGTTCTCTGTCAACAATAGACGACTATTTGTATAGGAGTTACGCGATTGCATCCATACCTCTTGAGCCTTCTGATGAATGGTATACGAATACCCTTGCTCCCGAAGAGGTTCATTATTACAGCTGCTTCTATGGGTCAGGAGGCTACCAGTTCCGTATCTATTGGGACGATTATGATTCTACTAATACTTATGCCAATATTAAGGTATCTGTAAGCAATAGCAGCGAAAATTTATTAAGTGATATTGATGGGGGATACTCAGGACACAGTTTCGATGTACGGTCATCGGGTTATATACTGATAACAGTTCAAGGATTTGATGCTTCATCTTCCGGCGAATACAAGATAAAGCGGAACTAACTCATATCGTCCGGCGGCTGGGAGTGATTGGCAGGAAACCTGCGGCGCGGACTTCAATCCATGGGGCGCAGAGTTGAAACCATAGGGCGTGGACTTCAAACCTTGGGGCGTGGAGTCAAAACCCCAGGGCGCAGACTTGAAACCCCAGGGCGCGGACTTCAATCCCTGGGGCGTGGACTTCAAACCATGGGGCGTGGACTTCAATCCATAGAGCGTAGACTTCAAACCCTGGGGCGTGGACTTCAATCCCTTGAGCTTTGGGTCTATTTTACAAAACATACGTTCAATAAAGAAAAAAAAATTACACGATGTAACGCTTATTCGCGGCCTCCTACTATTCCATCGGGATAACGGCAGATACGTGCTTCATCCGGTAAGCCTGTCCCTTGTTAAATGTAAAATTGCCGCGGTTCCCCCGGACCGCACCGGCAATTTTGCCGGGGAGTGAGAGAAGATTGTAATTTTCTTCCCCTCTTTCTTCCGATAATAAAAAACAATGACTTTTTACGGGGGAATATTGTAATGAAAAAAAAAGGCGCGCCGTTTAAACCGGAATATTCGATGCCGCCGGTACTGCTTCCGGCGCTGTTGTGCGTTTTCCTGCTGCTCTCCCCGGCTCTCGACGCCGAGCAATTTCTCTACAAGCATGAAACCGGGGATACCTACCGTATCCTTTCCACCGTAAACGAGGACGTATATATAAACCGGCGTCTCAGCCATCAGGCCGAGATACTGAACAGGATCGCGGTAGAGGTACAGGAGGTAAAAGAGGGGAAAGGCCGGATCAAGGCTTCGTTCCTGACTGCCGAACGGGCCCTTGCCCTGGCGGGGCGGTCGTTTCAATGGTCGCGGGAGTACGAGTCGGAATTCGAGCGCGATGAACAGGGACACCTTACCATAGGCAGGCAGTACTATATGCCGGTGGTGAGGGACGTGCCGGTTTTCCCCTCGAAAGACATCAAGGCAGGCGAATCCTGGTCCGCCGAAGGGCACGAGATGCACGATTTCAGGGACGGTTTCGGCATTCAGGAACCCTACCTTATCCCTTTTACCGCGCAGTACACCTTTCTCGGAACCCGTGAGTGGAAGGATAAGGACTACCCCGCGTTTTCAGTTACCTACCGGATCTTTACCGAACCTGCGGCGGTACGGGGCTCTATCTATCCGACACGGATAATGGGCGCTTCCGACCAGACCGTTTACTGGGACACGAACATGGGGCAGGCCGTTGCCTATGAAGAGAATTTCCGTATGATATTTGAACTTTCCAATAACCAGACCGTGGAATACCGCGGCTGGGCAAAGGCCGAAGTGCTTGAATCGCAGCGCATGGACCGGGAAAAAATCAAGGACGAGATCAAAGAGGAACTGGAGCGCCTGGATTTAGGCGGTATCTCCGTAAGGGATTCGGAGGAAGGCATCGTCTTAAATCTGGAAAACATACAGTTCTATCCCGATTCCCCCGTTATGCTTCCCGGCGAACAGCAGAAACTTGACAAGATAGCGGAGATACTGATGCGCTACGGCGACAGGGATATTCTGGTAGGCGGCCATACCGCCCTCGCCGGCAATCCCGAAGGCCGCATGAAGCTCTCTTTAGACAGGGCCGGGACCGTAGCCGACTATCTTATCGATAAAAAGGTGCGGGGCGCGGATCGCGTCGTCGTCCGCGGCTACGGCGCGGAAAAACCCATTGCCGATAACCTGAACGAAACAGGCCGCGCCCGTAACCGCCGTGTCGAGATTACGATCCTGGAAAATTAACGCCTTTGCAACAGCGCGGGCTCAAGTTTGAAGCGCAGCAAACCGCCGTATCGGTAACCGTCCGCGGGGTTCGACAAGACCGGGGGCCTTACGGCAGGGCGGCTAATCTGAGGCCGGGCTTGTTTTCTTTTCCGACGCGTTCTATGTAATCGGCCATGCCCATAAGGCCCTTTTCGCTTCGGATTTTTTCGGCCAGGTCCGCGGCGTTTTTCTTATAGAGGGGGTTGCCCATGAGATCAAGCACCCTCTTTTTTAAAATTTTTTCGTTGATTTTACCCAGCTTGACGCTTTTGGGGCCGACTTGAAGCTCGAAGATCCGACCGCCCCAGTAGAATTGATCGATAAGGAGGGGCGCGGCCATCTGGGGCTTTCCCGAACGGGCGGCGCTGTGGGTGGTTCCGCTGCCCCCATGGTGGATTACGGCGTCGCAGTGGGGGAAAATAAGGGCGTGGGGAATGGCGGTATTAAGGAGAAATAAACCGTCCCGGTTCTGCAAATGGGTTCCGGTTTTCCACCAGCCGCAGCCTACCACAAGTTTATAGTTTTCCTCGCGGCAGATATTGTCAAGCTTGGCGCAAAAACTGTTTCTCTCGTTATCGTTACAGCTCCCCAGGGTAAAAAAGAGGGTCGGCCTTCCGTCTTTTTTGACGAATTCAAGAAAGTTATGCAGGACAATTTCGTTATAAGGAAAGCCGTCGTTAAAACAATACCCGCCCGCTTCCCAGGTATACTTCCACGCGGGGTCGATTTCACCCAGGTATCGGCTGCACATAAGGTAGTTGAGGGCATGGGAGGGGGCGTATTCACCCTGATCCCTGATGGGAGGCATGTTAAACCGCAGGCGTTCTCCGTTGAGGCTTTTTTTCACCATCATGTTAAGCCCCGTGTTGAGGAACTTCCACTGCGCGCTCACAAGAAAACGCTTGGGACTGAAGGGAAAAACCGCCGGCGGAACCGTTTTCCCCGGCAAAAGGGGCGCGTAACCGGTTCTGATATGGGGCTTTCCGCAGTATTCGGCGATATGGGCCGCGGCAAATTCGGTATTGGAACAGACCAGCATATCGCGCTCCTCCAGAAGGGGAATAAGCTCGTCAAACTGGCTTTTAATTATCCGGTTAGTCCATTCGATAAGATCCTTTACCGACGGTTTTTCCTCCACCATACCGGCAATGTCGTCAAAAGCCTGAAGAAAATAGTTAAGCTCCGCAGCCTTGGCCTGTTCCTCAAAAAGCCGCGGCAGGCTGAGGAGAACATCGTTGCCCCTGCTCTTTAATTCCCTTGCCAAGGCAAGATAAGGGTAGACATCCCCCTGGGAACCACGGGTTACAAGGAGTATTTTCATGCGGCCCCGGCCTTAAAAACCTGCGGGATAATGCCGATTTCCGCCAGTTTTTGGGTATCCAGCTTGTATTTTTCTTCCAGTTCCCGCAGGATGCTTTCGTCTATACCGACCGGTTTGCAGAGCTTTTTGGTTTCCCGGTAACTTTTGTGGATGAGGGAGAGCATCTTTCCGGGGTTAAAGGTGATGGAACTCATGATCCAGCAGCCGTGGGTACACCAGCAGTTGGCCTTGTACCCGTGGCCTATGGCTTCAATTTCTTTTTTCATGGCTTCGCTCTGCATGATGGCCTGCACATCGTAGTTGTATTCCTGAACGGTACCGATAGGCGGCCTGAGTTCGCAGGCGCGGAACCGGCCGTCGTAATCCAGTACCAGGGTGGTTTCCCCGGCGGTACAGTCCATGTTCCAGGGGGTCGGCTTGTCCAGGTTGGACGCCCGGATATTATACATGGCCCGCATAAGCCCCACGTAGAAGTATTTGGTGATTAGCCGGGACAGGCCGGACATACCTTCGCCGATGCGGTTGGCATAGAGCATGTAATAAGGCGCAACCGCGTCCTGTATTTTCCGCAGCGATTCTTCGGTCAGCACCTTTACCCCGTCTTCCCTGGTTACGCCGCGGGCGGCTTCGATGGTATGGGTGCTGACGTTGAAGCGACCGTAAACCCAGGCCGTAAAGTCAAGGATCTCCTCCACATTGTACTTTGTGATGACCGTGGCGATGTTTTTAATAACCTTTCCGTCATCCCTAAAGTTATCGTCAATGAGCTTGAGGGCCCTGACGGCCTGGTAAAAACTGGGGATGCCCCGCTGGGTATCGTGGGTGCTGCCGAAACCGTCGAGTGAAATGCTGATGGAGACGTTGCAGTCCGGGCAGTTCCGCCGTATACGTTTGAGCCACCCAATGAGAAGATCGTTTTTTATACCGTTGGAAGGAAAGTTGATGTCCTTTATGTGGTTGTTCTTGTAGAACATTTCGACGATTTCGGGCATATCTTCCCGCATCGTGGGCTCCCCGCCCGAGAGCCAGAGCCTGTTAAACCGGCCCGCGCTTTCAGAGAGCTTTTTGATTTCTTCAAAGGTCAGATCCGGGGCCTTTTGTTCCATGTCGTTGGCGTAAAAGCACATGGCGCATTTGGCGTTACATTTCCCCGTGGTAAAGAGGAAAACCGATTCCAGCTTCCGTTTGGAATTCAAGGAATTAAAAGAACTGCCTGAACGTTTAATTTTCATATCCTTATTATTAGACGTTTCTACCGTTTGTGTCTAGTGTCTGATATAAGAACAGGGATTTCACTTGAAAATTTTTTAGCGGACGGCAACATGAAGAACCTTGGGTATGTACCCGGTCTTCCCGCCAACCGGAATTTAAAACCGCTCTCAATTCTTTTTTTTAGATAAAATTCAGAATATATCTAATTATTAGCCTGATTCTTAATTTTATCTATTGACGAGATAAGAAAAAATTGCCATGTTTGTATTGGCGTCTGGTTGTAAAGCTGGGCGGAAACTTTTATTTAGGAGTATGTGTATGAGTAAAAAGATTTTCTTCGCGGCGTCTCTGCTTGCATTGACCGCCGCGGTATTTGCCGCGGATTTCGGGATCAGCGTGGGAGGCGGGGCGCTTCTTGGGGGGAATTTTACCAAAAGCGAGACGGATCCTTCACGTGTCGTTCTAGATCCAAGTCTGGGAGATTATCCGACAACAATGGCTTTAGCCTACGAAACCGGCGCCTTTGACGTGGGCGCCTTTATTTTTGTTGACGCCACCTATGCGGAGCTTTCCGCGGCCTATTTCGCTGAAATTGGAAAGGTTACCGGAATAACTAGCACAATATCAGGTCTTCCTGATGGTATACCAAACCTGCCGACGAATGGTACATCCCCTCAACCTGACGAAGACTATCTCTCCCACGTCCTCATCGTGGATATCCTTGGGAAGTATCCCTTTACCGTCAACGAAAAAATCACGGTTTTCCCCGCTTTGGGCGTGGGCCTCAAATTCCCCATTGCCGGTAATGATTTTAGCGACAAGGAGCATGACGTAACCTGGGGCGTGGTTGCCAAAGCCGGGGCGGGTCTGGATTTTGCCCTTACCCAAGCCCTCTTTCTCCGTTGCGAAGCCCTCTTTTCCTATCAGTTTATCAGTGACAGGGAAGCAACAATCGATGCAGTCGATTACAAATTCAAAGCCAAGGGCTACAACCTGGGGCCCCAGGTTAAAATCGGCGTTGGGTATAAGATACTCTAAGCCCCGATTGGAAGGTTGAGGACATACCGCAGCCTGCTGGTATGTCCCCGGCCAGAGTATAAAGAAAAAAATGCCCCCGCCTTACGTTCCGCAGGCTTTTGTCCGCGCCTGAAGTATCTGGGCGTAAAGCTGTATGGACTCTTCCAGGCCGATAAGATATGCCGTAGTTTCAAAACTTATATTAAGCATTTTTGAAAGCACGTACACATAGGACTTCATTATTTCAATGATATGTTTTTGCTTATCCGAAGAGGACGCGCGCTCAAATACCGCATTTAATTCCTCGTTCACCGCCCTGTTGAGCTGGTGGATAAAGACGGCTATAATCCCGGCGGCGGCGGTAAAATTACATTCCCCTTTGCGCCGGGCTTCGTTTAAAAGGGGGCCCATAACGGTAACGTAGAACTGCTTATTGTATTTCTCAAGTTTTTCCCGGAGTACCAGGCTGTTTTCATTATGGTTCAGTTTCAAGTATTCTGATACCAGGGATATATCGGAAATGCTCATATTACGGCTCAGGGTGAAGATCCTGCGCATACGTTCAATACAGGTAAGAGCGGCATCTTCGACAACCGGAAGAGCCGCGTTGTTCAGCGCGCGGTTATGCTCGGCGCATATCCTTTCAAGCAGTTCCTCCTTGGAATCGAAGTGGTGGTAGAGCGCGCCCTTGCTCAGGCCCGAATGTTCGGCAATCTGCCGCATGGAGGTCTTTTCAAAGCCCTGTTCCATAAAGAGTTCTTCCGCGGAGCGCAGAATATCGGTAAGCGTTTCAGCTTTTTGTTTATCCCTCCTGTTCATGTTCATTCACGCCTATCTCGGTATTCTGTTTATAATACAGGAGGGTAATAATAATACCCGAAAAGAGTATGCCTATATTGAGCACAAAGGGAAGGTTCCGGGATACCTGCGAGAGCAGTCCGCCAATCCAGCCGAAGGGGGACGTTACGAACATGATGATCATGTGCTGTATTGCCATAACCCGCGCCCGTTCGGCGGCGTTTACATGCAGGGCGACAAGGGATTCGGCCAGTACGACAAGGCTGCCCGAACCATAGCCGTCAAATACAAGCGAGGTGCAGAGGAGCACGTAGCGGAGCGGGCCCTGCGCCGGCGTTGCGACAAGGACGGCCTGTCCCAGCAGGTAGCTTGCAAAGCCCAGGATAAGGGGAAAGCGGAGGCGGCCCTTCACCGTTAAATGGGGAATGACGCTGAATAAGAATACCAGGGCAAGGATGGAACGGAGCATCGGGAAGAAGGGCAGCAGGATATCGGGGACAAGGAGTTTTTTGCTGGCTATAACCTGCCAGAAGGTTGTATTGATCATCTGTACCGCCCCCACCAGCGCGGTAATCCCCAGGGAAAAGACCGTACCTTTGGACTTGCCGATGATCTTGAGTACACCGCCGTAGCCTCCGCAGAGCGAGGCTATGCTTTTCCCCCTGGTTTCTTCCAGCCTGACTTTGCCCGTGCGGGTTTCGCGGCTGCACAGGTAGAGGATGACCTCTTTGGCGGTCATCACGAAAAAGGCGTTGAGGTACAGTATGCGTATGGCCGGAACCAGCGTAAGGCGGGAAACCAGTATAGAAGAAACAGGGGCAAAGAGCGCGGAAAGCTGCCCGCAGACAACGACCAGGGAATAGATGCGCGTGATCTGGCTCTTCTCCGCATCCTCCACGAGGAGGCAGTCCCAGGAGTTGGTTGTTACCTTCATGGTTCCGTTGAAAAGGGCCGCGACCAGAAAGAACCAAAAGCCTTCCGCGCGCATCCAGATAAGGCAGGGTATGCTCCACGCGATAAAATCGAAAATGGCGGTGGTCTTGCGCCGCCCCAGCTTATCCGTAATGGGTCCGCTTAAAAAAGCGAAGATAACCTGGGTAAACATATAGACCGACGCTATAAAACCTACCTCCACATCCCGTAAGCCTATGGCAAGCATATACACCGAGGCGTAGGGCAGACAGAGGTTCATCGAAAGGCCCCACATGGGTTCCGTATACACACAGGCCCGCGGATTTCCCCGCAGGTCGAGCATTGTTTTTACCAGGATATTATTCACAATTTTCCGTACTCTCCATACCGCATTTTTACACTCCCCCTAACGGTGCAGGAAATTATACGATTTCGGGACAAAGCCCCGCAAATTCCCGCATGAGTCTATCATTATGCCGCATTTAATACCAGTACCAAACTTCTCCTGAGCGCGCCGGCGGGGACTTCAAAGGCGGAGAAAGTTCTCCAGGGCGCGCGCTATCTCCCCGGCGGCAGAGCTTCCGGCTTCTATACGGCGGACGCCGGGAATCGATGCAAAGTAGCATATCTGGCGTTTGGCATAGCGGCGGCTGTTACGGGCGATAAGTTCCTGGACCGCTTCCCTATCCTGCGACACGCGGAAGGTTCCCGGTTCGTCTTCCACAAAAAATTCCCGGTAGCCTATGGCTTTAAGGCCCGGGTCAAGGGGGGTATAGCCTAACCTGAAAAGCGTTTCCACTTCACCGGGAAGGCCCTGGCGGAACATTTTTGCGCAGCGTTCGTTGATGCGTTTATAGAGTTGTTCCCGCCCGCAGTCCAGGGCAAGGAGGAGGAAGCGGAAAGGACACTCCCCCTCCATGCCGCCGGGACCGGCGGCGTCGGGTACGCCGTTCCGCACGCCAGATAAAGCGCCGGGGGCCGCCTCCGCGGGCGCGCCGTTCCGGGCATAGGAACTGAGGGGACGGCCCGTAAGCCTGAGTACTTCCAGGGCGCGCAGGAGGCGGTACTCGTCGTTGATATGGATGCGGCGCGCGCTTACCGGATCGAAGGCGGCAAGTTCCTCCGCCAGGGCCCCGGCGCCCCTGTTTTTAAGCTCCTCGCGGAGCCGGGCGCGGAGAACGGGGTCCGATGGGGGAGCTTCGGGAAGGCCGTACATAAGAGTCTTCAGATAGAAGCCGGTCCCGCCTGAAACCACCGGCACAAGGCCCCGGCGGTGGATGTTACGGCAAGCGGCGGACGCAAGGCGGACAAAATCGCCCGCGTTAAACTGTTCACGGGGGGAACGTATGTCGATAAGGTGGTGCGGAAGGGCCGCCCGCTCGGCGGGGGTGGGTTTGGCGGTGCCTATGTCCATTCCCCGGTAGACCTGCATGGAATCCGCCGAGACTATTTCGGCGCGGAAGGGGGCCGTGCCGGTAAAAAGCTCTTCAAGGACAGCGGTTTTACCCGATGCGGTAGGGCCGAAGAGGATCACAACAGGTACGGTATCGAGCGGTTCCGTCATACGGTACTAAAGGGGAACGCAGCCGAAGGGGGCTGTGGAAAAGGTACGCGGCGCAGGCCGTAAACCGTCGGAACGTGGCAGGCCAAGCAGCCCGCGAAGCCTGTGGTGTTTCCGCGCGGCAGGCTCCGGCACGGAGGCCCCCGGAACTTACTGATCTTCAAGACGGAATTCTATCAGCCCCTGAAAAACCTGACGGGCGGCAAGGGACACGACCTTGCTTTGATTTTCCTCTATCTCCGGATCGTTCAGCATGGAAAGCTGGTAGGAGCGGCGTGAAGCGGCGGATGTAACCTCGTACATATTACCGTTATATTCGATAAGCTCTTCTATGGGAAATATCATAAGTATATATTATAGAAAAAAACCGGCTTGTGTAAAGAGTGTCTTGCATAAAAAGGAACGGTAAATTACACTATAAAGATAGCGTTTAGTGGAGAAATTTTTATGGAAAAGAACGAAATTACGATGCGGGCAAAAGATTATATCGCCAGGGAGAAAGACGCCCATTTCCGCTCCGAAGTGGAGAAACTCCTTGCGGCGGAGGATTGGAAGGAGCTTGAGGATAGATTCTACCGCAACCTTGAATTCGGGACGGGCGGGCTGCGCGGCGTTATCGGGGGCGGCTATAACCGGATGAACACCCTGATCGTGAAGAGCGCCACCCAGGGGCTTGCGGCGTATATTATCAAGGCTTTCCCCGAAAAGGCCGCCGCCGGCAAACTTTCCGCGGTTATAGCCTACGACAGCCGTCATTATTCGGCTGAATTTGCGGAAGCCTCGGCTCTTATCTTTGCGGCCAACGGCGTCAAAACCTACCTTTTCAGCGGCCTGCGCCCGACGCCGGAGTTGTCCTTTGCGATACGGAAGCTCGGCTGCGATACCGGTATCGTGGTTACGGCAAGCCACAACCCGCCCCGGTACAACGGCTACAAAGCGTACTGGAACGACGGTTCCCAGGTTATACCTCCCCATGACACGGGCATCATTGACGAGGTAAACGCGGTAAGGGCGATTAAAGAAATGGAAAAAAACGAGGCCCTGGAGAAGGGCCTGTTGAAGATCATCGACAGGGAAATTGACGAACCGTACCAGGCTATGGTTAAAAACTGCCTGTTCCGGCCCGATTTGATACGGGAAAAGGCGGCGGAAGTGAAGATCGTGTATACGCCCCTGCACGGGACCGGGGCCATACATGTGGAGAAGATACTGGGAGATTTGGGGCTTAACGTGATCACCGTACCTGAACAGCGTGAAGGGAACGGCGACTTCCCCACGGTGGCCTTTCCCAACCCCGAGGAAGCGGCGGCGCTGGAAATGGCGATCAAATTGGGGAAGGAGCGGTGCGCCGATGTTGTTATGGCGACCGACCCGGATGCGGACCGTTTCGGCATTGCGGTTCCCAAAACACCCGGAAGCGGCGAATATGTGCTGGTAACGGGCAACCAGATAGGCGCCTTGCTTGCAGACTACGTCTTCCTTTCCCTTAAAGAAACGGGAAAGATGCCGGTAAAGCCCGCTATGGTCAATTCCATCGTTACTACCGGAATGCAGGAACAGGTTGCCAAGCTCCACGGCGTCGCCTATTTTGAATGCCTCACCGGTTTCAAGTGGATCGCCGACATCATGCGCAAATGCGAAACCGACGGCAAAGGCTACCGGGTGGTCTTCGGTACGGAGGAAAGCTACGGTTATCTGGTAGAAGATGAAGTGCGCGACAAAGACGGAATTTCCGCCGCGGCCATGACGGCCGAGATGACCCTCTACTGGCGCAGCAAGGGCAAAAGCCTGCTTGACCGCCTGAACGAGCTTTACGGCTGGTGCGGGTACTGGGAGGAATTGGGTATTTCCAAGTACTTCCAGGGGCCGGAGGGGCCCGCTATTATGCAGGGTATTATGAAGAAGTACCGCGAGGCCCCGCCCGCCGTCCTGGGGGGCATAGAGGTGCTTAAAGTGCGGGATCTGCTCGAATCGGCCTGGAAGTATCCGGGCGCGGCCGGGGGCGGTGACGATCCGGTAACCCTGCCCAAAAGCGATGTCCTCCAGTTCTACCTGAAAGACGGGACCGTGGTCAGCGCCCGGCCGAGCGGTACGGAACCCAAGATCAAGTTCTACGCAAGCTGCCGTTCCGATGCGGGCGGCAGGGGGCTGGATGCGGCCAAAGCTGAGGCGGCGCGGAAACTTGAGGCTATCAAGAAAGATATAGAGAAGACTCTGGGAAATTAGGAAATTTTTAAGGAAAACAATGAAAATGATCAGAAAAATTTGGGGTATAGCGCTTCTCGGAGCGGTTCTCTCCTCCTGTTCTATCAACAAGCTGGCTATCAACGCGGTTTCCGACGCACTGGGAGGGGGGTCAAGCGATGTTTTTACCGGCGACGACGATCCCGAGCTGGTGGGGGATGCTATTCCCTTCGCCATAAAAATATACGAGACGCTTCTCGCCCAGAACCCCCGGCACGAGGGCCTTATCCTGACGACCGGTTCGCTCTTTATCATGTATGCCAATGCCTTTGTGCAGAGTCCGGCAGAGATGCTGGATACGGCCGATTACCAAAAAAAACAGAATGACCTTGCGCGCGCAAAAAAACTCTACCTGCGCGGGGCGGACATACTCTATAAGGGGCTTGAGATCAAGTATCCCGGCTTTACAGACGCATACCGGAGGGGAGGCCTGGACGTTCTGCTTGCCAAAACAAAAAAAGAGGACGCGCCGCTGCTCTACTGGTGTGTCGCGGGTATACTTTCGGCCTATTCCCTCGATCCGTTCAGCAGTATCGGTCTGGGAAACAGGATACGTGATGAGCTTTACCCTATGATACTGCGGGCCTATGAACTGGACCCGGACTTTAACAGGGGCGCCATTGACGATTTCTTTGTCCTGTTCTACGCGTCTTTACCTGAAACTATGGGCGGCGATAAATCCAAGGTTGATCTTCACTTTGAAAGGGCGATAGAAAAGTCTCAAGGGATGTCGGCAAGCCCCTATGTGTCCTATGCCCAGGCCGTGGCCGTTCCCGCCCAGGATTACACCGCCTTTAAGGAGAAACTTGAACAGGCGCTGGCTATTGACGTTGAAGCGGATCCGGGGAACCGGCTGGTAAACATACTGTCCCAGCGGAAAGCCCGCTTCCTGCTGGACAACGCGTCCGTTTATTTTATAGAACTTGAAAATACGTCGGAATGGGAAGAATGGGAGGATGCGGAATGATGATATTATTGCATATATATTTGAAAACATGGAGGAAAAATTGAAACATACTACCCGGATTCTGTTAATTGCGTCTGTTTTTTTGGCGTCTGTTTTTTCAGTTTCGGCACAGGCGCGAAGGCCGGTTACCATTAAACTTGCCTCGCTGGTGCCCGAAAACACCCCCTGGGGCGGTGGCCTGAACAGGCTTGCCGGTGAATGGGCTGCGGCAACCAACGGCGAAGTCAAGCTGCAAGTCTATCACGGCGGTATTGCCGGTAACGAGGACGATGTCCTGCGTAAACTCAGGATGAACCAGATACAGGCGGCGGTTTTAAGCACGGTGGGCCTCAACCTTATTACCAACGAAATAATGACCATAAGTTGCCCCTTTCTTATCCGCGACAATGCGGAACTGGAAGAGGTGCTGAACAAGATCAGGCCCGACCTTGAGAAGAGTCTTAACTCAAAGGGTTTTCACACTATGGCATGGTCCCGTGCGGGCTGGATAAAGGTATTCTCCAAAACGCCGGTGTATGTCCCCGCCGATTTAAGAAGGCTGAAATTGGGAACCCCCGCGGAACAACCGGAATTGGCCCAGGTTTTTAAACTTATGGGCTATCAGATGGTTTCGATACATACAAACGATATACTTGTCGCCTTTAATAACGGCACTATTGAATCTGTCTATAACAGCCCCATTATGATAGGCGGCCTTCAGGTCTTCGGCATTGCCAAGAATATGGCCTCGATCAATATCGCGCCGGTCATGGGCGGAATTTTGATGAATGATACCGCCTGGCGCGCCATCCCCGCCCGTTACAAACCGAAGCTGGAGGAACTGACCAGGAAATTGGAAAGAGAAATGGATAGTTCCATCATGAAACTTGAGAATGACGCTATCGCGGCTATGACCAAATACGGCCTTGCCGTCAATACCTTAAGCCCGGAGCAGGAATACCTCTGGTATCAGGATATAGGAAGGGCGGTGCCCAGCCTGTTTGGTTCTACCATGGATCGTAATCTTTACGAAAAAATAGAAACCATCCTGAAAAATTTCAGAGGAAAGCGGCGGTGATGAAAGGAAAGACGGAGGCAGGAACGGGCGCGGCGGTGAGGAAGACTCTGCATTCTTTGCATATACTGGAAGACGGCTTGTGTTATTTTTCTTTTATCTGCATAACCTTACTTGCCCTCGCGGAACTTATAGCAAGGTTCTTCAAGACCGGTATACCGGCCTATGCTCCTCTCCTCACCCATTTCATGCTCCTCATCGGTATTCTTGGAGGGATGATCACGACAAGGAGCAGGGAACATCTCTCCATAGCCTTAATCCAGTATGTTCATGAGGGCAGGATAAAGCGGTTCCTGTCGATTTTTACCGGCCTCCTGTCGGCTTTTACCGCTGTTATCATAGCCTGGTGTACGGTCTCCTTTATCAAGATAGGGCTGACGGGCCGGATGATAGGTTTCTTGCCGGATCGTTTTTTTGCACTGATCCTGCCCATAGGCTTTACGGTAATGTCCCTCCGTTTTGCCCTGGCCTTTAAACCGGAAGGAGCGCTCAAAATCCTGCCGGTTCTGGCCATTGCGGCGGGATGTGTGTGTTCATTCCCCGCTATCGCAAAGATCATCTGGGATTTTAACACGCCGGATGGGGTGTACGATCTCCTCGAAAAATTTCACACGTTTGCCTATTATGCGAAGATACCGGCGGCAATTATCCTTATCATCGCCGGCTTTGCGGGGACCCCCCTCTTTGTGGTGATAGGCGGCCTTGCCCTGCTCCTGATCCAGGCGTCCTGGGGCGAGATGGATGTTACGGCAAACCAGATCTACACGGGCCTTACCCAGGACAGCATCATCCCCATACCGCTTTTTACCCTGACCGGTTTTATCCTTTCCGAAAGCAAGGCGGGAACACGGCTTGTTGAAACCTTTAAAACCCTATTCGGCTGGATGCCCGGCGGTATGATCATCGTTACCGTGATCATCTGCGCTTTTTTCACCTCGTTTACCGGCGCTTCGGGCGTTACCATTCTGGCGCTCGGAGGTATTCTCTTTACCATACTGGCGGAAAATTCAGGATACTCGCAGCGGTTCTCTATCGGCCTTTTAACCTCCGTGGGCAGTATCGGCCTTCTCTTTCCGCCGAGTCTGCCCCTCATCCTGGTTGGAGCGACGACGCAGACCAATATCTTTCACCTGTTCCTGGGGGGTATCATTCCCGGCCTTATCCTCGTTGCCGCGGTGATAATTTTCAGCATTATCATCTCGGTAAAAACAAGAATACCCACCGAGCCTTTAAGTTTAGGCAAGGCATTCAGGGCCGTTGCCGATTCTCTCTTTGAACTGCTCCTGCCTTTTATCCTCTTGCTTGGTTATTTTTCCGGCATCCTGGCGTCCCTTACGGAACTGGGCGCCGTGTCGGTAATCTATGTGTTTATCGTTGAAGTGCTTGTACGGCGTGATATTAAAATCTCCGAAATGCACAGGGTATTCCGCAAGGCTGTTCCCATTATAGGCGGGGTGCTTGCGATACTTGCTATGGCGCAAGGGCTTTCCTACTATATTGTCGATACCCAGATACCTGAAACATTCGCGCGCTGGCTGCCACAGGCGGTTTCTTCTAAATTCCTCTTTCTCCTGTTCCTCAACCTTTCACTTCTGGTGGTAGGTTGCCTTATGGATATCTTCTCCGCCATCCTCATCGTTCTGCCCCTCATCTTTCCCTTGGGCGCCGCCTACGGTATCCATCCGGTACATCTGGGAATTATATTCATTATTAACCTGGAAGTCGGATTCCTTACCCCGCCTGTAGGGCTTAACCTTTTCCTTGCATCGTACCGCTTTAAAAAGCCCTTCGTGGAGATATGCCGGGACGTATTCCCCTTCCTGCTCATACAGTTTGCGGTTGTTATTCTTGTTACCTACGTGCCCTGGCTTTCAATGTGCTTTATACCGGAGTAAGGGCGGTCCCTATTCGGCGCGCAGTTCGTTAAGCTCCCGAAGGCCGCGGAGTTTGAAGGTTGCCTTTTCCTGTATCTGCCGCACGCGCTCACGGGTGATGCCCAGGAGCTTGCCCGTTTCTTCCAGGGTAAGCGGGACTTCCCCCGTCAGGCCGAAACGAAGCTGAATGATCTTCATTTCGCGTTCGGAAAGGTGGGAGAGGATGTCCCCCATAGTTTCCTGGAGGGTCATGGAAAAGACCATTTCAAAGGGTTCCTCAATGGTATCATCCTTGATAAGATCGGCAAGGCGGGTAAGATTGCCGTCATCGACGATAGTATCGAGGCTGGTGGTTTCCTGGGAGAGCTTGACAATTTCCTTGACCTTGGAGACGGGCATCCCCAGGTATTCGGATAGTTCCTCATCGCTGGGATCGCGGCCCAGGTCCTGGGTAAGCTGTTTTGCCATAAAGTAGCATTTTTTTATGGTATTGAGCATGTGTATGGGGATACGGATAACACGGCCCTTATCCGCGATGCTTTTGATGATCGCCTGCCTGATCCACCACGTACCGTAGGTGGAAAAACGGCAGCCGCGGGTATAGTCGAAACGCCCCACCGCCTCGATAAGGCCGATATTGCCTTCGTCAATAAGGTCCAGCAGGGACAGGCCCCGGTGCTGGTAGTTCTT
>JAISNI010000020.1 GCA_031276295.1 Treponema sp.
TGGTATTGAGCATGTGTATGGGGATACGGATAACACGGCCCTTATCCGCGATGCTTTTGATGATCGCCTGCCTGATCCACCACGTACCGTAGGTGGAAAAACGGCAGCCGCGGGTATAATCAAAACGTTCCACCGCTTCGATAAGGCCGATGTTCCCTTCATCGATCAGGTCAAGCAGGGAAAGCCCCCGGTGCTGATAATTTTTTGCGATAGAAACAACCAGGCGTAAATTGGAATTGATCATCTTGTTTTTATAGAACAGGAGGGAATTCTCCAGGACGGATTTTTCCTTTTTATAGCCCTCGTCCTGTTCCCTGTTTTTATACGCCTCGGTTAAATTGTGTATATCCTGCCTAAGTTGTACTATCTTCTCTCCTATGAGATGTTCTTCCTGAACGTTCAACAGCGGATACCTGGAAATCTGTTTGAAATACAATGCCAGAGGATCGGTTTCTTTAGGTGGCTTTGATTTTTTAGAGGTTCGTGAGCGGACGGACAGATCCCCCTCTTCGGCTAAGATCGGTGCGGATGATCCAATTAACCGGTCTCCGTGGGACCTGCGAGTATTCTTTTTTTTTAGTTTCCGTTCAGATCCTGCATCCTTCATTGAATATGTATAACCCCTTATTATTCGTATATTGAACCCTTCATGATCGGGGAGCTTTTGCAGGATCTATCGGCGTACTGTTCCGGTAGACCAGAAAGAACAGCTTCGGTTTCTGCGAAACTGCGTCAATCCCCAGGCTCCCCAATTCGGTTCCCGATACAACTCTGTCGCCTTCCTTTACGGACAGGCGTTCGCAGCCTCCATATACATAGAGATAACCTCCCGACATCTGTACTATGACCACCTTGCCGAAGCCCCGGTACGGACCGGCGGAAACAACAGTTCCCCGGCTAAGGCTCTTGACAGGCTCGTAATGTTCCCCGGAAAGCATCACACCGTACAGTTTTCCGGTCATATAACTTACCTCTTTGACATTGACAGGCCAGCTCAGCGAAGGATCCACCGTCTTTACCGCCGTAGACCGGGGAGGCGTTGCGTCTGAACCGGCCTTTGCCGCCTCTGCCGGGCTATCCGTATTAACAGCCGGTTTCTGCCCCCCCGCAGGGCCGGCCTGTTCCCCCGAAGCGCCTGCACGCGGTATCTTTATCACTTCTCCAATTTTAAGCAAACGATCCTGCCGGAAGCCGTTGGCGCTGCAAAGATCTTCAAAACGTATCCCCTTTTCGCGGGCTATACGGTAAAGATTATCCCCCCCTTTAACCTTGTATTCCTCAAAAACAGGGCCCGCCTTTACCGGGGTGTCCGCTATCCGAATTTTAAGCCGCTGCCCCAGTTGCAGCTTCTGAGGATCCTTTATACCGTTCAGCTTCATTATGTCCGTATCCTTAATGCCGTAGGAGCGGGCTATGGAGTAGAGCGTATCCCCTTTTTTAACAATATACACTATTTCTTCTGCAACGCAAAATTCCGCAAGAAAAGCAAAAAGAAAGAAAAAAAATCCAAATTTAGATACCATTTCCCTTCATTATCGGTATTTCCTGCTTTTTTATTACGTTCTACGGCAAATATACCTCTTTTTATTTCATTTAACAAGTTATTTTTTCATAAACAAATGTTTTTTCTTACATTAGTAATGTATTAAGGCATCTATGCTCTTAATAACGAGAGAAACAGGCTTGAAGGGACAGGCTAAAACGGGATATGCTTATGTATGCCTATAGAAATTGAGCTGAAGGCCCATGCCGGAAATCCGGAATTGGTTAAATCGCGTCTGGATGAACTAGCGGAATTCAGCGCCGCAATAGAAAAGAAAGATGTTTACTGGTTTCCGTCCGCGGGAGGATTGGAGAAAACCCTGCCGTCATCCGGTATTCGGGTAAGAAAGGAAAGTATCACGGACGCGGCAGGGAAATGTTCGCACGTAGTTCTCGTTACCTACAAGAACAAGGAAAGGCGGGACGGCATTGAGGTGAATGACGAGTATGAGTTTGAGGTATCTTCCGCAGAGGTGTTTGAGGATATGCTCGGATGCCTGGGGCTGGAACCAGGTATAGCCAAGCATAAAAAAGGCTGGGCGTGGAAGTTCCGGGGCGTTACCGCGGAACTGGTACGGGTGGACGGCCTCGGCTGGTTTGTGGAGCTTGAGATTATCGCGGATAGGGCCGACAGAGAGGCTTCCGCGGAAGGGCGGAAACAGCTACTCGGCCTGTTCGATAAACTCGGCATTGAAAGAAAAAACATTGAAGAACGGTACTATACGGAAATGTTGAAGGCTTTGAACGGAATCACCGTATAACGCCGCCCTTGAAGAGCCCCGCATTTAAGAGCCCGCAACGGGCGCCCCGGGCTATGGCTTCGGCAAACGAAGCGCCGTCCGCAAGCCCCGCGGCAAGGCCCGCGGTGAACGCGTCTCCGGATCCTGTGGTGTTTACCGGCCGCACCGTTTCAACGGCATATTCATGGAAACCGTCCCCGTCAAAGGCCCATACCGGCCGGCTGCCACGAGTCAGTACGATACGGGAACCGTATTTTTCCACAAGGCCCAGGGCCGCCTTCTTAACCTGTTCCTTTACCGTTCCTTCATCGGCGGCTATTCCGTTACCTGAAATCAAGCCGGGCGCAAAGGTCTGGGCAAATTCGTAGAGATTCGGTTTGATAATATCCGCATGATACTCAAGGCTTCCCGTCAGATCCCCGCCGCGGACATCCAGGATTACCTGAAGCCCCGCTTCTTTGGCCTTTTTTACCAAATCGGGAACCAGGGCGTCGGAATAACCCGCCGCTTTGGCGCCGGAAATGATAACGGTAGAAAAAAGCGGGAGCATCCCAGCATAGGCCCGCGTGAGCCGTTCCCCGGTCCCCGCCCCTACCGCTTCAGCCTCCTCAACCAACTCGGTAACGGTATTATCGGCATCATTGATAAGGGTATAGCAAAAGCGGATGGGGCTCCCGCTTTCAACCCACTCAAGGCTCAGGCCGTCAGCGGCGCAGAGTTGCAGAAAGAGCGGCCGCAGCGGGCCGCCGAGATGGGTCAGATGAACACATTTCTTTCCCAACTGGGTCAGTACCCGCGTAACATTCACCCCTTTGCCTGACGCGTCCATACGGTAATCACCGGTCCTGTTGACCGTATCTACGGCAAGCCGCCCGAAACGCAACGTTTTCTGGATGGTCGGGTTCATACAAATAGTCAAAAAAGAAGCATCTTTCATAAAAATCCTACCTGATACATATTGTAATTTATATTATATTATAAAGGGGGCATTTATGGAAGAAACTTACAGGCGGCCAAGCTGGGACGAGTATTTTATGGAAGTTTGCGACGCTATTTCCAAACGGGCGACATGCAGCCGGGGGCGTTCGGGCTGTGTAATCGCAAAGGACAACCAGATACTGGTAACAGGCTATGTAGGCGCGCCGGCGGGTCTGCCGCACTGCGACGAAGTTGGGCATCAGTTCAAGCAAATGCTCCACGAAGACGGTACGGTTACCACCCACTGCGTCAGGACGGTTCACGCCGAACAGAATGCCATCTGCCAGGCGGCAAAACGGGGTATTGCCATTGCGGGCTCCACCCTCTATTGCAGGATGACGCCGTGCAGAACCTGCGCCATGCTGATCATCAATTGCGGTATCGTCAGAGTTGTATGCCAGAGGCGCTACCACGATGCGGAGGATTCGGAAGCAATGTTTGCCAAAGTGGGAATAAAATTGGAATATATTCACCATGAGGTCCAGCAGTACGATAACCAATAGGAACGATGTGCAGAAATTCAATTCGTCTTCCGGTCATTACCTCCTGCCCCCTGCCGCCGGTGTTTTAGTGGTCAGTGTAATCGCATCCGTGGTACAGATAATCCTGGCAGCCGGTATGAGGCTTGAAGCTGAAAAAAATCTGAAGGCGGCCCTTATTACCGTAAGCCTCCTTACCCTTATGCTTGAAGGCGGTGGTATCCTTGTCCTGATCTTCAGGATAAAAAAAATCGTTCAAAAATTTGAAGCCCTTGAGGAACTTGTAAAGCCGCTTGAACAAAAGGATTTTGCATCTCTGGCAGAAAAAGTTAAAACGCCGCCTGTTGTTTCAGGGGGAAACTACGGAAAGAACAGCGGCTATCCCAGGCTGGAAGAAGCTCTACTCGTATTGGGAAAGGTCTTCAAAGAACTGGAAGAAAACCTTGCCCTGAACGTCCAGGGAAAAGCCTCGTTTCATGCTGAAAGCAGCGAGCGTGATGCAATAATCAGGCATATCCAGGAAATTGCGGATCAGATAAGGGGACGGTTCCTGGAAATTGAAAATATTGCAAAGCAGGCCGACGAAGCTGCCCAAGGTATAGAACGGTCCCTTGCCGCTTTGAACGGAAATTCCGCTCATCATGCCGACGGAATGGAAACAACGGATGCAAACCTCAAAGAATCGCGGGAACACTTCAGATACATCGGTTCTCAGCTTGAACAGAGCAAGCGGAATGCGGAATGCCTTACGGCGGAAATTACGGCCGGGGATGAACAGGCCCGGGAATCATACGGAATCATTGCGGATATTTCCCGCGAACTGGAAAAAATAACCGAACTTACGGCAAACCTTAATCAGATTGCCCGACAGACCAATATGCTTTCTATGAATGCGGCTATAGAAAGCGCCCATGCAGGAACCGCCGGCGCAGGTTTTGCCGTAGTTGCCGAAGAGATACGCAAACTCGCCGAAGATTCCCGTGAAAACGCCGGCCTGATACAGAAGGAGATAGCGGCCATAAACCAAAAAGCCCAAAAAGCCCTGAATACAAGCCGTATCTCTTCAGAATCCTACACCAGGCTTGCCGGAACCCTTAGGGATTTTACCGAAAACCTGGAGGAAATGAACAAGGCGGCCCTTTCAGGCGCGGAGGCGGATGAAAACATACACAGGATTATGGAAGAATCCGCCAACGTTTTCAAACAGATTAAAGACGGCGATATTGCGGCCTGCCGCCACAGCCTGAGTTCCTGCCTGGATATGCTCCAGGAGCTTTCGGACAAAACCCGCAGGGAGATAAAAGAATTCCATTCAGGTATACAGGAAGTCCTTGAAAGGAGCCGGCAGATGGAAAGCCTGTCCTTCAATAATTTAAACCGGATGGAAGACTTAGGTGGATTATTCCCCGCGCCTTCCGTACCGGGGACAGGGAAAGGCGCGGACCCGCCGCACCCTCCAGCCGCTACAAGATCCCCATCAACCGGACAGGAAGCAGCGCCTTGCAATGACGGAACGGTCTTTAAAAAAATGAACCCGCGGGAAAACAGCCTGTACCCGCAGGGAATTTGGGTAAAGCATCCTCCTGTTACCATGAAGGACCCGCGCAACACCCACTAAGATATCAACGCCCGCGCAGCCTCTTTACCTCTGCGTAGTCGGCGTTTGCCTTTGCCGGATCACCTTTCTGCTCGTAGACCTTTGCGCGCTGTTCATACGCAAAGATGTACCGCGGATCTATGCGTATGGCTTCGGTAAAATCCGCTATGGCTTCTGCATACTTACCCCCGGCGCGGTACGCGGCCCCGCGGGTTCCATACGCCCATTGATACCGGGGATCGATCCGGAGCGCCTCGGTAGCATCCCTCACCGCCTTGTCATAGTCGCCTTTCATCCGGTACGAATCCCCGCGGCCCTGATAGGCGGCGGCATTGCCGGGATCAAGCCTGATGACCTCGGTAAAATCCGCTATGGCCTTGTCATAATCCTTTTTATTCTCTTTATAGATATTGGCGCGGGTATTGTAAGCCCACGTATACCTCGCATCTATCCTGATGGCTTCGGTAAGATCCGCGACGGCATCTTCATAATTACCTTTGGCGCGGTATGCGGCCCCGCGGGTTCCATACGCCCATTGATACCGGGGATCGATCCGGAGCGCCTCGGTAGCATCCCTCACCGCCTTGTCATAGTCGCCTTTCATCCGGTACGCGTCCGCGCGACCCTGATAGGCGGCGGCATTGCCGGGATCAAGCCTGACGGCTTCGGTAAAATCAGCTATGGCCTTGTCATAATCCCTTTTGTTGTCTTTATAGAGACTGCCCCGGGTACTATAAGCCCACACGTACCGGGGATCGAGTCTGATAGCCTCGGTAAGATCCGCCAGGGCAGAATCGTAATCGCCTTTGCTTCGATAGGCCTGCGCCCGGCTGCCGAACGCGGCGGTATATCCGGGGCTTATCCGTATCGCTTCGGTGTAATCGGCTATGGCCCGGTTATAGTCCCGCTTATCATGGTATTTCAGCCCGCGATTCCGCAGGGCAATGGTATATTTGGGATTTATCCGTAACGCTTCGGTAAGATCCGCTATGGCGCTGTCCTTGTCGCCTTTTTCATTGTACGAATTTGAACGGCAATTATAGGCAAACACGTACAGGGGCATAACCCTGATGGATTCGCCACACTCGGCAATAGCACGGTCGTATTCCTTGTTAAGATAATAGGCAAAACCCCGGGCATAATACCCGTAATCGGCATCGAGCCCCATTGCCTGCTGATACTCGGCCGCTCCTCTGCCGTACTCGCCCCTGCTGTTGTAGACATTGCCGCGGCCCGCGTAAACATCGGCAGACGCGGGGTTAAGCCGCAAGGCTTCGGTAAATTCCGTCAAAGCCCTACCGTAGTCGCCGGTAAAGTAGTAATCGTAGGCGCGGTTATAATGGAGGAGATAATCGGCATCTTTTGAAGGGGCAGGGGCCGGTACTGCCGGCACGGCTACGCTTCCCCTAAGGAGGTAACTTACCTGGGTATCTTCCGCTATGTTGAGGGACACGACCGACTCAATCTCGGCAGTCTCCACATTGATCGTCCGCACCCTGAAGCGGTAGCCGATACCGGTAAAGGAAAAAGAGCCTGAAATTATGGACTCGGCGCCCAGCATCCTCCCTATGGCTTGGGCGGACTCGTCGCTTACCTCGCCCGACATCTGGAAGTTCATCTCTTTATGGATAATTTCCAGGTTTTTCCGCTCGACCACCACAAGTTTACGGTTCCGTACAAGAATGCCGGTCAGTTCCTCTATCACATAGTCGGAAAATTCTTCGGAATCGGCACTAAAATTGAGAACGGCAACCTTGGTACGCGCCGTCAGGGTATTTTCAATATCCTTTGCCGCGGCTTCCACCGCTTCGTCCAGCGACAGGGCGCGCCACTGGGCGTGGATATTGAGAATGAGGACAAAAAACAACAGGCCGGAAAGTATTTTTTTCATGCCATCTCCTTATAATCTACCTGAAAGAAAGATACAGGGCGCCGCATACCAGAATCAGGGCAAACAGGGTAACAATATAAACCCAGAGCGGCAAAGGGCCGCTTTTCTTTAAGGGCGGAAGTTTTACCGGCGCCTTGTCCCAGCTTCCTGAAGACGAATACCCGCAAACCGGACAGCCGCCCTTAAAGAGGTACTCCGCGCCGGCAAAGCCGCAGGCGGGGCAGCGTACGGAAGCGAAGAATCTGCCGCACCGGGGGCATTTCGCTGCATTGCGCGGGACTTCTTCGCCGCAGTTCTCGCAAAAAAAACGGGGAGCCATATTTTATAAGTATACATCCGCGGGAATAGGGGATCAAGTAAAGAAATTTGGAAATTTCGGCGGATTATGCTGGAATTGCGGCTGCGCCGCAGATGCCGCAGGCGGGGGAAAACGCGCAAAAAAAAGCCCCGCGCCGGCGTGCCGGTACGGGGCTTTTTTCGAGGGGCGTGGTTTAATACCACGGCGTTTGTTCCCGGGGTCTTCAGCGGTTTTCGGATATATGAAGAGCAGGGAGACGGTTGTTTTACTCGGTATAAAACACCTGATCGGTTATTTTATCGACAAACTCGTAGGTGATGGTGTGTTGAAGGCCTTCGGCAAGAGGAACCGGCGGTTTGTTTATAGGACAACGTTAAAGCGCTCATATATTTTCTTTACTAAACAATGCTTCATATTCTGAAACAATACGATCCCAGCGGTATTTGCTATCCGCAATCAGTTTCATTTTTTTTCCCATATATTCCAACCGCAGCCTAT
>JAISNI010000062.1 GCA_031276295.1 Treponema sp.
AATTTTTGTGTATCTTTTGAAATAATTTTCAAGTCTTTTTCAAAGGCTTCTACAAATAATTCACTAATTTTTTCTTGGATGTTTTCATTAAAATTTTTTGCAAGTTTAATTTCCATATCGTTAGTCTCTTGGTATTATGTATTTTTCATTATATTATTTTTCAATAATTTTGTCAACCATTTCAAAACCAATTGCGCATAACTACCGGGACGCGGTATTGAAGGCCGTCAATCTGAGGAAAGATACCGATACCACGGCGGCGGTAACCGGAAGCCTGGCTGGGCTTGCCTATGACATAAAGGCTATTCCGGCCGTATGGCTTGAAAGCCTGGCCGAGTATGGGGAGATTAACCGTATAGCCGGGACGCTGGCCGAGGCCCTCTCCACATGAAATGTGCATCCGCTTTTTCATTACACAATATAGAAGCCCTTTACAATCGGCCTCCCGCTAAATCCCCCAAAATCCCGCCTATTCTCCGCTATTTCCTAATCTATTCTCTGGCTTAATCACATATACAAATAAAGGACTATGGAAAACAGCGTCAATCATCAAATGGAAAACATACGGCAATGTGGAACGGACAAAAAAACATTTCCGGCAATACAACTTTTGCCGGAAATGTATGAAAACCGAATCGTATCAGGGTGAAGTGCCGGATCAACCCAAGCCAGTCTTGCGACGCGTGTATACGTCGTAGAAAACCGCAAGGAGCAGGATGATCGCCTTAACTACATACTGGTGGTGCTGACCCAAGTTCATCAGGGACATACCGTTGTTGATAGCGCTCATTACCAGGCCCCCCACAATAACCCCGACAACGGTTCCGATACCGCCGGAAGCGGAAACTCCACCGATATAACAGGCGGCTATAGCGTCCATTTCAAAGAGGTTTCCCGCTTGGGGTAAGGCCGAATTCATATAACCTGTGGAAACTACGGCGGCCAAACCGCTTAGAAATCCCATAATACAGAAAACAATAAATACTATTAGTTCCGAATTGATCCCGGAAAGTTTCGCGGACCGGGCATTGCCGCCTACCGCGTAGATGCAACGGCCCAAAACGGTATTTTTCAGCATAAAATGAAAGACCAAAATGGTAATGCCTAAAACCACAACCACCGTAGGGAGGCCGCGGTACATTCCGAAAAGATAGCTCAGGCTAAAGATAAGGGCGCTGATGATAATCAGTTTACCGAAAAATACCGGAGCTGGGGAAAGCTCAAAGAGATTCCGCTTCTGGTTTGCCCGGCCCACCAACTCGACGATAACATACAAAACGATAATCACAATCCCCACGATGAGCGCGGTAAGATGAAGATTCCCTACCTGCAACGCGGGAATATCGAGTATACCGGAGGCGAGCTGTTTGTACCCGTCGTCCTTAAGCGCTATGGGATTTACCTTGGTGATGATGTAGGTAAGCCCCCGGAAGAGGAGCATTCCCGCCAAAGTTACGATAAAAGCGGGGATTTTCGCGTAGGCGATCCACACTCCCTGGAAAGCGCCGATAGCAAGGCCGATAGCAAGAGCCGCCAAGAGACTCAGGGGCATACCAACACCGGTATTGTAGATCATGGCGCTGATGGCCCCGACAAAGGCGCAGACTGATCCGACGGAAAGATCGATACCTCCGATGATAATAGCCTGCACCATACCCACAGCCAAGATAAGCACATAGCTGTACTGGATAAAAATGTAGGAAATATTCCGCGGGCTAAAATTGATCCACTTAGTCAAAAAGCCGAATACAATCAAAATCAATATCAGAATAATAAACATGGAATAATTTCTGATATTGTTTTTAATTAAAGTTGAGACGTTTGTTTTTTCCGCCGCCCTATCGCTCATTCTGTTACTCCTTATCCTACAAGTGCCATGGACATGATCTTTTCCTGGGTCGCTTCTCCTCGTGAAAGCACCCCTTTTATCTTCCCCTCGTTCATAACGTAGATACGATCCGCCATACCGAGGGCTTCCGGCAGTTCTGAACTAATCATAATTACGCTCTTTCCCTCTTTTACCAGGGCATCGAGTATCCTGTATATCTCCGACTTGGCCCCCACGTCGATGCCCCGCGTCGGTTCATCCACGATAAAAATATCCGGGGCCGCCATGAGGGTACGGCTTATCACCACTTTCTGCTGGTTTCCACCGGAGAGGTTCCGGGTAAGTTGATGAATCGAAGGGGTTTTTATCCGCAGTTCATTCCGGTACTTTTCCGCCTCTTTGATTTCCTTGTGACTGTTTACAACGCCAAAAGCCGAAATCTTATCCAGGCTGGAACTGGAAATATTAGTCTTACTGTCATGAATAAGGATCAGTCCCAGATTCTTCCGGTCTTCTGAGATATAACCCAGCCCTGCGTTAATAGCGGCCCTGGTCGAATTGAGCTTTACCTTCTTCCCTTTGATGTAAACTTCCCCTTCGCTTTTGGAACCGTAGGATCTTCCGTAAATACTCATCATCAATTCCGTGCGGCCCGCGCCCATGGGTCCGCAGAAAGCGAGAATCTCCCCTTTCCGTAAATAAAAGGAAACGTTATCCACCACTTTAATCGAATGATATTCAGGATGATAAACGGTCCAGCCCTTTACCTCAAAAACCGTGTCTCCGGGCACGGTAGTCCTATCCGGAAAATAATGGGTCAAATCCCGGCCCACCATATCCTTAATAATAAGCTCTTCGGTAAGATTGTCCCGCTTTACATCCCAGGTAGAAATGGACTTCCCATCGCGGAGAATCGTTACCGTGTCCGCGATTTTCAGCACTTCGCCGAGTTTATGGGATATCATTACCGAGGTAATCCCCTGGCGTTTAAACTCGAGGATCAGATCCAGGAGCTTGGCGCTTTCATCATCGTTCAAAGACGACGTGGGTTCATCCAGAATAAGAAGTTCCACCTGTTTGGAGAGCGCCCGGGCAATTTCCACAAGCTGCTGCTTGCCAATCCCAAGTTTACTGACAATGGTGCCGGGGTTTTCTTTTAGTCCCACACGATCCAGGTATTTTTGCGATTCTTTTATATAATGATCCCAACGGATAATTCCGAACCGGGTTTTCATGTGCCCAAGAAAAATATTTTCATAAATGGATAGATAAGGACTCAGGGCCAATTCCTGATGGATAATGGCAAGTCCTTCTTTTTCACTGTCTTTAACACTGTGATAGCTGGTTTCCCGGCCCTTGAAAAAAACTTTCCCCTCGTAGTCGCCCTTGGGATATACACCGCTTATCACGCTCATCAAGGTAGATTTTCCCGCGCCGTTTTCACCGCACAGGGAATGTATCTCTCCTTTTTTGACCTTGAGATGTACATGGTCCAGGGCGCGGATACCGGGAAAATCCTTGGTCAGGTTTTCGATTTCCAGAATATATTCGTCGCTCATCGCCTGCCTTCTATACAATAAATAAATTATTCAATTTTGAGCAAGGTTTAACAAGAAAAAACCACACGGACAATCAATGACGCCCGTGTGGAGAGAACACACTACCTAAGCTTGGCCGCCTCGTCATCAGGATAGAAGCCGGCGTTTATCGGAACAGAAAGATTACTTTTGGTGACAATCACCGGTTCAAGCAGATAAGTCTTGACTACCTTTTTGCCCGTATCGCCGATAGAGGTCAGGCTGCCGGAAGCAAGGGAAGCGCCCGGTATATTGGGAGTCTGGTTTTTGAGTATCTGGTCCGCCAGGATAATGGCGGCTTCCGCGAGTTTAGTCGTATCTTTAAATACGGTCATGTACTGCTGGCCGTTTTTAATAGACAAGGCGGAATCAAATTCCGCGTCCTGGCCGGTAACCACGGGGAGTTTGCCGCCGACATATTTGGCGTCCGCGAGGCACGCTTCGATGATCGCCCGGGCGAGAGTATCGTTGGGGGCGAGCACTGCGTCCAGGACCACGTCCCGAGCATCATTGCTGAGCAGGTTTTCCATACGGGTTTTAGCAAGAGGAGCCTGCCAGTTTTCCGTGGCAATACGCTGGAAGTTGTCATTGTCCGCGGAAGTTTTGGGATAGGGACCTATAACTTTCAGAACACCCTTCTCGATATAGGGATTAAGGATATTCATGGCTCCGTCAAAGAAAAATTTGGAGTTGTTGTCTGTGGGAGATCCCGCAAAAAGGGTGATGTACTTGGGGCTTTCCGCCGTGGCGGAAGCGAGGTTTAGTCCCTGCTCAATACCCTGACCCTGGAACTGACCGACCTTGAAGTTATCAAAGGTGATGTAGTAATCATAATCGGCAGACTCCATAATGAGCCGGTCATAGGCGATAACCGCAACCTCGTCGCTGGCCGCCTGCGCGATGACGGAATTTACCCCGTCATTGATATTGCCGACCACAAGCAGTTTGGCGCCCTGGGTCAGAAAGCCCTCAATCTGCCGGTTCTGCTGGGCCTGATCCGCATCGCCAAAAGCCACTTCCGCACGGTAACCTTTCGCTTCCGCGAAAGCTTTGAGGGAAGCGCCGTCTTTTCCCCAGCGCCGAACGTGGGTTTCCGGCATGGCTATACCGATAAGGGTACCGCTTCCGGCAGACGGGGCAGTGGCACCGCCACCACCGCCCTGTTGTCCTTTGCCGAACACAAAGGAGCTGGCAGCCAAGAGAACAATCAACACTAAACAAATCTTTTTCATTTCGTACCTCCGAAATTTAAATTAAAGTAAATCATTATAGCCTTCAAATTTTCAAATAGGGAAGTACAAAATTTTGACAAAATTAAAGAATATTTTGATATTTTGTCTAAAGAAATGGAAAATAGGGGAATATTTTGATGTCAATATATCACGTTGCGGTATATATCTTCGTAAGAATGGAAGCCGTCACGGATTACCACATCCATGTTGTCCTTGAAAACCGCTATGGGCGCTTCAATGTAAGAGGGGATCTGGACGCCGCTGCCGTTGTCCAGCAGGGCATCGTGGGGTATGGTACGCTTTTCCGCTATGGCCAT
>JAISNI010000078.1 GCA_031276295.1 Treponema sp.
GTAAACCCGGCCCGGGGATGACTATATCGAGCGCGCGCGCATAGACTGTATCTCCCATAACAATGCCGACAGGATTCTTGGCGAAAAGAGACGGCGAAAATTTTTCGGGGCCTGAAACATGGATAATTTTTGCGTAATAGTCCGCGGCGTTTTGATCGTTTATTTCCCATACTATTCTTTTGAACGGTTCGGCTTTGGTAACGGTGAAGGACGTATCGGTGGGAATATAATGGACGTAGTGATTGCAGTAGAAAGGTATCTTCATGTTCAGCACCACGACCGCGACCCCGTCGTCGGAACATTTATCATCGGCGCTCACCAGGGTTTTCTTAAACTGCAATTCGTCCGCAGCGGCGCCGCCTACCAGATCCAGATTAAAGTCATCTTCCAGGGTAAAACGTTTGATCACGTCTTCGCCGCGGCAAAGCCCGTCAAAGACCACTATGCCCAAATAGGCATCGGGGTAAAGCGTCCGGTGGCCCAGTTTCTGCTTTAAATCACGGATGACTTTCTCGACCGTCAGGACGGGGTTCCGCTTTACCCCCTCTTGCAAGGAAATAAAGGCCTCCGCCACTTCATCGGACGATAGGGATATGCCGACAATGCCTTTTTCAGACGCCCCGGCGGTAGACCAGCCTCCTATCATGGAAGCGCCTATACATGCGGCCTGGGGAAAAGCCCGTTTGATTGCCTTGTGGGGTTCAAGACGTTCATATTCACCCGAGAAAAAATAGATCACCGCCTTCACATTCGGCTGATTAATCGCCCTGATAAACCCTTCTATATCGCAGGTAGGGCTGGTAGCAGCCTTGATACTCATCGCGTCCTCCTTTTACAATCGGTCCGCCCTTGCGCCCCAGACACGGCAGGGGAGTATATACCTAAACGGCGGATCCTCTTGAATTTTTATACTGACGATATTATAAAAAGAACTTGTAAAACAATCAAGTTTGTTGTTTTTTTTTCGGCCGTTTACTGGCAGCCTGTTGCCCTGAAGCGCGGCCAGGCTGCCAGGCCCTGGTCTACGGGTTTACTCCGGTCTCGCCGCACGCAGATTTCCCCCCTTGAGCATTCTGCTCCCCGCCTTGCCTCTCTGCCCGTAGCAACCGGGAGAGTACACGGTCAAAGCTGTCGGCAAAGGCTTTAAGTTCCCGTTTGCCATAGTTTGCGTTTCTCTCTCTTTCTATACCACTTTCCGCAAGGCCGACGATAAAATTACGCAGGGATAAGCGTTCCCGTATATTTTCCCTGGTGTAAACCCGTCCCCGGTCGTCAATAACCATGACCGACGCCTCGACAAGCCGGGCTGCCAGGGGTATATCCCTGGTGAGAACAAGGTCTCCGGGACGGGCCAACTCCACGATGCGGTCATCCGCGGAACCTTCTTCCGCCGCGCAGACCTCCATAGCCGCGTTTTCGCCGTTTATACCCGGAATCGGCCTGTTTGCGGCAAAATGAGCCGTGAGGGAATTCCTGGCCGCCGAACGCAGCACAAGACTGCGGGCAGGTCTGGGGCAGGAATCCGCGTCAACAAGTATCTTCATGCTCCCGCCGCCCCTCTCCGCTATCACCCGTACCGGCCAGGTAGAGGCAAAAATCCCCTGAAACGCTCAGTGTATCCCTTTCGGCGCCGATAAAGGCCGATTCCCCCCTTACAAGGCTCAGTTCCTCCCCCGTTTCAGGGACGGCGAGAGAAGCCTTCCCTTCAGTTACGACGGCTATGCAGGGCCCGTCCTTATCCGGCGTGATTTTGTTTTTTCCGCCGCGCAGGACGGAAAGTGAAAATTCTTCCGCCTCCGAAGGGTAGGTATAGAAGGGGGTATCCGGTTCCAGCCTTAGAATTGCCGGTTTGAAAGGTTTGAACAGGAGGATTTTTAAGAGTTCGTCAACGTCGATATGCTTGCCGGTCAGGCCGCCCCGCAGGACGTTGTCCGAATTGGCCATAAGCTCTACCCCGAAACCTTTTACATAGGCGTGAAGGATGCCTGCCGGAAGATACACCGCATCCCCTTTCTCCAGGTTGATGCAGTTGAGGTAAAGCGGTGCGATTACCGCGGGATCTTCACGGTATATCCCCGCAAAAGACGCCGTAAGCCCCCACTCGTCCCGGTATTGGGGATACTTTCCGCCAAGAACCTCCGCACCGGCCAGGGCATACCGGCATAAAAGTCGCCTTGACGGTGTATCCAGAGCGAAAAGCGCGGTAAGAAAGGCCCTCAGGCCGTCCGCGCCGCGCAGAACGGAGCGGAGGCTTTGCAGCGTTTCCCGTACATTTGCAGGCGCGGGGCTTGAAAAACACTCAAGCCTTTCCTCAATTTCAGACGGTTCCCTGAATCCGCACATTCCGGTAAAAGGGCCCAGCGCGCAGAGTATCTCCGGCTTGTGATTGGCGTCCTTGTAGTTCCGCTCCGGCGCGTTAAGGGCTATACCGGCGCGTTCCTCCCGTTCCCAGCCTTCTTTGGCCTGGCTGAGGTTTGGATGGGCCTGAATAGAGAGGGGTTTTTCCGCCGCAAGGAGCTTGAACAGGAAAGGAAGGCCGCCGTATTTTTCCTGTACCGTTCTTCCAAGAAAAGACCGGGGGTTTCCGTTTATAAGCCGGGAGAGGGGCAGAACCTCTCCCCGGTATACTGTTTGTGAAGGGCCTTCAGGGTGAAGCCCCATCCATAACTCAGCCCAGGGTATCTTTTGAGGGTTATCCTGCCCCGTAACGGCGGGAATCCACTCTGCGGACCCCCATTCGTAATGCTTTACCGTATTCTGTAATTTTAAAAGCATGGCTTAATAGTAGTTTAAATTTTTCTATTGTCAAGAACTCTGTCAAGTTGGGATATCATATCCTGCGTCAGCCTTTCCGCTTCCTTGAATTCGTTTTCCTCGGCCAGCTTCCAAACCGAAAGCTGCTCCTCGATCTTATAGAGTTCTTCAACAAGTAAAAAACCGGTGATGATCGCTAGTTCATGGTTGTCCTCAAGACCGGTTTTCTGTTGTGTGTCAAAAATTACCGAACGGTAACGATTCAGAATTTTTTCAAGGTATTTTGCATCCTCTTCAGCGCTGATCGAAAGGGAAGCGCCGAGAACATCAATAGTAAGGCTGTTCGCCTTCATAGATTACCCTTAAAAAATATCAAGCTCGCTGTTATCCGGGGCCTGCTCAGCTTCCGTATGCTCTCCCCCGTCTGGATCGTTTTCCGCCTTGTGTTCGGTATGGCCGTTCCGGGGAACAACGGCAGGTTCTTTCTTTATTCCGTTTTTCTCTGAAGAATGTGAGTCTGCCTGCGGTACAGGATAATTCCTTCCGATAGCGTCTTCAAACTCGTTGAGTTTATTCAGCGAGGAAAGTATCCCCTCTTCAATGCGGTTTTGTTCTTCTTTAAATTCCAGAATCAATACCTCAAGCTCCTCGATGCGCTTTTGACAGGAATCCAGCTTACCTTTTAAGAGATTATTTTCACCGGCTAACTGGTTTACATAATCAAGCGTCTTAACGATCTTTGATTCCAGCAATCTGACTTGCTCAAGGCTAATCATTTTATGCTCCTAATGCTTCCCTGGCTTTTGCCGCTACCGCTTTGAATGCGTCCGCATCTTTAAGGGCCAGGTAGGCCAGGACCTTTCTGTTTATGGTGATTCCAGCCTTGTTAAGACCGTCAATAAAGCGCGAATAGGAGATGCCTTCCGCTTTACAGGCCGCATTGATCCTGATGATCCATATCCGTCTGAAATCCGCCTTTCTATCCTTCCTGTCCCGGTAAGCATAGGAAAGCGCCTTGGTAACCGCGTCTTTGGCCGTCTTATAGTTGGAATGGCGCCGTCCCCAGTAACCTTTTGCCTGTTCAAGTATCTTCTTCCGATGATTCTTCCGTTTTGATCCGTCTACCGCTCTGGACATAATCTAACTCCTCTCTAAACTGTTGTCTTATCCGTAAGGTAAGAGACGCTTTTTTATAACCGATACATTATCCGCCGACAATATACCTGCATGGCGAAGATGCCGCTTTCGTTTGGTGGATTTTTTGGTGAGAATATGACGAAGATTCTGTTTCTTGTATTTCACCTTCCCCGTCCCTGTAAAGGAATAACGCTTGGCCGCGCTCTTCTTTGTTTTCATCTTTGGCATGATGCCACCTTCAAATAGTTAAATTTGTGTATCATAAGGGCGCGTAAATACAACCGATCTACTAAACGCCTTACTTCTTGGTCTTGGGACTTAACACCATAGACATATAACGGCCTTCCATGACCGGCGGCTTATCCATTACATACTCCCCTTCAATGCGCTTTAATACATCCTTGAGCACTTCCAGGCCGAGTTCCGTATGGGCAAGCTCCCTGCCCCTGAAACGTATCGTTACCTTTACCTTGTTGCCTTCCCCCAGAAATTCTTCCACATGCTTTGATTTAAAATCCAGATCATGCTCATCAATTTTCGGCTGCATCCGAATTTCTTTTATTTTAAGCTGTTTCTGCTTTTTTTTTGAATCCCTGACTTTCTTTTCGTTCTCGAATCTGAACTTACCATAGTCCATGATCTTGACTACCGGCGGAACCGCCTGGGGGGCAATTTCCACAAGATCCAAACCCTGCTCTTTGGCGATCTGGAGCGCTTCCATGGTTGAAATAATCCCCTGCTGGCCGCCTTCGTCCCTGATAAGGCGGACCTCACGCACCCGAATCTGTTCATTAATACGTAAATCTTTATCCGACAACTGACCTCCTCTTCGGCATCCATGTATCCGGCATGGTAACCGGTATTTTACCAAATTTCATCATGTGTCAAGTTTATGCTTATCCGTAAGCATATAGCAGAAAGATATTGTTAGTATAGCAGGTTTTATTGTTTATGTAAAGAGCGCTTTCAATCCTGAAAGAGCGGCTTTCCTCCTTGAGATTCTCCCTTTAACCTGTTAAACTTATTCCATGATCGTTTTCTGCCTCTTGTGGCTGCCCCTGTTCTGCCTGTTCTGGAGGGCTGTTTCTCCGGCAATGTCCGGTAAAGGCGGCATCATTGCATTGCTCCTGGGCAGTATCGCCGCCCTCGTTCAGTTTTTTCTCGGTTCCATCGTTAACCCGGGCGGCTTCGGCTTTTCCCGCTGGCTGGGGGGCCTGGTCGATATTGTGGTGGCGCCCGCCGTGCTGCCCCTGGTGGTTGCGCTGTTCTTTCTCCTGTTCCGTGTTTACAGAACGCCGGAAGATTTTACCCATTTTTCTCTGCTTTGGCTTATTCCGGGCGGAGCCATGCGTACCTTCAACTGGAGTACCCAGAATGATCCTGCGCAACTTATCCTTGTACCCCTGCTCTGGACTTCCCTCGTTACCGGCATTCCCTTTTTTTTCCGTCTTATCTTTTCCGGCAAGTGGTATGCGATTATTCCGGCCCTGGCAGGTCTCTGTATCCTGCCGCTTTCCTCGGCCAGTTCCTACTGGGCCTTTTTTTCGCAGAAGTATGAACTGGGCATAACCTTTTTTGGCATTTCCATGATTCCCCTGATCTGCGCAACGGCCTCGGCTTACTATAGGGCCGCAAAACATTCTTAAAACAGACCTCCCGCCGCATTGTAAAGCGATGCCAACGGGTTACGCTCATGGAATATCACTCCACCGACGCTCTTTCAAAATCTTAACCACGGACCGCACGGGCTTCCGCATCTCATGTCGTGCTTTCGTCCGTGGTTAAATTCTTTTTAAGTATATCCGGCCGTTCAGCCTTTACGCTATCTAAGCCTGCCCCGCGGAACCAAGAACATTCTGGTTTTTATGGACGTACATCTTCTTGAGCTCGTCGCGGGCGGGGCCCAGGAACTTACGAGGATCGAATTCATCCGGTTTTTCGGCAAATATCTTACGGATAACCGCGGTCATGGCAAGGCGTCCGTCCGAATCTATGTTGATCTTGCATACCGCGCTCTTGGCGGCCTTACGGAGCTGCTCTTCGGGGATGCCCACGGAATCGGGCAGCTTTCCGCCGTACTGTTCTATAGTCCTGACGTACTCTATGGGGACGGAGGATGAACCGTGCAGAACGATGGGGAAGCCGGGGAGCTTCTTCTCAATTTCCTCAAGGATGTCAAAGCGTAGGGGCGGGGGGATAAGTATGCCGTTGGCATCCCTTGTGCACTGTTCCGGTTTGAATTTAGCGCGCCCGTGGCTGGTACCTATGGAAATGGCAAGGGAATCGACGCCGGTTTTCCCCACAAACTCGATAACCTCGCCGGGTTGGGTGTAGTGGCTGTGCTCGGCGGAAACATCGTCTTCAACACCGGCAAGAACGCCCAGTTCGCCTTCTACCGTCACATAATCATTCCGGGTATGGGCAAAATCGCAGACCTTTTTGGTAAGCGCTATGTTTTCATCAAAGGGGAGGTGGGAACCGTCTATCATTACCGAGGAAAACCCCGTTTCAATGCAGTCCTTACAGAGTTCAAGGCTGTCCCCGTGGTCAAGGTGCAGCACGATAGGAATATCATAGCCAAGTTCATGGGCATATTCCACCGCGCCTTTTGCCATGTTTTTAAGCAGGTTCTGATTTGCGTATTTACGCGCGCCGGAGGAAACCTGTAGGATAACCGGCGATTTGGTCTCTACACAGGCCTGAATGATAGCCTGGAGCTGCTCCATATTGTTGAAATTGTAGGCGGGAAGAGCATAGCCGCCTTTGACTGCCTTTTCAAACAAGGCTTTGGTATTGACAAGGCCCAATTCTTTATAACTGGTCATCTGAAACTCCTTCATCATAAAATAATATATTAACTATAAGACAGATAAGGGGTAAAGGTCAAGGTTGGATAGCAAATAATAAGTAACGAGGGTCCCGCAAACTCCAAAGCAGCCCTCTAAGCGGGATTTTTGCATAAAGCGGACCAAAGGTCCGATGCAAAAAATCCACACATGCGACAGGCTTAGGGACGCCTGTCTCTCTTGATTCCCGGCAGGTTTCGGGTTATGGTTCAGATATGGGAAAATGGGGCAAAAAACTGTTTATAGCGGCGGGTCTTGTGCTTGCGGCCGCTCTGGGGGCTCTTGTTTTCTTTACCCGCGCTCCGGTTCTTGTCGTTACCGACGAATCGTTCGACATTCTCTACGGTAAGCTGAGGGTCTGGGAAAGCCTTATCCGTACTTCCCTGCGCCTATGGAGGCCGGTTGCGGCGGTACGGGTAGCGGAGAATGCTGGCGCCGATATGGTTGCCTTTGCTCTTGAGGAAGTGGCGACGGGGAGGGAAAGGGATACCCCCGTACTGGTCCCGTACCGTTACCATGCGGGAGCGGCCCGCTACAGCGCCCAGAATTCTCACGCGCCGGTTGCCGTGCTGGAGGGCCGTGGCGCCCGAACGGAGACCGGAAGCGCCGCATCATCGGGCGTACTCTCTATAGGAACGGATTCCGTTTCCGACCTGTACAGGGCGGGCGGCGCGGCGGCCGTTCTGGCGGGGGAGGGGAGGGTTCTCTTTTTCCATGACAGAAACTTAACGGAAAGGGAACGCGAGGCTTTTCTTCAGGGACTGAGGGATAATTCTTACGGAGGGGAGCCTGTATTTTTGGCGCCCGGTTCGGAATACGCCGCCCTTGATGATGTTTCCTGCGCGGTACTCAGCGCGCCGGCCGCTTCTTTTCTGGATAAGTATACCGATATTCCGCTTATCCTCTTTTCCTGGACGGATCCTGCGTTCACGCCTTCCAACGTATACATCATCTTTGACGATTCTCCCTGGGCGCTGGCCGCGGGGGCGGTTAAGCGCATCGAGTCCGGGGAAAGAAGCGGGGGAGGTTCCTTGCCTTCCCGCATCCTGTTTCCCCGGGGCAGGATTGCCGAAGCGGAGGTTTTGCGGAAACTGAAGGAATGTACAAATATGGCTTTACCCTGAGCAGCCATTTCCGCCGCCGATTTTCTGGAGAAATCAGAGATAATGCTTTAATTTCATGGAAAACAGGCTTCCTGCCGATAAATAAGAAAATAATTTTAAGGATAGATAAAAATTAATGCACAAAGGTTTGACAAATAATGGGGAATTACATATAATTTAATTAAATAAATTTTCCCGACGATTGTTAAAGGAGTATGGGATGAAACATAGCAAGTTTTGGGTTGTGTGCCTGATAGTGGGGGCATTGGCAGTATTTCCGGTATTCGGTGATGAAAACACCGTTGATCTGGAGTCGAGAGTGCTGGAAGGTTTTGATGAACTTTCAGACTACGATTGGAGACTGGATGCCAGTAAATTTAAGCACGCCGATAGAGACGAAAACGGTGAAGTAACGGCCGAATGGCCGCAGCTACGGTTTGTGTCGGCACGTCCTACCGCTATCTTCAAGGAGGCAACTGATGCGGACGGCAATGAGCTTAAGAGCCTTGGTATCTGGGGCAGGTTTGACCGTCGCGGTTACAACTGGATAGATATATATCCGGTTGAAAAAGGATCTGATGATGATGCGGCGCCTATCGAGATTCCAATTCCCGGCCGCGCCCATTATCTGGATATGTGGGTATGGGGTTCCAATCTCAATTTTTATATTGAGGCATATATAAGAGATTATACGGGAATTCCCCACATCATTAAACTGGGAAGCATAGCCTATACCGGCTGGAAGAATCTGCGGGCCGGTATCCCCGGGGGGATACCCCAGGCCAAGCGGACGCTCCCCCGGCTTGAGTCCCTTAAGTTTATAAAATTCCGAATTTGGACCCAGCCCGTTGAAAAAGTAGATAATTTCTATGTCTATTTTGATCAGTTTAAGGTGCTTACGGACATATTTGAGTCCCCGTATGACGGTGAAGATCTGGCGGATCCCAGCAAGGTTCAGGATCTGTGGAATAGTGAATCCAATAGTTAAGGAGTTCATCGAATGAAACGTTATTTTAGTTTAATATTGTTTCTTTTATTTGCGGTAGTTTTATATGCTCAGTCAAATTCCACTGATGCGCCTGATCCTGCAAGTATCGGAATTGATACGGCTCAGCAGAAACTGAGAGAAGAATCCGTCGAAAGATTCGAAATTGATGGTTACTGGAGATCCTCTATGGCTCCTGATCAGGGGTATACGTATACCCGCCTGTTTAAGGGAAGCCCCGCCCAGAGAGATGACAGCCATCCAAGCGGGAAGGAACCGCTCCTTGACGGAGAAGGGAACCCGGTGGAACTCCCCGATGAATATGTATTGGGAACTCGTATTGACTTCCTCCACAGGGGTCATACCAGTATTACCTTTACCCCTTTGCATCCTATTCCGGTAGAGGGAATCACCAAGACCGTTTCTATTTGGGTTGCGGGACGTAATTATAACCACCAGTTGAAACTTCTTATTGAAGATTTCTTTGGCAGGCCCTTTGAACTTTACGTTGGATCTTTGAATTTCCAGGGTTGGAAAAAGCTGACCGTCGCCGTCCCTCCCCAGTCTGAGGACGGCAGGAATGGTATCGTCCAGCGGAATTATCACTACAACAACCAAATGGGCATTAAAATTACCGGCCTGAAGATAGACTGCGATCCTATGGAAGCCTATGGTTCATACTACGTTTACTTTGATGATATGCGCGCCGTTACCGACCTATTTGCCGAAGAGAACATCGATGAGGATGACATGATTGATTCATGGTAAACCGGGGATAGTATAGTAGATTCTCCTTGAAAGGCAACGAAGAACCTCGCCGCTCTGCGACGAGGTTCTTCGTTTGATGAGAAAAAAATTCCGACGGATTTTTTCGTTTTACGGGGATATCCCGCAGTTGTAATAAGTTCCTGTCCTTTTGACATTTCTTGTAGAAAAATCCGATGTTTTTCGTATGCGGGACGGCCCGTTAATTTTTTGTACTTGTTTTATCCGTTCTGCCGTATACCCACGCGTTTCCCTTCTTTCCTGTTTTAGCGGTTAAGCCCAGTTTGCACAGGACGTAGAGGCATTTCCTCGCAAGGTTCTCGTTGATAAGCGCCTTTTTACTAAGGTCCCGTACCGTGAAAAGATCCTTTTCTGCGTAGGGGAGGAAGAGGGCGTAATCCCCGCTTGAAAGCAGGGCTATGGATTTATGGTACAAAAGCAGGCTTCTGTCCGCTATGCTCACTCCTTTGCGCCTCCAGGAACCGTGTCCGTCCTGTACCCTCTTTTCGACGATGTCTACCAGGGCCAGTTCTATGGTTAAGCCTTTAACAAGCGGTAATTCCGGCGCGTATATGAGGTTTTTGAAGAGATCGTATATCCCTCCCTTCCGGGGGCTTTTCCTCCTGTAGATAAGCTCTCCTGATGCGCCGTAAAGTTCTATCTGTTTGGTGAGGATGATGGGATGAATGATGATAAGCGGCGTCTTGGCGGCCAGATTCCGCGCCTTTTCCTTGAGGGGGCCGAAACTGCCGGTCTGTACCTCGATTAATCGGCCGTTTGGGGTTACTCCGTCGCATACATAGCCGTCCCTTTCAATTTCCGTCCTGCCGTCATCTCCTGCATAGCGGAATTTAAGGCTCCGGTGGAGGCTGCTTTCCTTTTCTGTACCAATCAGGTATTGCGGCATCCCTTCAACCTGCGGTGTATTCCAAAAGCTCGTCCGCGCTTAAAAGCTCTAAATAATGGTACGTTTCATTCCCCCCGCGGTTTTCCTGTACCCGTATCCGTGCGATACGGAAAGCTATCATACGGTTGCTGGGCAGAGGCAGGCTGAGAGGTCTGCCGTTTATATCAACGATACTGTTAAGACCGAGGCGCCCGGGAACTTCCTGCGTATCACCTTCAGGAAAAACTATATAGTAGTCATCGGTAAACATGAGGGTATCCTATCAAAATCGGCACGGCGGAACAAGGTAATATCGGCTTTTTTTAGTCTTTACGTTTGTTTAGTGAGGTTAAAAGAAAAAGATAAATAGCCGGGGTTTTATGGGTTTGGGTTCTTGCTCTTTCAAGTACATGTCAATTATTATTTGGTGTAGAGCTGTGGGAAATAGTGCATTAACAGGGAAAATAGTGTGGTGGAGCTTTTGACCGGAGAATACAGAAATACTCTGGATGAAAAAGGACGGGTGAGTCTTCCCAGCCGGTTACGGGAGGCGCTTGAAGAAGGTATCCTCTATCTCACCCGCGGTATACACCGTTGCGTCTGGATGATCCCTCCGCTTAAGTGGAAAGAGATATCCGCAAAACTTCTTGAGTCCGCAGCACTTTCGGTGGAAAAATCGAGCCTGATATTGCACCGTTTTATCGGTCCTGCCCAACCGGTAGAAATTGAAAAGACCGGTCGGGTAATGGTACCTTCAAGTTTACGGAATTTTGCAGGACTAAGTAAGGACTGCATGATCCTGGGAATTGGTAATTCCATAGAACTATGGGATATCAATCAGTACGATGCCTTCTGGGATACCCATGAAGATAAGATGATGGCGGTTCTGGAAGAATTGGGTCCTCTCGCCTTATTTTCGTAATAAGGGGAATAAACTTGATGGAAGTTATTCATACTCCCGTGTTGCTGGAGGAGGTTATATCATTACTCGGCCCGCGCAAAGCAGGTGAACTGATGGTGGACGCTACCCTGGGGGAGGGGGGCCATAGCTTTGCGCTTTTATCGCGGTTTAACGATCTGAAGATTGTCGGCATTGACGCTGATGCCGGCATAATGGAAAGGGCGAAGGAACGGCTTGCTGTATTTGGGGAGCGGGTGCGGTTCCATTCATGCTGGTCTCAGGATTTTTTTGCGGAATATCCGCGGGAATTGAAAAGACCGGATACAATCCTCATCGATTTGGGGGTAAGTCTTTACCATTATGAAAAAAGCGGGAGAGGGTTCAGTTTCAGGAAGGATGAGGAACTGGACATGAGGCTGGATACAGGTAGGGGGCAGAGCGCGGCGGAACTGATTGCACGCCTGCCCGAGAAGGAACTGGCCGGCCTGCTCTACGACAATGCCGGGGAGCGTTTCTCGCGCCGGATTGCCCGTTTAATCGTGGAAGCGCGGAACAGGGGGCGGATTACGAGTACGGCGGCCCTGGCGGAAATTGTAGAGCGGGCGGTTCCGCCGTCCTGCCGGCATACGAAGGTACATCCTGCCACCAAAACCTTCCAAGCCCTGCGCATAGCGGTAAATGGGGAATTGTCCGCGTTGCCCGGCCTTTTAGAAAACAGCCTTCAGGTTTTGGCAAACGGAGGGCGCTTGGGGGTTATCAGCTTTCATTCCCTGGAAGACCGTATTGTAAAGAATTTTTTTAGGGAAAAGAATAAGACCTGTACCTGCCCCTCTGAAATGCCGATAGGTAGATGTGAAGAACATCGGGTTCTTACCTTACTAACGCGGAAAGGACTTTCCCCCGGTATCGATGAGATTGAGCGTAATCCCCCTTCCCGAAGCGCTCGGTTGCGGGTGGTTGAAAAAATCTTGTAAACCTATATCTTGGATGAAGAATGAATATGTTCAGGCGGTATCTGCTTCTCTATTTTATTGTTCTCACCATCCCCCTTCTTTTGGGAACGGCCGTCTGGCAGGCCGAACGCTATGCGGCACTGGAACGAACGGTAAGGACGATGGAGGCGGAACAGGAAGAATGGGTTGAAAGCAACAAAAAGCTCATTGCAGGAATTGCCGTTCTTTCCTCGTCCGAACGTATAGAGTATATTGCCGTACACGATTTAGGTTTGGTCAAGATACGGCCTGAAGATGTACTACAGATTAGAATAGATGATACGAGACGGGCAAGGGGAGGGAAAGGCATCGATGGATAAGAGCATCCTTATGACATTTGAAGAACTCTCCGAAGCCGTTAAAGGCGATCTCTTCTATGGAACAAGAGATAAAACGGAGGGCTTTTCATCGGTAGCTCTGGATTCCCGGAATGTAAAGCCCGGCGGCCTGTTTGTAGCTCTTAGCGGTTCGGTACAGGACGGGCACCGTTTTGTGGAGGCAGGTTTTAATGCGGGCGCCTGCGCCGCACTGGTTTCCAGGGATCGTTTTGCGGATGCGGGGTTGAACCTTGCGGAAACCGCAAGGAAAACGGGGAAAGCCCTTGTTCTTGTAGACGATACCCTGGCGGCTCTCCAGGATGCGGCGGCAGCCTATCTTTCCCAATTTCCTGGTCTTTTGAGAGTGGGAATTACCGGTTCCGCGGGGAAGACCACCACCAAGGAAATAGCCGCCGCGATGATAGGCCGCGAGAGATCCGTGGTGATGAATCCGGGAAACCTTAATTCGGAAACCGGCCTGCCCCTTTCGGTATTTAACGTCCGTTCATTCCACGAAGTAGGTATTTTTGAGATGGGGATGAACCGGAAAGGCGAAATATGGGAACTGGCCCGGGTGCTCAAGCCTCGGATCGCGCTTATTACCAATATAGGGCAGGCTCATATCGGTATACTGGGGAGCAAAGAGCAAATAGCTTTGGAAAAAGCGGCGATCTTCTCTCAGTTTACGGGAGATGAAACAGCCCTTGTACCTGCCCGTGATGAATACGCGGGAATCCTTGTGGGGAAAGGCGGGAAGGCGGTCTTGTACGGTGAAGAGCTGTTTAAAGAACTTGGGGCCGTTCGTTACCGGGGGCTTGAGGGAACCGATATTGTTTGGGAAGGGAAGGAGGTCCGGTTCGGCCTGCCGGGGAAGCATAATTTTGCCAACGCAATGGCCGCCGCGGCCATTGCAAGGCAAATACCGGTAAGCGCCGAGGCTGTCCGGGCAGGGCTGGAATCGGTTAAGCCGCTTTTCGGACGCGGCGAGATACTTTCCGGCCCGGTAACTATAGTCAGGGATTGCTATAATGCCAACCCCGACTCGGTAGAGGAAGTCCTTGCCCTTTGCGACGGCGCCGAATGGCGGGGAAGGAGGATCTATGTGCTTGGTTCCATGCTGGAATTGGGGGAGCAGAGCCGTGCGTTTCACCGCGAACTTGGCCGCAGGCTGCTCTCCTCAAAAGCCGACATGGTCTTCCTCTACGGCAGGGAAACACGGGACGCGGCGGAGGTACTGGAAAGCGAAAATATTCCCCGCGGCCGCCTTTCTCCCGCGGCGGGGGGGGGATTTCCCTATTTTTATACCGATAATATGGATGTATTAAGGCAAAACATTACCCGCTTTGTACGTCCCGGGGATATGGTATTGCTTAAAGGTTCCAGAGCCTGCGCTCTTGAACAGCTTACCGCGATACTCTCCGCCATAGGCCGTTCGCGGGAAAAGGAATCGGATCATGACCGTGCGGGGTTCGGCGGAGAGCAGTATGCGGCGCATGTTTTGGAAGCGGCTTTAGGGCCGGGAACGGAAGGAAGGCACTAGGTGTTTCTGGAATTTATCTATCCTCTTGTAAGATACTTTACGCCTTTAAATGTCTTTCTCTATCTTACCTTTAGAGGCGCTTACGCGGCGCTTACCACATTGCTTATCTGTTATGTATTCGGCCCGCGGATCATCGAAGCTCTCCGGCACTTAAAGGTTGGGCAGGCTGTTCGTGAGGATGGACCCGCGACGCATCTTAAAAAAAACGGGACCCCCACTATGGGCGGGGTTCTTATCATCGTGTCCGTTCTTGTTTCTATGCTCCTCTGGCAGGATCTGGGCAATGAAAAAGTCTGGGTGACCGTCATTTCCTTCTGCGCCTTCGGTGTCATTGGGTTCGCGGATGATTATTTAAAGGTAACGCGGCATAATTCCGACGGCCTTCCCGCCTGGGCAAAGTTGACCGGCCAGTTTGTCGTCGCCTTCGCCGTGGTGTTCTACCTTTATTTTACAGGCGGGGAAGGTATTACACAACTGTATATTCCGTTTTTTAAAAATCCCATTCTGGATCTCGGCGTTCTGTGGATACCCTTTGGGGTGCTCCTCATTGTGGGGGAATCCAATGCGGTTAATTTTTCGGACGGGCTTGACGGGCTTCTTGCGGGGCTCCTTATTCTGGTATTTATCGCCCTGGCAATAGTTACCTATCTTTCCGGACGGGCGGACTATTCCTCCTATCTGGGGATACCCTATATTGTCGGCGCGGGGGAACTGACCGTTTTCTGTCTTGCGGCCGTGGGGGCCTGTATAGGGTTTTTGTGGTTTAACGCCCATCCCGCCGAGGTTTTTATGGGCGACGTGGGCAGTCTTTCCCTGGGCGGGGTAGTGGCGACCATCTCCCTTATCATCAAGAAAGAACTGCTTATCCTGATTATCGGCGGGGTTTTTGTACTGGAAATTGTCTCGGTGATGATACAGGTTCTGTCGTTCAAGCTACGCAGGAAAAGGGTGTTCAGAATGGCGCCCATACACCACCATTTTGAACTTGAAGGTTGGGCTGAGACCAAGGTAGTCATACGATTCTGGATACTGGGAGGACTTTTTGCTATTATAGCGCTCTCTACTTTGAAGATTCAATGATCGGGAATGATATGGGAAACGGAAATTATATAAACATTGAAAAAACAGGCCGCCCTCTCTATGGGGATCATATCCTGATTGCCAGTATTCTGCTGCTTACCGGCTTAGGTTTTGTTACGCTCTATTCCTCTTCATACGCGTATTCCGAACGTTTTTTTAACGACGGGCTCTATCTGTTCAGCCATCAGCTTATCATCGGCGGGGCCGGGGGGATGGTGTTATTCATCCTGGCTTCCCGTATTAAACTTGAACTGGTACGGAATCTGACGAAATGGCTGGTGATAATCACGATAGTTCTCTGTTTGCTTACCTTTGTTCCCGGTATAGGGGTAATGAAGAACGGCGCCGCGCGGTGGATTAAGATAGGAAACTATACCTATCAGCCCTCGGAGCTGGTTAAGCTGGTCCTGCCTCTCTACCTGGCGCATATTTTTGACAAAAAACAGGATAACCTGGATTCTTTATCATCGGGGATACTGCCGCCGGTTATTGTTACCGTGCTGTTTTTCATCCTTATCTATATGCAGAATAACTTTTCCACCGCGGTATTGCTTGCCTTAAACGCCCTGTTCATTTTCTATTTTGCGGGGGTAAGGCTGCGTTTCTTCTTCAGTTCCCTCCTGATGTTCCTTCCCCTGTCCTGCCTCCTCATCTTAACCAAGGAACACCGGCTCCGCCGGGTTTTCAGTTTTATTTTCCCCGAATGGGAACCCCAGGGGGCGGGATTCCAGGTGAGGGCCAGTATCCTGACGATTGTATCGGGCGGTTTTTTAGGCAAGGGTATGGGGCACGGAACGCGTAAAATAGCAAGCGTTCCTGAGATTCATTCCGATTTTATCTTTTCCTCCTTTGCCGAGGAATCCGGCTTTCTCGGCGTGCTGCTCTTCTGCCTTTTGTTCGCGGTCTTTGCCGTTCATGGTTACAAGGCGGCGATGCGGAAAGAAGATATGTACCGGCGTCTTGTGGCGGCGGGCATCGTAACATCAATTGTCTCACAGGTTCTTCTCAATATTGCCGTTGTTGCGGGGATACTGCCGACCACAGGGATTCCCCTACCTTTCTTTTCCGCCGGGGGCTCGTCCCTGGCGACAACCCTGGCGTCCGCCGGCCTGGTGGTCAATGTATCCCGGAGCTCCCGTGCTGCGGAGATGCTGGATGACAGCCAGGTGGAGTGGCAGGGCGCATTTGAACGGGAATATTCCTTAAATGCGGAAAGATCATCGAGAACGGAGGTTCATAATGTCAGGTGATTTTTCCTATGCCGATGAGATTCCCATACGCCGGATAAGCTCCACGGAAAAAATTATCAGACGGATGCTCCTGATTGCAGGCGGGTTGCTCCTCAGCGAACTGGTCTGGCTTTTGGGGATACGTCCCTGTTTGCCGCTGTACCGTGTGGAAATAACGGATATTCCGGGTCTGGATCGGGAAACCATACTTGCCTGGGCGGGTATAGGCAAAAAATCATCGTTTTTCTCGATAAGCAGGGAACGGATGGAACTGTCCCTGAAGGCCCTTCCCCAGATTGAATCCGTCCTGGTACAGAAGATATTCCCCGACAGGCTGCGGATAATCCTGACCGAAAGGCCGGCCGTCGCCATGTCCCTTGTTCGTATAGACGGCCGTATGGTTCCGGTCTATTTTGACAAGGAGGGCATTCTCATCAGGATTGGGAATGACGGAGGGGGACGGGCGCGGGATTCGGCGCCGAGCGGGGTGAGGAATCCCGGGCAGGAGGAAACGGTCCCCTTAATCTCCGGCCTGATTCTTAACGAACCGGTTTTAGGAATGAGGCTTCCGGCTTCCTTCTGTTCTTTCCTCGCAAATCTGGAGAAGATACGCGCCGCAACGCCGGTTCTGCTTCAGGCCATTTCGGAAATACAGATCGACCGTAAAGCGTATGAAGGTTTTGATCTGGTGCTCTATCCGGTACACCACACCATACGGGTACGCACCGGTTCCGATATTAATGAAGAGATGCTCCGGTATATAATGTTGATGCTGGATGTACTCAATACAAAAAAAATGAACGTTGAGGAGATTGACTTTCGAGCCGGTATGGCGTCATATATCATTAAGGAGGCCTCCTCTGGCAAATGACGGTTTAGTTGTCGGCCTCGATATAGGCACGACCAAAGTTTGCGCCATAATAGGCGAACGGAATGATAATGGAATCCTCGAAATTACCGGCGTGGGGCTCTGTCCCTCAACAGGTTTGCGCAAGGGGGTGGTAGTCAATATCGAGGCGACGCTCCGTTCGGTCTCGACCGCCATTGAATCGGCTGAAATGATGAGCGGGAGGGAGGTTCATACCTGCTGGACAGGCATAGGCGGGAGCCATATCCAGGGGATACCTGCCCGCGGCGTCGTAGCGGTAACCAACAAGGACCGGGAAACCAGGGAGATTGACGCGGACGATATAGAACGGGTGCTTGAGGTGGCCAAGACGATGATGATCCCTATGGACAGGAAGATACTTCAGGTTATTCCCCAGACCTATATCGTTGACGGGCAGAGGGGCATACGCGATCCCCGGGACATGATAGGGGTGCGTCTGGAGGCCGATGTCCATATCATTACCTGTTCAATAACCAGCGCCCAGAATATGTTCAAATGTGTAAACAGGGCGGGGTTCAGGGTGAACGACCTTATCCTGCAATCGCTTGCCGCGGGCCGTTCGGTATTGACCCAGGAGGAAAAGGAAATGGGCGTTGCCCTTATAGATATGGGGGGAGGGACTACCGACGTACTCGTGTATTCCGAGGGAACCCCCTTTTCGACGATCACTATTCCCGCCGGAGGGACGCAGGTAACAAGCGATATTTCTATCCTCAAGAATATCTCTTTTGAAACGGCCGAACGGATAAAGATCGATGCGGGTTGCTGCTGGGAGGAGATGCTTGAAGACGACGATGACATTATAGTACCCGGAGTGGGGGGGAGGCCGCCGCTGCCTATTCCCCGTTCCCATATAATGACCATTATCAGGCCCAGAATGGAAGAGATATTCAGTATGGTTAAAGAAAGGCTGGATACGCTTTCCCTTTCACGGCCGCTCGGCGGCGGGGTTGTCCTGACCGGAGGCGGCGCCCTGCTTCTCGGCGCTTCGGAGTTGGCTTCCGCCGTCTTTGATATGCCGGTACGGGTGGGATCGCCCCTGCCTATGGGCGGCCTGGTTGAAGAATACCGCAGTCCGGTATATGCTACCGCAGTGGGTTTGGTACTGGAAGGTTATGAACGGGAAGGAAAAAAGGGAGAGAAAAGCGGCGAGGGGAAAGGCGGCGGGTCAAGGGAATCTATTTTTAAGAGGTTTGGCGAATGGCTGGGAAAGGAGTTTTTTTAAAGGCGGATTATGCAGATCGTTTGATTTGCTCAAAATACTTAATTTAAATAGTTAGGGGAGGGAAACATGAACAATCTCATTATCAACAGAAATGAGCAGGAGCGGTTCCAGGAATCTTCACCGGTGGTTATCAAGGTTATCGGTACAGGCGGCGGCGGTTCTAACGGCGTCAATGCAATGATCGAATATGGATTGCGCGGTGTGGAATTTATCGTCATTAACACGGATGTCCAGGACTTGAAGAAGAGTAGGGCGCCCAAGAAGATTCAGATTGGTTCCAAATATACAGGCGGCCGCGGCGCCGGCGGAAAGCCTGATATTGGGGAAAAGGCTGCCAACGAGGATATCGATCAGATCGATGAGGCGGTCAAAGGCTCCAATATGGTATTCCTGACGGCGGGTTTGGGCGGGGGAACCGGTACGGGATCCGCCCCTATTATTGCGCAGGAAGCTAAAAAATGCGGCGCGCTTGTTGTTGGGGTGGTAACCAAGCCCTTTGACTTTGAAGGCGCCTACCGGATGCGTCTGGCCGAGGAAGGTATCGAAAAATTAAAGGAAATCGTGGATACGCTTATTGTCATCCCGAACCAGCAACTGCTCAGCGTTGTGGATCGCAGAACGCCCATTAAGGAAGCCTTTTTAAAGGTAGACGATATACTCCGCCAGGGGGTACAGGGTATTTCGGACATCATCAACGAAACCGGCCTTATCAATATAGACTTTGCCGATGCGGAAACCGTTATGCGCGGCCAGGGTTATGCTATCATGGGCATCGGTTACGGTTCGGGTGATAACCGCACCTCAGAAGCCGCTACCGCGGCGATGGATAATCCTCTGCTGGAAGGCATATCGTTTGAAGGGGCAAGCCGTATACTTATCAATGTCTCCGGGGGGGATGATTTCTCCCTGGTGGAACTGCACGAGGTTGTCAGCCTTATCACCGCCAACGCCGCGCCCGATGCCATTATCATAAGCGGTGCAAGCATAGATTCCAACCTACAGGATCAGCTGAGGGTAACGGTTGTAGCTACGGGGTTTGAAAACGAAGCGGCAAGCCGGGCGCAGAAGAAAGCCCCTGTAATAGAAACGGCGAAGTCCAAGGAGAATGATGTAATTGATATTACGGAATTTGAGAAGATGCGTAACAGGACCACAAGGCGGCCCGATTATCTGCCCCAGCGGAATACCGCTTTTCAGGAAGAGGATCTTGATGTTCCGACCCTTATCCGGGATCAGAAATTTATGATGAACAAGAATCCGTCGTTTGAAAAGCAGCACAAGCAGGGAACGCCGGACAGGAATCCTTCCGGCAGAACCGGGACCGATAACAGGGAATTCTAGTTTACGTGGAAACAGATAAACTGCGGGGACAGTACTACTCGTATCTTATCGCTCAGGAACGCCGCGCGCCTCTTACCGCCCAGACCTATAGGTTTGAGATACGCAGCCTGCTGGAATGGCTGGACGGTGAAGGAAAGGCGGCGGAAACGGCCGATACCTTGAGTCTTATCCGGTACCTTGAGTACCGGAAGCTAAGCTGCGGTATAGATTCCCGTTCAACGGCAAAGGCTATTTCAGCGTTAAAGTCGTTCTTTTCGTTCATGGTGAATGAGGGGATGCGGGAAGATAACCCCTGCGAATTCCTTGAAACCCCTAAACGGAAGAAGAGAATACCGGAAGTCATTGAGCAGGATCTTATCAAAAAGATGTTTGATTCTCTTGATACCGCAAGCCCGACGGGACTGCGTGATAAGGCGCTTTTTGAGCTTATCCATTCGGCGGGACTGAGGGTATCGGAAGCCGTCTCTCTTGACGTAGACGATGTATTTTTGGAAGAGCGGGTCGCCCGTATCCGCGGTAAGGGAAGCAAGGAACGGCTCGTGATATTTGGAGAGGAAGCGGAACTGCTTCTCAGGCGCTACCTCTCCGAAGCCCGCCCCGTCCTTGCTTCTTCAAAACCGGACCGCGCCTTTTTTATAGGGCGGACGGGTAAACGGCTTTCCCGCAAGGGGATATGGAAGAACTATGCCCGTATTGCGGGCCTTGCGGGGGCGCCTTCGCGGGTGCATAATCTACGGCATTCCTTTGCAACGGAATTGTTGGCAGGGGGGGCGGATCTCAGGTCGGTACAGGCCCTGCTTGGACACGCCGATCTGGCAACCACGCAGATATATACGCATGTGGATGTTTCCGTGCTGCGGAAGAAGCATAAGCAGTATATGCCCAGGCTGAGGGATTATGTTTCCGCAGAGGAGGCTCCTTTTGTCGCTGGGGAAGGTACGGACGGGGACAGTAGAGAATCCGCCGTGCCGCGTTAGTTAAAGATTTACAGGAAAAATCCGGATAGCTATATGAAAATTAAGAAAGAAGCTCTGACGGGAATCATTATCATTCTTGCGGCGGTATTCGGGATTACGGCCATGTATCACCTTAAAAGACAAAGCGCGCGGAACGACATTGCCGCGCGTATCGCCGAGCTTATGCCGAGGGGGGGCGGGCCCCCTTCAACTATTGAAGATCTGAAAAAAGCCATTGCCCTTTACGAGGAAAAGATAGAGTTGCATGTTAAGGATGCGGCCCAGACGGCGGTATACTGGAAGATACTGGCCACCCGCCTTCAGGACAGGGGGCTGCACAACCAGGCGCTTGAAGCTCTGGAAAGGGCCGTATACTATGCGCCGGAAGACGCCGTTCTCTACTACCTGAGCGGTTTGTCGGCGGCGAAAATAGCCAAAAACGCGCTGGATTTTTCCGGCAACGGGGATCTGACCGTGCAGGCCAGGCACTACGCGCTTGCCGAGCAGTCATACCTTCGGGCAATCGCCCTGGACGAAAGGTACCTCCGGCCCCGTTACGGCCTGGCCATCCTCTATGTGTATGAGTTGGGCCGTCCTGCCGAGGCAATTCCCCACCTGGTCAAATATCTGGAAATTTCGACGGTGGATACGGACGCCATGTTTGTCCTGGCCGCGGCGTATTATATGACGGAAGCGTATCAGGATGCGCTGGATATGTACGATAGGATTATCGCGGCGACAAAGGATACGACGAGGAAAGCAAAAGCGGAGGAACTTAAGCAGGCCGTTCTGAGGGCATACTATGGCTGATCTGCTTGATCTTATGGTTGAAAGGATCCCTTTCCTGAAAAGCTATGAAAAGATCCTGTTCCGCGGTAAATTAGAGGGGGAAGCGGAGTTGTCTGCTATTTCACCGGGGGGTCTTGAACGCATACTGAACCGCAGCCTGCGCGGCAGGTTCTTCAACAAGGCCGATCTAAGGGAAAAGGCGGAACAGGATGCCGCTCTTCTTTCAATGCGCGCTATAGCCTGCGTTTCGTATTACGAGGTGTCCTATCCGCCCCTTCTGCGGGAGATATACGATCCGCCCTTTTTGGTTTTCTGCCGCGGCAGGCTGCCCCGTCCTGAAAAGCCCCTGGTTGCGGTAGTGGGGACCAGGAAGCCTTCGCCGCGGGCCTTGGCGGAAACTTTTGAAATATGCAGGGGGCTCGCTCGGTGCGGTATTCCCGTGGTATCGGGGCTTGCCCTGGGCATAGATGCTATGGCCCACCGGGGGAACCTTGAGGGGGGCGGGGAGACCGTTGCCGTTCTGGGTTCCTCGCCCGACGAAGTGTACCCCGCTTCAAACAGGACTCTGGCCCGGCGCATTGTTGAACGGGGAGGCGCCCTGTTGAGCGAGTATCCTCCGGGAACCGGTCCGCGGCCCTATCACTTTCCCGCGAGAAACCGTATTATATCGGCATTGGCGCGGGGCGTCCTCATCGTTGAAGCGCCTCTGGGGTCGGGGGCGCTTATTACCGCCCAGTTTGCCCTGGAACAGGGGAAGGACCTCTGGGTCGGGTCTGCGGGCGCGCGGGAACGGGGAAGTTTTGCCGTGCTGGGGGCGGGAACGGCAAAACTGGCGGACGAGGGTGCAAAGATTGTTGCCCGCGCCGGAGATATTCTTGCCGAATGGGGTATAAAAGAACCGGTTGAAGCGGATACGGGGAACGTGCATAATGAAGAAGCTGTTTTCAGCGGAAAGGGTCTTGCTTCTTCCCTGGCCAAATCTTTAAATATAGAGTTATGAAATCGAGCGTTATGAAGGAAAACCGGTATGGCGACAGGTAAAGAAAAAAAAGTTACCCGGAACAGAATACAATTAAAAGAAAAATTCCCTGAAAGAAGCGGAGCCGAGCCGGTTGATGATAAAACCGATGATATTGATAGCAAAGAAAAGAGCGTAAAGAAACGCAAGAGCGCGAAGGATCGTAAGACCCTTGTCATTGTGGAATCCCCGGCAAAGGCCAAAACAATCGAGAAATACCTGGGTACATCCTATAGCGTCAAGGCTTCGATGGGGCACCTCATCGATCTTCCCAAATCGCGGCTTGCCATAGATGTCGACAATAATTTTGAACCTGAATACATCACGGTCCGGGGACGGGCAAAACTGCTCAAGGAACTCCAGAGGGATGCAAAAAAGGCGAATTCGGTACTCCTGGCAAGTGATAATGACCGGGAAGGGGAGGCTATAGCCTGGCATTTAAAGAATGCGATAGAGGCCAAAACCAGGACGGTGAGCATTGCGCGCATCAGTTTTAACGAGATAACCCCCCAGGCAATTAAGGATGCGGTGGCCCATCCTTCCGTCATCGACGAGGCAAAGGTGAATGCCCAGAAAGCCCGCCGGGTACTGGACAGGCTTGTAGGCTATAATCTTTCGCCCCTGCTCTGGAAAAAGGTGAAGAACGGCCTTTCCGCGGGGAGGGTGCAGTCCGTAGCTCTGCGGCTTATCTGCGAACGGGAAAGGGAAGTCGAATCCTTTATCCCCGAAGAATACTGGACCCTGGAAGCGGATTTTAAGCCGGTTAAATCCGCATCGCGTAAGGCCTTCGATTTTACCGCCCAACTTGTGAGTTGGAAGGGTGCAAAGCCCGATCTGAAAACGGAGGACGCGGTTAATCAGATCATTGCCGAGATTAAAGACGCCGAATGTACCGTGAGCGATATACGCGAGACAGACAAGACCGTTAAGCCGAGGCCGCCTTTTACGACATCCCAGCTTCAGCAGACCGCGGCAAACCGGTTGGGTTTTACCTCGCGGAAAACCATGCAGATTGCCCAGCAGCTCTACGAAGGCGTCAATATAGGCGCTTCCCGGGTAGGGCTTATCACGTATATGCGTACCGATTCGGTGCGTATATCGCAGGTAGCCCTGGACGAGGTACGGCAATGGCTGGAAAAGCACTTTCCAGCGGAACTGCCCGCAAAGGCCGTTGAATACGCGCCGGGGAAAAAAGCTCAGGATGCGCATGAAGCCATACGGCCTACCTATATTGCCTACACGCCGGACGATGTCAAGGATCATCTTACCAAGGAGCAGTTAAAGCTCTACACGATAATCTGGGAACGCTTTGCCGCAAGCCAGATGAATCCGGCCAAGACCAGGACCGTCAGCGCCGATATTGAGGTAGGGGACGGCGTCTTTCGTATTTCCGGTACGAAGATCATAGAGAAAGGTTTCTACAAGGTAATGAAACTTCTTGCATCCAGGGACGAGAAGGGCGTTTCCTTTCCGGCGCTTAAGATCGGCGATAAGGTAAAAGTGCATCAATTCCACAGCGACCAGCACTTTACCCAGGGGCCGGCGCGGTATACCGATGCTTCCATTGTAAAAATTCTGGAAGAAAAAGGTATAGGCCGGCCTTCAACCTATGCCCCTATCATTTCGGTGCTTTTGGACCGTTACTATGTTACCAGGTCGAACAAGCAGCTTGTTCCAACCGTCCTGGGCAGGCTGATCTGTGATATGCTTGTCGCGTACTTCCCCGGCGTCGTGGATTCGGATTTTACCGCCGACATGGAAAACAAACTTGACGAAGTTGAAGAGAGTCATCTATGCTGGCCCGATATGATACGGGCGTTCTACAATCCCTTTAAGGACAGGGTTGATGAGGTCGGTAAAACCATAGAATCCTACAAAGGCGTCCTTGACGAAGTTACCGATCAGCTCTGCGAGAAATGCGGCAAGCCGCTTATCAAGAAACTGGGCCGTTTCGGGTATTTTCTTGCCTGTTCGGGCTTCCCTGAATGTAGAAATACCAAGTCCATACCGCTTGCGAAATGCCCGCGCTGCGGCGGGGATATCGTAGCCCGCAAGACCAAGGGCAGGGGTAAGGAATTCTACGGCTGTACAAATTATCCAAAATGTGATTTTATCAGTCATTACAAGCCTATCGACCGGAACTGTCCCAAGTGCGGTCAATTCCTGGTAAAAAAATACGATAAGGGGAACAGGTATTATGAGGCGTGCATCAACCCCGAGTGCGATTACTTCCAGGGCGTGGAGGGGGAGCCTCAGGATATGGAAAAGAAAGAGGCGGAGACAGACTATGAGGAATGACAGGCCGGAATGTCCGCGCCCTTCCGGCCCGGCCGGAACCGAATTGATAAACGAATACTTAGGTTATCTGTCGTCGGTGCGGGCCCTGTCGGAGCGTACCGTTTTGGCCTACCGGGAGGATCTTGAATATTATGCCGCATATTGCGAGAATCACGATACCCAGGCGCTCAGCGCGGATGTCCGCACGGTGCGGGGTTTTATCGCCGACCAGAGCGCCAAAGGGAAGGCGTCGGTCAGTGTGAACCGCAGCCTTTCATCCGTCAGGGGGTTTTACCGGTGGCTTATGCGCTTTAACTACCGGCAGGATAACCCTTCGGGTGCGTTGCGGAACCTCCGTACCCCCACACTCCTGCCGGTATTCTTCTGGGAAAAGGAGATGGCGGAATTTGCCGCCCTTCCGGAGAACCTGAAACGGCTCTGGCCCGGACGGGACAAGGCGCTTATCCTGACTATGTATTCCGCGGGCTTGCGTATATCGGAAACCGCCTCGCTTACCCTGGATTCTCTTGAAAAAAACCTGGGCGGGGCGCGGATCATCGGGAAGGGGGACAAGGAGCGGAGGGTGTTTTTTTCCGAAGAATGTACCGAAGCCCTGAACGCCTGGCTTGCGGAGCGGAAGGCGCTGCCGGGGGAGGAAAGCGGCGGCGCGCTGTTTGTAAGCAGGAGGGGAAAGCCGCTCTCGGTTCCCGGCATCAGATGGATTATCTCCCGGTACGCGTCATATTCGGGAGTAAAGAAAAACATCCATCCCCACGCGCTACGGCACAGTTTTGCGACGCATCTGGTGAACGCCGGCTGTGATGTTAGGGTGGTACAGGAACTTCTGGGCCATGAAAGCATCTCTACAACCCAGCGTTATACCCATGTGGACATCGGAAGCCTTAAACGGGTCTATAACAGGGCGCACGAGCAGGAACGGCGGTAGGTAATTGTATATAGAGAAATTTAATTTAAACGGGGAGACGGATGGGCGGTAAAGGAAAAAGTATGAGGATACGAAGCACGACGGTTCTTGCGGTACGGAAGGACGGCAAGGTAGCTATGGCTGGTGACGGCCAGGTAACAATGGGCGAGACCGTGATGAAGAACAACGCCCGGAAGGTAAGGCGTCTTATGAACGGAAAAGTGCTCTGCGGGTTTGCCGGCGCTACGGCAGATGCCTTTACGCTTTTTGACCGTTTTGAGGAGAAGCTCAAGGAATGTTCAGGCGATCTTACCCGCGCGGCGGTTGCCCTGGCCAAGGACTGGCGTACCGACCGGACGCTGAGGCGGCTTGAGGCCCTGCTCCTTGCGGCGGATCTGAGCAAGACTCTGCTTATTTCCGGCACCGGCGACGTGATAGAGCCGGAGGAAGCGGCGCTGGCCATAGGATCGGGCGGAAACTACGCCTATGCGTCGGCGCTGGCCTATCTTGACGGGAGCGATCTGAGCGCGGCTGAAATTGCGAGACGGAGCCTTAAGATAGCAGGTACTATCTGCATATATACAAACGGGCAGATTACCCTTGAAGAACTTGGTTCGGAATGAACGTATGAGGAATGCTATGAGTGAAGATAAAAAGAGTGAATCGGTACGGATTCCCCAGAAGGAACTCTCCCCCCGCGAAATAGTGGCGGAACTGGATAAATACATCGTTGGGCAGAAGAAAGCAAAACGTGCGGTGGCCGTTGCCTTGCGGAACCGCATCCGGCGCTTAAAACTTGATCCTGAAATGCAGGAGGATATTGCCCCCAAGAATATCCTGATGATCGGGCCGACGGGAGTGGGTAAAACGGAAATTGCCAGGCGGCTGGCCAAACTGGCGGGTTCTCCCTTTATCAAGGTAGAAGCCACCAAGTACACCGAAGTGGGCTATGTCGGCAGGGATGTCGAGTCCATGATCCGCGATCTTATGGCTATGGGCTTCCAGATGGTAAAGCAGGAAATGCAGGATATGGTAAAGGTCGAAGCGGTAAAGAGGGCGGAAGAAGCCCTGCTCGATCTGCTCCTTCCGGGGACGGGGAAAAAACACGCAGAAACAAAACCGGCCCGCCGTCCTATGGTTTGGCCGGTAGGTTCCTTCTCTATCAATCCCCCCAATGGAAACGGATCCTCCATTATGGGAACCGCCATTCAGGTTGGTATCCCTATCGGACACTCCCGTAAGAACCATGACGAGACGCCCCAATTCCCCGAAAATGAGGAAGCCGAGGACGCTGAGGACGCCGATACCGCTGAAGCGGAGGACGTGGAAGAGAACGACCATTCGCAGGATGAGACCAGGGAAAAGTTCCGCGCCATGTTGAGGGACGGCAAGTTGGAAGATAAACTGGTGGAACTCTCCGTCAGCCAGAATCCTCAAATGCCCTCTCTCGGCATGATGGGGGGAAGCATGGAAGACCTTGAGTCCATGATTTCCGGCGTGATAGGCGCGGCCGTCGGCGGTAACATGGAAAAGAAGAAATTGCTTCCGGTAAAAAGGGCGCGGGAAATACTTATCAATGAAGAATCGGAAAAGCTCATTGATAGGGAACGGGTTACCGACGAAGCCCGTCAAAGGGTTGAGCAGACCGGCATAGTGTTTATCGACGAGATCGACAAGATTGCGGTTCGCGGCGAACGGGGCGGCGGCCCCGATGTGTCCCGCGAAGGCGTGCAGCGGGACATACTCCCCATCGTTGAGGGCGCGACGGTCAATACCAGGTGGGGGCCGGTGAACACCGATCACATCCTCTTTATCGCCGCGGGCGCCTTCAACATCAGTAAACCTTCGGACCTTATCCCCGAACTTCAGGGCCGCTTTCCCCTGCGGGTAGAACTGGATTCGCTGGGTAAGGAAGATTTTCTGCGTATACTGACCGAACCCAAGAACGCGCTGACCAAGCAGTACCGGGAACTTCTTGCAACCGAAGGTATAGAAATAGATTTTAAAGAGGAAGCTATTGAAAGTCTTGCGGCCCTGGCCGCGGAGGTAAACGCCCATCTTGAAAACATCGGCGCACGGAGGCTGCATACGATTATGGAGGCATTGCTTGAAGAGCTTTCCTTTGACGCGCCTGACATTGCGCCTGCAAAGATACCCATTACCACCGGGTATGTGAATGAAAAGCTCAACGATCTTGTAAAGGATCAGGACCTGGGAAGGTATATTTTATAGGATCGGATGCCGGCAGGCCCTATCGGTTTGAGGGTAAAGGAAAACGTGCACGGCTTTGAGCGGACTCATGAAAGTTGAATTTTTTAGGGTTTGTATTGTTTTGTATAAACGGCGGATTGCAATGTGCCGATAGTAGATCAGGAGTAAGCTATGAACACGTTTACAAAGACGGTTGATCTTGTTCACCGCGCTATGGACGCAAGTACCGTGCGCCGGAGTGTGATCGCCAATAATGTTGCTAACGCGCAAGTTCCCAACTTCAAACGATCAGACCTTAACTTTGAAAGCGAGCTTAAACGTGCGCTGGAAACCGAAAAGCAGAAACCTGCCCTGGAGTTGAAGTTGACGCATCCGAAGCATATCCCTAACTGGAAAGAACGGGATTACCGTGAGGTAGAACCGCGGAGGGTTCTCGATTATGTGAGTACCTCCAAGAATAACGGCAACAATGTTGATGCCGAACAGGAATTTATGGCGGCGCTGGAGAATCAGATGCAGTATACGCTTTTAGCCCAGGCGGAGACGTTTGAATTCAGTCAAATCAATATGGTTTTAAGGTAGGAAAAAATGGGGCTTTTTAGTTCAATCAATATAGCCGCGACAGGAATGACGGCCGAACGGCTGCGCTCCGATGTAATTGCCGATAATATCGCCAATGCCTCCACGACCCGGACGCCGGAAGGCGGCCCCTTTAGGCGGAGCAGAGTAGTAATGCGGCCCCGTGTTGAAGGGCCTTACTGGCGTTCCCCGTTTCTGCCCGATTCCCTGGATAACGGTCCGGGCAGGGGCGTCCGTGTCGCGGAGATACAGAAGGATTATGCGGCGAAGAACCGTATGGTGTACGATCCGACACACCCCGATGCCATTGTGTCGGGGCCCCATGCGGGGTATGTTGAAATGCCCAATGTTGATATCGTTACCGAAATGGTAGACATGATTTCCGCAACCCGCGCTTACGAGGCAAATGCTTCGATTATTGACGGTTCGAAAGCCATGTTCCAGCGTGCGCTGGAAATAGGCGCCAGATAAAAATTTTTTCTAAAAGACTGGGGGTTAAAAATGACTATTTACCGGCCTGAACTTTTAAAAGGATCGGATATTTCAAATTTTTCTTTAAAGATTACCCATCCTCAGCATCTTGTTTCCAAGTCTATGGATTTTAATACAATCGGAAAGAATATTTCCGAATTGGGAGAGAAGATAGGAAGCGAGGCCGTAACCCGTTCGGGGAAATTTGAAGATTTTATGCTGCGGGCTATGGATAAGGTGTCGGGCGATCAGCAGTTCGCAAGCCGGCTGGAACAGCAGGCCGTTACCGATCCCGATTCGGTGGACATTCACGATATAACCATTGCCCAGGCCAAGGCAAGCATGAGCCTTAATATCGCGCGGAACGTACTGAGCCGTGTGGTTCAGGGTTGGCGGGATCTTATTAATACACGGTAGAAATTGTTACTCGGATTATTCGTAAACGGCGGTTTCAAAATATCAAATATTGAAACCGCAACTTATAGATATTTAAATATTTTTTACGTTCCTATGGCGGGGGAAATATGAACGAATGGTTAAGAAAAGTGCTGGGACAAATCGGAAACTTCTGGACTAAATGGTCTTTGATTCAAAAACTGGTTTTCTTCGGTATCTGTACGGCGATGATCGTAGGTATGATAGCTCTGTTTACGGTTTCCTCTTCACCAACGATGGTTTCAGTGATCGATGCTCCTATCCGGGACGAGGCGGTTCTTGACCGGATTGTCATGCGTATTAATGAGGAAGGAATCAGAACCCAGGTTACTCCAACCGGCGTTGTGCAGGTTCCGGATCAGAAAACAGCCCAGCGTATGAGGGCTATCCTTATCCGTGAGGATCTTATCCCGCAAGGGGTGGACCCCTGGCAGATCTTTGACCGGGAACGCTGGACCATTACCGATTTTGAACGTAAGGTAAACCTCCGCCGTGCCATTACCCAGATGGTGCGGGAACATATCAAGGCCCTGGACGAAGTTGACGATGCCAGTGTTACGATTGTTATGCCGGAAACGAGGCTGCTCCGTTCCGAGCAGAATCCGGTTACGGCAAGCGTTACCATTATCCCCAAGCCGGGCAGCGAAATTACCAGGAACCGCAAGCAGATTGAAGGTATACAGAAGATACTTAAATTCGCGGTTGAGGGCCTCCGGGATGAAAACATCGTCATAACCGATAACGCAGGCAATGTGCTCAATGACTTTGCGGGTCTTGAAGATTTTGAGCGTTTAGGCCAGATCGAAAGACAGAACAAGATCATCGCCAGCCTGGAGAACAAGTACCGGGCTATAATACTGGAATCCTTACAGAAGATATATACCGCCGACCGTGTAAGGGATCTTAATATCAAAATAGAAATGGATATGTCGAAGAAGTCCGTCAGTTCCGAAGAGTTCCTGCCGACGATGCTTAAACAGCGCACGCCCGGGCTGCCCTATGACGATTCGCAGATGGTTCCTTCAATTACCCGGTCCAAGGCGACTTCGCAGACTAACTGGGAAGGTTCGGGGTTTAATCCCGAAGGTCCTGCCGGTGTTGAAGGACAGACCCCTCCCGTTATGAAGGATATGCAAAACCTCTTTGGTAAGGTAACCCAGGAAACGCTTCAGATAAATGAAGAGATCAGCAGCCGTAAAACCGAAGAAATAAAGAGCCCGAGTATCGACCGCCTGACGGTATCGGTAAATATAGATGGGGTATGGAAGTGGAAGTACAATGAAAAGAACGAGCCTATTCAGCTTCCCGACGGTTCGATAGACCGCGACTATATCCCTCTGTCTGCCGATGAACTGCGGGCTGCCCAGTTGTTGATTCAGAACGGTATCGGTTTTAACGCCGCCCGCGGGGATGCGGTAACGGTACAGAATATACGCATTGACAGAACCAAGCAGTTTCAGGATGAGGATGCGGCTTATTTCAGGCAGAAACAATCGCAAACTATGATTCTGTTATTCCTTTCGGGTCTTGTTTTCCTGCTGATTGCCTTTGTTCTCTTTAGGCTTATCTCGCGGGAAAGGGAAAGACGGCGCAGACTTGCCGAAGAGGAACGATCCCGGCGCGAACAGGCCCTGAGGGAACAGGCCCTGATGAATGCCGAAGAGGAAGGCGTTGATGTATCCATATCCGTTGAAGAACGCACCCGTATGGAATTACAGGAAGCGGTAGCAAATATGGCGCGGGAACATCCGGAAGATGTTGCCCAGCTTATCAGAACATGGCTTCTGGAGGAATAGTATATGGCTAAGAGTTCAAGCACATCCGGAACTTCAGGCGCGGCGGCAGGTTCTTCAAAGAAGAAAGTAAAGACCGAGAATACCGGTAGACAGAAAGCTGCTATATTTCTGGTAACTATCGGTTCGGAAATATCGGCAGAGATATTCAAGTATCTGCGTGAAGATGAAATTGAAACTCTGACCTTTGAGATTGCACGGCTTGAAACCATAGAGCCCGCGCAGAAAGACGCTATACTGCAAGAGTTCCAGGAACTCATGATGGCCAATCAGTTTATCTCTACCGGAGGTATTGATTATGCCCGTGAACTCCTGGAAAAATCTTTGGGCAGCCAGAAGGCAATTGATATAATAAACCGGCTGACAAGCAGCCTCCAGGTACGTCCCTTTGATTTTATCCGGCGTACCGATCCGACGCATCTTCTTAACTTTATCCAACAGGAACATCCGCAGACCATTGCACTTATCCTTGCATACCTTGAACCCAAGGCTTCGTCTACCATACTGCAGAATCTTCCCCAGGAAGTACAGAGCGATGTTGCCCGGCGTATTGCGAAGATGGACAGGACAAGCCCCGAAGTACTGCGGGAAGTGGAGCGGGTTTTGGAAAAGAAACTTTCTACCCTGTCAAGCGAAGACTTTACCGCGGCAGGCGGTGTGGAAAGTATTGTCGAGATACTTAACCTGGTTGATCGTGCATCGGAAAAGTATATCATTGAACAACTGGAAGACGAAGACGCGGAACTTGCCGAAGAGATCAAGAAGCGTATGTTCGTGTTTGAAGATATTGTTATGCTTGACGACCGGGCAATTCAGAAGGTTATGCGTGAAGTCGATTCGCAGGAATTGGCGAAGGCCCTTAAATCCGTTGATACGGAAGTACAGGACAAGATATTCCGCAATATGTCCAAGCGTGCCGCGGGGATGCTCAAAGAAGACATGGAGTATATGGGGCCGGTACGGCTTAAAGACGTGGAAGAATCCCAGCAGAAGATCGTATCAATTATCCGGCACTTGGAAGATACCGGCGAGATAGTAGTTGCCCGTTCGGGTGAGGACGAGCTTGTAGTCTAGTATACAGGAATAGTAAGGAATAGATTGTGGCAAAAGCGGTTTTTAGACCTGTGGAGGTTGCGTTAATCGACACAAAAGTGATTCTTGATCCTCCGACTTCATATCCGGAATTGGCGTATCTTTCTCCGGTTGAGGAGGAGCGGGAAGAAGTGGCGGCTATGGAGGAATTTTCCGGCCCTACCGCCGACGACCTTCGGCGTGAGGCCGAGGAATTCCGCGAGCACTGGGACGCCGAACGGGAAGCCATGATCCGTTCCGCAAAGGCCGAAGCGGACGGTATTATCAAGGAAGCCGAAGAATCGGCTTTTCAGGAAGTGAAGCGTAAGACGGATGAAGCGCAGGTGCTTAAGCAGCAGGCCCAGGACAAGGCCGATAAGATAATTGAAGAGGCTCGGCAGAAAGCGAGGGAGATCGAGGCTTCCGCTCGTTCTGCGTTTGAAATCGAGCGTAAAGAAGCGGAGGAGAGCGGGCGTACCGTCGGCAGGGAAGCGGGATTTACCGAAGGCAGGGCCGAGGTTGAGCGGCTTATCCAACGGACCCGGACCGTACTTGAGCGGGCTCAGAACAAACGCGCCGAGATACTTGCGGAAACCGAACAGGAAATAATCGATCTGGTGCTTTTAATTTCGCGTAAGGTTATAAAAGTTATCTCTGAAAATCAACGTAATATAGTTATTTCTAACGTGGTTCAGGCATTGAGGAAAGTAAAGGGCAGAGGAAACATCATTATCCGTGTTAATATGGCGGATGTAAAACTTTCCACCGAACACATAAAAGAATTTATAACGCTGGTTGAAGGCGCCAAATCTATTCAGGTAGTTGAAGATTCGACCGTCGATCAGGGAGGCTGTATTATAGAGACGGATTTTGGCGAAATTGACGCGCGTATTGCAAGCCAGCTTGGAGAACTTGAAACCAAGATACTTGAGATTTCGCCCATCAAAGGCAGGGCAAAGACTCAAGTTATAAACGAAGGCGTGTGATAAATGGGCTCGGTATTTTCAAAATATCTTGAAGTAACGGAAGAAGTTGATCCGATTAAGTGTATAGGCAGGGTCTCAAAGGTACAGGGGCTTCTAATTGAGAGCAGGGGCCCCGCCGCTATAATCGGTGAAATATGCCGCATTGAATCGCCCAAGAGCGGAAGGCAGATACTGGCCGAAGTTATAGGCTTGCGTGATGATACGGTCCAGCTTATGTCTTTTAATGAAATTAACGGCATTGAAGTTGGGAACCGTGTCATTGCATCAGGATCGCAGTTAAAGATTCCGGTTTCTTCAAAGCTCTTGGGCAGAGTGCTTGACGTACTGGGATATCCTATAGACGGCAAAGGCGAAGTTGAGTCAAGTGTCTATTATCCCGCCATGGCAAATCCTCCCAATCCCCTCTCCCGTAAATTGATAAAGGAACGAATAGCCACCGGCGTGCGGGCTATAGACGGGCTTCTTGCAGTGGGCCGCGGCCAGAGGATGGGTATTTTTTCCGCATCGGGTGTAGGGAAATCGACGCTGTTGGGGATGATAGCCAGGAACACCAATGCCGACGTGAACGTGGTTGCGCTCATAGGCGAGCGGGGCCGTGAAGTAAACGATTTTATTGAAAGGGATTTGGGGCCGCAGGGTTTTGCCCGCAGCGTCCTGGTGGTAAGCCCGTCTAATTCGCCGCCTTTAGCGCGTATCCGCGGCGCTTATACGGCAACCGCGGTAGCCGAGTACTTTCGGGATCAGGGCCTTGACGTTATGCTGCTCTTCGATTCGGTAACGCGTTTTGCGCGGGCCCAGCGCGAGATTGGCCTTGCATCGGGGGAACCTCCCGCGACACGCGGATATACGCCGAGTATGTTCGACTCTATGCCTAAATTGCTTGAACGTTCCGGTACTTCCGGCAAGGGGAGCATCACCGCCTTTTATACCGTGCTTGTGGACGGCGACGATCTTGACGAACCGGTTACCGATACGGTACGGGGCATACTCGACGGGCATATTGTGCTTTCAAAGGCCATTGCCCAGCGTTGCCATTATCCTGCCATTGATGTGCTTGCAAGCATCTCTCGTTTAGCGCCGAATATTTCAGGGCCGGCTACCGATAAGGCTGCCGGCATCATACGGCGGAATATGGCCGTCTATGCCGAGGCTGAAGATCTTATCAATGTAGGCGCGTATCACGGCGGCTCGAATCCCGCCATTGACGAGGCGATTGCAAAACACGAGGCGATTGAAGCGTTTCTGGTTCAAGACGTAAAGGAAAAATCTCCGATAGAAGAAACCCTGACGCGCATGGGGGAAATTGCCGGTATTGCCATTCCTGAAGAAGAACGTACCGAATTTTTACGGAAGATAATTCTAAACAGTATTTTACCGGATACTAAAAAGAACGAAACATTTGACGACGGGGATATTCTTGACACGGAGGCGTTAAAGCTAACCCATAGAAACGATCTCATCCCTCCCGCGTCCGGCAGCGGCGGCGCTGAAAAAGCGTATTCATCCGCTGCAAACGCGGGCAATCCTGCCGGCGTACTTAATAAGTCTGCCGCCGATACTATCTTCGGGGATATTTCCGGCATGCCCCCTGATCTGTTGGATCTTCCTGATATTAATGCCTTTGCGCCCGGTAATCAATAATGAAACGTTTTAAATTCAGCCTGGAAAAGATTCTTGAATTACGAAAATACCGTGAACGTGAAACTGAAATTGATCTTGGACGGGCTGTCGGCGTCCTGACTTTAATCGAAAACGACATCGCTTCCGTTGCATGGGAAACCTACCGGGCCAGGGAGAATCGTTATTCCACTGAATACGGCATACGGGAATTAATTACCTACGATCTATACATAACGCGCCTGGATATGGCAAGGGAGCGGCTCCAGTCGGAAGCGGCAAAGGCCGAACAGAAGGTTGAAGAGAAGCGCGGTATTTATCTTGAAGCATCCCGCGACCGGAAGGTAATCGATAAGATACGGGAAAAACGGGAAACGGAATACCGCGGGGCTATGCTTGCCGAAGAGACAAAAGTGCTTGACGACATAGCAAACGGGGCCCGGGCGCGGAAGATGGTGAATGAGGGAAGACTGATACCCTGAAGACCGGATTTCAGTCTTGGGGATGTTTGTAATGGCTTGAAGGTTGGATAACAAAAAATTTATCCCGAATGGTGAAAGATTTTGATAAAAACCGTGTTTATTCTGTGTTTTGACCTTGACGTATTTATTTTTTTTGTGTATGGTTATTTTAGCTCCTCCCCTTAGGGGTTTAAGGAGCTTTTGGAGTATGATTTGATGCCAGTGTTCAGTGTGAATTCCGATCCGATCCGATCCGATCCGATCCGATCCGATCCGATCCGTATCCTCATATTGTAATCTCTTAGATAGACAATCTACTTATAACTTAATTTCTCAAAGAAAGCCGGAGTCCCAGGGAGGATTGTCGGCTTTTTCGTTATTGGAGTCCGCTCTTTGCTTTCGGGTAACTGAAACAGGGATGCAGGCGGCGTAGACAGCAACTGGAATATCCGTTCCAATGCTGTTTCGGCGCATGGTTCGGTTTTTTGGTAGTATAGAATCTCGGGATGAAGGCAGGCGGGGAGTGTTATTTCTGAGTGTGTCTTAACATGGGAAGATGTTGCATAAATAATAATGAACTTGGGTATAACAAGAAAATGTATAATATGATACAATTTCCTCAAATAGTAAAACTCCCCAAAATTCCGGACAAACGGGGCAACCTGTCTTTTTTTGAAAACAACAATCAAATACCTTTTGAAATCAAACGGACCTATTGGATCTACGATGTGCCTGGCGGGGAAGCCCGGGGCGGCCATGCCTATAGGGAAAACGAGGAATTTGTCGTGGCCCTTTCCGGCAGCTTCGATGTAGTCCTTGACGACGGGCAGAAGAAAACCGTTTATAGCTTAAACCGCTCTTATTATGGCTTATATGTGCCAAAAATGTACTGGCGGGAGATGAATAATTTTTCAACCAATTCCCTGGCCTTGATCGTATCCTGTACCGAATATAATGAAAATGATTATATTAGGAACTATGATGAATTTTGTGACATGAGAAAAACTATATGAAGCGAAGTTCTGTATATGATTGTTCCTACATTGAGCTGGATAAACATCCTGACGAGAAAGGCAATTTAACTGTTGTTGAAAATAATAAGCATATACTGTTTAGTCCTAAACGGGTATTTTATCTTTATGATATACCGGGCGGGGAATCAAGGGGCGCCCATGCGCATAAAAGCTGCCATCAATTTCTTGTTGCCGCCGGAGGAGCCTTTGAAGTTGTTCTTGATGACGGGAAAAACAAGAGGACGGTTCTGTTAAATCGTCCATATTACGGGCTGCATATTCCGCCGGGCATCTGGGCTGCGGAACAGGGATTTTCTTCCGGATCTATTTGTCTGGTATTGGCTTCCCGCGAGTATGATGCGGAAGATTATATCCGGGAGTATGAGGAATTTTTAGAGTGGAAAACTAGGAAAATCGGGGAGCTTGATAAATGATAAAGCCCCTTACTTCGTTGCGATTTTTATTTGCTCTTTGCGTGTTTTTGTCGCATTATGTTATAGGGGAAAAACCAATTTTTTATGAAGGATATCGGCGTAGAATTCTTTTTTATCTTAAGTGGATTTGTTATTTCGTATAAATACGCACAAAAAATAGCGGATAAAACCATATCGAAAAAAGAATTTTTTGTTGCCAGAATTGCCCGTATATATCCTTTGCATTGTATCACATTCTTATTTGTTGCTTTGCTTGTACTGAGGGACACGCTTCGTCATGACATTTCATTCCCTTGGACTCAAATGTTGTTCAACATATCATTGTTGCAAAGTTTTGTTCCCAGTCGTTCATATTATTTTTCATTTAATGCGGTCTCCTGGAGTATTTCCGATGAATTGTTTTTCTATGTGATGTTTCCGGTTTTGATATACTGTCTGCAAAAAATTCGAAGAATTGGGCGGGTATTGCTTTGTTTTGCTATATTGGTTTGCTATTTTGTTGTGATTTCTATCATTCCGGAGGAATATGTTCACCCATTGTTTTATATAAGCCCGTATTTGAGAATTATTGATTTTATGATAGGTATCGGTTTGTTCCATCTTTGGGAAAAATTATATGCAGATAAAACAAAAAACAGGTTTTTTCTTTTCTTGCAAAAGAAAGGTCTTGCATCATTTGTTGAAATAACGGCGCTTGGGTTTTTAATACTGATGGTGTTTGTGTCAGACAAAGTCCCCCAGAGGTTTCGATATGCAAGTTATTATTGGATTCCTATGGCCTTGGTTATTCTTTGCTTTTCCAAAACCGCTCCTTCGGGGGGGGGGGGGGGTAATTACCCGCCGCCGGTAATGGAACCCTTTGGTGTTTGCCG